>DASTMP010000413.1:0-52695 GCA_035714085.1 Blastocatellia bacterium
GTTGCCTTCGTTGCCGGCCGACGAGAAATAAAGCGCGCCGTCTGCGATCACGTCGTTTACAGCGGTCGAAACGATGTCGTCGTGGAACGGCGACTCGGCGAAGTAGATGATGTCATCGACGATAATGTCGCAGCCCGCAGCGCGCAGAGCGCGGATGTTATCGGCGAAACTCTCAATGCTGGTGAAGGCGGTGGCGAAAAAGAGCTTCGCGCTGGGCGCCATGTCGTGGACGATCTCGAGCATCGCCGTGCCCTCGCCGGTGCCGGGCACGCCGCTCTGTCCCGGCAATACTGTCACGTCCGGAGGCAAATCGCCGGTGGCTATCGATTGCGCCAGGAAATCGACGCTATCGGAGAGAACGCCGATCTTGACTCCCGCCCCGCTGACGCCGAAGAAATTGCGAGCCGCCGCCGCGTTGTGAGCCACATCGCCTTTCGAGGTCACGCTCCCGGCGTTGGTCGTCTGGTCTTGCGCCGCCGCGCGGGGCCCGAATTTCGCGAGCGCCGCTTTGAGGTTCGTGCGAACGTTCATCGCGCGTCGATTGAAATCGGGGGTTGCGCCGTTCATTCCGAAAGGCGTCGCCATTCTATTTGCGCCGGGCATTTGACTATGCAACATCTTCTCGAAGGCGGCCGGCATGATTTTCTTGACACTATCCAGACTCGCCAGCTCTAACAATGAGCCGAGTGGCATGAGAGCGTGGATCACCCCGTCCTTTTCCGAGGCGAATTGAACCAAACCACCGAGCTTGTCAATAGCCATGATTAACTCCTTGTTGGCGGCGGCTTTGACAGTAACGGGTACCCGATGATCAGATTGAGAGGCGTCCATCGCGGAATTAGCAATGGACATCGCCGTATTCAGCTTGCTGACCTCGCCCTTCGCGGTCATCGGCTCGCCGCGCAGCGCTCTCATCGCATAGAGGAGTTGCGGGCTGACCTTTCTTTCCTCTTTTGTGCGTGATTGTTTTTCTTTGAGTATGGCGGTGATCTGCTGCTGCGCCTCGACGCTCAACGTCGCCGGGCCGCTCTTCTGCCCGCCGCCCTTCTGCACGGCGCCCAGCGCGCCGCCCTGCGCGCTGGCTTGACGTAAGATCGTGTTTGAGCCGCTGGCCGCCATAGCCAGTGCGGCCAGGATTACGGGGAAGAATCTCACACATCGTCTCATTACTTAACCTCCTAAGTTGTGGAATGGATAGAGTCTTTCTGCGAATAATTACGCAGACAGCAATGCGTTATTGTTGATAGAGAGCGAAAGAGATAAAGAGATAAAGATATGGAGCGGGGCGCCGGACGTTTTGATCCCGGCGCGCGAACTTGCAATCGGCAATCAGCATACCGCAGGCTGGCCGACGCTGGAGCAGAAAAACCTGAAGGTTGTTGTGGTAGAAGTCGAAATGAGCCGCAAGGTTGGGCTGACAGCGCAAGATTTGGCTGGCAAACGGCGCCTGCGTCCTTCACTCATACCAAAAAGCGATCATCGGGTTCACTTTTGTCGCCTGTCGCGCCGGCAGATAATAAGCCAGCAGCGCCACGAGGTTCAATAGCTACGACGGATTAGGTAGGACATTTTGATGAAGAATGTGCGGCCGTTGCGCCGGAAGCCGGGTTCGAATTGGTTGGTGAACGGGCTGTATCCGTTGCGAGTCAGATCGTCATTGTAACCGGCGTAGAACGACGTGCCCGGATTCGGCGTCCATCCCAACAGGAATTGCCCGCGTATGTTCGAACTCAATGTGGAGTAATCAATTCGCGCGCGCGCGAAGAGGAAGCGGGTGAATTGATAGGTCGTCCGCAACGAATAGATGTTATCGTCGAAGGCCACGCGACCGGTGTCGTAGCGTTCCAATCGGCTCTTCGTGTAGTTGAGCGAGAGTCGCAGGGCGTCGGTCGGCTGATAATTGAAATTCCCACTGAGGTTCAGTGAGGTTCCGGGACCGGGATCCATCGGCGCGTCGGGATCAATGAGCGCCGCAGGGCTGACTCGCGGAAAGCGAAGGCCCGCGCCGAAGTCGTAATCGAATTCGCCCCAGCGATAGACGCCGTTGACGTTCGCCGAATACTTCTTGCTCGGCGCCGTTTCGGCGAACCCCCAGACCTCCTTTCGATAAGTCGAACGCTCCGGGTCGGGGCCGAAGAATGCTCCTTGCCGCCCGGCCGCGCGTCTTGCTCCGAACTCTTCTTCGAAGATTCGCTCGTAGCGATGGGTGTAACCGATGCCGAGGTAAGTCTGGTGTTTGAACTGCATTCTGAAGAGAGGCTCGACGATCCAATTCTGCAACCGTCCCTGGAAGTCGAAATTCGCGCCGCTGGATTGCGACAACTGCCAGTCGATGAGCGTCGCCTTGGGCTTCGGCTCGGAGCTATAGCGCGAGAAGAAATTCGCTTCGTTGGTGTTGGCGCGGCGCGTAAAGCCGACGTCCGCGCGGTAATCCCGCGTCCTGCCCGTCATGCCGACGATGTAACCGAAATGACGCCCCGACATATCCAGATTCCAGTTGTAGCCAAGCCCGTTGCCCGTCCGGAAGAGGTCTTCTCCGCGGTCAGGATCGAAGAAGTTTTTTCGAGAATGCGTTCCGAGGACCTGAAAGCTGAAGACCGTCTTCTGATCGAGCCGGAAGCGGCCGTCGAGGCCGCCCAACTGATTGTGATTCTCGATGAAGTTGTAGCTCGTGGCGATCAATCCTAGGTTAGCTTCCTTGCCGATGTCGCGCTTGAGACGCAGGATGCCGACGTATGCGTTCTTGTCCAGAAAACGCTCGATGTCAGGGCGCGTCTGCGGATCGTTGCGCTCGTCTTCGCTGAAATTGCCGGGCGCGTTGTCAGACGCCAGCAGTAATCCGAAGCTGTTGCGCCCGCGACGCCCGGTCAGCTTGAGCGCGTAATCGGGATCGACTATCGAACGCGTGTGGACCGCCTGCAGCGGCGTTTGGAAGAGATCAATGCCCTCGAAAAAGAAAGGCCGCTTCTCTTCAAAGAAGATCGGGAATCGTTGGTTGGCCGTGACCACCGTCTGGTCGGCTTCGACCTGCGCGAAATCGGGATTGATTGCGGCGTCGATCGTCACGGTCGGCGTCGGACTGAACTTCATCGTCAGCCCAGGATCGAGATGTACAGGTTGATTGACCAGGCGGCCCGGATCGGGTTGCGTCGAACCGACAGGGAGCGCCCGCACGCGCCTTCCGGCCTCCGAAACCGCCAGGCTCGGGATCAGCTCAAGCGCGCGTTCAGTGGAGATGTCTTCGAGACCCGTCAGTTGTCCGGCTTGATTGAGTGTGCCGGATTTGTCGCGCGAAACCGGCATCCACGAATCCAACTCGCCGTTGAAATGTTTGATCCGTCGAAAGAAATGAGCGTTCCACACCTTGCCCTTGCCCGCTTCGTAGCGCAGCGATTTGAACGGGATGGCGATCTCGACCGAATAACCTTCATCGGTCACCACGCCCTTCGATTCCATCACAATGTCAATGCTGTAATCCTCGCCGTTGCCCTCGGTGAAGACGCCGTCGGCCTGCACCCCGAGCGGATTGAAGAAGACCGCGTAAGCGCGGCGACGGTCGTTGAATGTGTCCAGATAGAAGCCAAAATAATCGTCATCAAAGATTTGATCGCGTTTGGCCACGGTCGCGCGCACCTTTCCCGGATCGTCCGTCGCGCGAAAGCCGATGTATAAATGTTTTGAGTCATAGCCGAGCAGGACCTGGGCCGACTTGGAAGGAGCGATGTTGTCGCCGGGCTGGATTTGGTAGAAATCCTTGAGTATCGTAGCCCGCCCCCAAACGTCGTCGTCGAGCCGGCCATCAATTGTGGGCGCCGAGTCGAAGCGCGCGATGCGAACGGGCGTCGCTTTTTCGGGCGGCGTCTCGACCGCGCGCTTCCCAGCGGGAGTTTTCGCGCCGTCTTTTAAGGGCGTGGGCAAAGACGTTGGCGAAGGCGCATCCTGAGCCGCGACAAGCGACCCGAAAGGTAAAAAGAGGAAAAGCAGTATGGCTCGCATATTGACCGGTCTTCGAAATTCGCAATACTAGATGGCCGGTATGTGATACGAGCCGAGGAAAGGTTTCGTTCTTTTTATATCAGCGCGTCAATTCCGGCTAAATTTGTTGAAAGAACCCGATGATTTGTTCAAGCGACCTTTCGGCGCCAGATCATTCAATGGACAATACGCAACGCGAATTTAAGGCGGGTGCGCAAAAACCTACTTTTACGACCGTGAGCGGTTATAGTTAGATGAGGAGTAGACACGAGAATGGAAAAAGCCGAGAGGATGGAAGAGATTCTTGCGCTGGCGTGCGCCAAGGCGGCGCCCGAAAAGCGCGACGCCATTGAGCGGTTCGTGAGCGCATATTTCCAGCAGGTGGCCCCGGAAGATTTGATGGAGCGCCGCGTGGACGACCTTTACGGCGTCGCGCTCTCGCATTGGAACTTCGCGCGCAAGCGCGAGCATGGCAAGCCGAAGCTGCGCGTCTTCAACCCGACGGTCGAAGAGCATGGCTGGCAATCGACACACACGGTGATCGAGATAGTCAACGACGACATGCCTTTCCTGGTCGATTCAGTGACTATGGAAGCGAACCGGCATGGGCTGACGCTTCACCTGATCATCCATCCGATTATGATGGCGCGCAGGCGCGCCGACGGGGAGGTCGAAGAGATGCCCACGTCGACCGGCGAGGGAGTCAGCCCTGAATCGCTTATGCATGTCGAGGTCGATCGGGTCGTTTCGCCGGGTAAGATTGCGGCGCTCACAGCCGATCTGTCGCGAGTGCTCGGAGATGTGCGGCGCGCCGTAACCGACTGGAAAAAAATGCTGGCGAAGGTCGCGGAGGCGCTCAATGAGATCGAGGCCACCAGTCCCCCCCTGGCGCCTGATGAATTGCTCGAAAGCAAGGCGTTTCTGCGATGGCTCTCGGACAATCATTTCACTTTCCTCGGCTACCGCTGCTACGACCTGACCGGGGTCGAAGGCGAAGAGGCGCTGCGCGTCGTGCCGAACTCCGGGCTGGGAATCCTGCGCGAGGGGGACGGAAAATCGACAGCCTCTGGCGCTTCGGCCCTGCCGTCGAACGTGCGCGCCTTCGCGCGTCTGCCGAGACTCTTATACATCACCAAGGCCAACTCGCGCTCGACCATCCACCGCCCCGGCTATCTAGATTACATCGGCGTCAAACGATTCAACGAGCGGGGCGAGGTCTGCGGCGAGCATCGTTTTCTCGGGCTGTTCACATCGACCGCCTACAGCGCCAAACCGTCGGAGATTCCGCTGCTGCGGCGAAAGACGGCCAATGTCATCTCGCGCACCGGCATCCGGCCCGGCGGCCACACCGGCAAGACGCTGCTCGACATCATCGAGACCTACCCGCGCGCCGAGCTGTTCCAGATCGGCGAGACTGAGCTCTTGCAGATTGTGACCGGGATTCTGCAGCTCGGCGCGCGACAGCGATTCCGTCTATTCGTGCGGCGCGATCCGTTCGACCGCTTCCTCGCCTGCCTGATCTATTCCCCGCGCGAATATTACACGACCGAGTTGCAGGAGCGGTGGCGGAAGCTGCTCGAAGAGGCGTTCAACGGCGTCAGCTCCGATTTCAACGTCTTCTTCTCCGAGTCGCTGCTGGTCCGCACCCTGATCGTGGTGCGCACGACGCCCGGCGAGATTCCGGAATTCGACGTGACCGACATTGAGCGGCGTCTGACGGCGGCGGCGCGCCGGTGGGAAGACGATCTGAAGCAGGCTTTGGTCGAGGCGCTCGGCGAAGCCCGCGGTAACGACCTCTTCCATCGCTTCGGGGCGGCCTTCCCGGCCGCTTACCGCGAGGACTTCGCGGCGCGCAGCGCCGTGCCAGATTGCGAGCGCGCCGAGCGCGTGCTGGCGGGCGAACCGTTCGCGCTCTCGCTCTATCGCCCGCTCGAAGCCGCGCCGCGCACGCTCCGCTTCAAACTCGTTCACAAAGGCAAGCCCGTGATGCTCTCCGACAGCCTGCCGATGCTCGAATCCATGGGGCTGAAGGTGCTGGACGAACGCCCTTACCACCTCGAGATTGAAGGGGCTGAGCCGGTCTGGATTCATGACTTCGGGCTGATGAGTGAGAGCGCGGACATTGACATGGAGATCGACGAGTTGCAGGCGATCTTCGAGGACGCGTTCGGACGTCTCTTTCGCCGCGAGATCGAGAGGGACGATTTCAACCGCCTGGTCATCGCCGCGCGCTTGCCGGCGGAAGAGATCATCATCCTCCGCGCCTACTCGAAATATCTGCGGCAGATCGGATTCCCGCTCCCCCTCAGATTCATCGAGGCCACGCTCGCCAACAACGCCGACGTCGCGCCCCAACTGATCAAACTCTTCAAGCTGCGCTTCGACCCCGCGTCGCGTGTCGACGAGGAGGCCGAGGCCGAGATGGTCAGAGAAATCAAGGCGTCGCTCGACCGCGTACAGAATCTGAACGAGGACCGCGTGCTGCGGCAAATCCTGGCGCTCATCCGCGCCACCACGCGGACCAACTTCTGGCGCACGGACGGCGCTGGCCGGCGGCGGTCATTCCTCTCTTTCAAATTCGACCCGTCGAAGATTCCCGCGCTGCCCGAACCCAGGCCGATGTTCGAAATCTTCGTCTACTCTCCGCGCTTCGAGGGCGTACACTTGCGCGGCGGCAGGGTGGCGCGCGGGGGCTTGCGATGGTCCGATCGCCCGGAGGATTTCCGCACCGAGATACTGGGACTCGTCAAGGCGCAGATGGTCAAGAACACCATCATCGTGCCCGTCGGATCGAAAGGCGGCTTCGTGCTCAAGCGCGCGCCCTCGCCCGCCGACCGCGAGGCTTATCAGAGGGAGGGCGTGGAATGCTATCAAGACTATCTGCGCGGATTGCTAGACCTGACGGACAACCGCGTACAGGACCGGATTGAGCCGCCTCCGCAACTCCGACGACACGACGATGACGACCCTTATCTGGTAGTCGCCGCCGACAAGGGCACGGCCACCTTCTCCGATTACGCCAATGCGATCAGCAAGGAATACGGCTTCTGGTTGGGCGACGCCTTCGCCTCAGGCGGCTCTGCCGGCTACGACCACAAGGAGATGGGCATCACCGCGCGCGGCGCGTGGGAGTCGGTCAAACGACACTTCCGGGAGATGGGCGTCAACACGCAAGGCGCCGATTTCACGGTGGCCGGAATCGGCGATATGTCGGGTGACGTCTTCGGCAACGGGATGCTGCTCTCGCGCCACATCAAATTGGTCGCCGCATTCGATCATCGCCACATCTTTCTCGACCCCGATCCCGACACAGAGGCGAGCTTCGAGGAGCGCAAGCGTCTCTTCAATCTCCCGCGCTCGTCGTGGGCCGATTACGACGCAAGCCTGATTTCGACGGGCGGCGGCGTCCATCCCCGCTCGGCCAAATCGATCCCGGTCTCACCGGAGGCGCGGCGGGCGCTCGGCGTGGAGGCCGAAGAGATGGCGCCCAATGAACTGATCATCGCTATTCTCAAGGCCCCCGTAGATTTGCTCTACAACGGCGGCATCGGAACCTACGTCAAATCGAGCCAGGAGAGGAACGCCGAGGTCGGAGACCGCGCCAATGACGCCGTGCGCGTCAACGGCGTGGACCTGCGCTGCAAGGTCGTCGCCGAAGGCGGCAACCTCGGCTTCACTCAACTGGGCCGTGTCGAATACGCGCTCTCCGGCGGACGCATTAACACCGATGCGATTGACAACTCCGCCGGCGTGAGCACGTCCGACCACGAGGTCAACATTAAGATTCTGCTCGGCCTGGCGCAGGCAGACGGCGAGATTACCGAGAAACAGCGCAACGCCCTGCTGGCCCAGATGACCGATGAAGTGGCCGCTCTCGTGCTGCGCGACAATTACTCGCAAACGCAGTGGCTGTCGGTCTCGGGACACATGGCATCTCTACTGCTCGACCCGCAGCAGCGATTCATCCGCTTCCTCGAAAAGAAAGGGCGGCTCAATCGCCACCTCGAATTTTTCCCTTCGGACGATGAGATCGCGGAACGTCGCGCGAAGCAGACCGGATTGACCAAGCCGGAGAACGCGGTCTTGCTCGCTTATAGCAAGATCTGGCTCTTCGACGAGTTGCTCGCCTCTTCGCTTCCCGACGACCCATGGGTGGAATCGGCGCTCGTCAGATATTTCCCGCAGGCGCTGCGCGACCATTATTCCGGCTATATGCCTCGCCATCCGCTGAAGCGCGAGATCATCGCCACCCACGTCACCAACAGCATGCTCAACCGCGTCGGCGGCACATTCGTCCATTACCTGATGGAGATCACCGGCTTCAGTCCGGCAGAAATCGTGCGGGCCTATCTGCTCGCGCGCGAGTCCTTCGGTGTGGTGCCGCTCTGGAAGGGGATTGAAGCGCTCGACAACAAAGTCGAAGACGGCGTTCAGGCCGCGATGGTGATTGAGGCCGACCGTCTGGTCGTGCGCGCGACCGCGTGGTTCCTCCGTTCGCGGCGACTTACCGAAGATATGGAGAGCGCCATCTCCCACTTCCGCCAGGGAGTGGAGGCGCTCGCGCGGCAATTGCCCGGCGCCCTCGACGAGGCGGACCGCGAGCGGATGCAATCGCTCGCCGCGAATCTAATGGCGAGCGGCGTGCCCGAACCCACGGCGCTCCGCGCATCCAGCCTCGACGCGCTGTTTGCGGCGCTCGATATTGTCGAGGTGGCGGCGATGAGCGAGCAGAAGGTCGAACACGTGGCGGGAGTCTATTTCGATCTCGCCACCCGGCTCGGATTGCCGGAACTGCGCAAGCAGATCAACGCCCTGCCCGCCGACCAGCACTGGAAGGCGATGGCCCGCAACGCCATGCTCGACGACCTCACAGGGTTGCAGAGCGCCATCACGGTCGAAGCGATCAATGGCTTCGATGAAAACACGTCGCCCGAGACGTTGGTCGGCGCGTGGCAGTCGCGCAACCGGCGCGCGATCGAACGCACGCAGCAACTGCTGGCCGAACTCAAGAACGCGCCTGCTATGGACGTCTCCATGATCTCGGTCGCGCTGCGCGAACTGCGCCACCTCGCTTGAGGGCGGAAAATTGTTCGACCGATTGGGCATTGGATATTGTCAGCGCGATAACCAACGACCCCCCAGAAACCATGAACTGGACGACCGAACAAATCCTGGCGCTGGCGCCCGACGCGGCGTCGGCCAAAGCCGGGCAGGGACTGGCCACCTCGCGCAAATGGCTCACGCTCGGCGCCGATGAACAGACGGCCTGGGGCTTGTGTCAGGGCAGCGGCAAGAACCCTTATCAAACGCAGATTGATTTGACCGAGCCGGCGTTTCGCTGCTCCTGCCCGAGCCGCAAATTCCCATGCAAACATGGACTCGGATTGTTTCTGTTGCTCATGTCAAGCGCCGCTGCGTTCAAGGAGAAGCAGCCGCCGGATTGGGTCGTCGAATGGACGGCGTCTCGCGCCAAACGCGCCCAGCAACGCGTCGAGAAGCGGGAGAAGGCCGAAGCGGGCGAAAAGATCGTTGACGAGGCCGCTCAGGCCAAGCGCGCGGCCGGTCGCGAGACGAAGGTCACGGCCGGATTGCGGGAGCTGGAGCTGTGGCTGCGCGACCTCGCGCGCGGCGGGTTGGCTGCGGCCCAATCGCAGCCGCCTCAGTTTTGGGAGCGCATGGCCGCGCGATTGATCGACGCGCAGGCGCCGGGAGTCGCGCGACTGACGCGCGAAATGGCTGGCGTTCCCGCTTCGGGCGAGGGTTGGGAAGGGCGGTTGTTGGAGCGGCTGAGTAGATTGTACCTGTTAATCGAAGGATTCAAACGCATCGCCGAATTGCCGGAGGCTGCGCAGGCGGACATTCGCGCGTTGATCGGCTGGACGCAAAATCAGGAGGATTTGTCGCGCGAAACTGGCGTGCGCGACCGATGGCTGGTCCTGGGCCAGCGAGTCGAAGAAGAAGACCGGTTGCGCGCGCAGCGCATCTGGCTTCGGGGAGAGCATAGCGGTCGCGCCGCGTTGATATTGCATTTCGCGCACGGGCAGCAGCAGCTCGATGCGAGCTTCGTTACAGGCGCTGTGATCGAAGCCGAGCTGGTCTTCTTCCCAGCCGCATACCCGATGCGCGCAATCGTCAAACAGCGACATGGCGCGCCAGCGCCGCCCGAACGGATTTCGGGTTATGCGAAGATCGCCGACGCGCACGAAGCCTTAGCGGGCGCGATGGCGGCGAACCCATGGCTTGAAAAGTTTCCGATGCCCTTGCTCAATGTTACGCCGCTCAGTCGAGACGACGCGTGGTTTATTCGAGACACTGAAGACAGGGCGTTGAAGCTCGCGCCGCGTTTTGAATTCGGATGGACGATGCTGGCCCTGAGCGGCGGGCGCGAGATCGATGTCTTCGGCGAATGGGACGGTGATCATCTCTGGCCGCTTTCGGCGTTCGCGGAGGGGCGTTTTGTGAAATTCAGATGAGTTACTCTCCTTGTAGTAACGAATTTATTCGTTGCTCAGGGCTAACAGAGTGATGGATCGCCGAGTCAGTACCGCTCGCGGTACTGACTCGGCGTAGGGAAATTTCCAAGTGAGTTTATGGACTGAAATCACCAATACAGCGTTGATCGGCTGCGAGCGGAAACCGCCCTCGCTCAACAGGGAGTCGGACAAACTCGGCGAACTGCTCGCGCAACTCGATCAGAACGACCGTGAAGGCGCGCTGCTCGGCGCGGCGGCGCTGGTTTCGCTTTACGAGCGGGCTGGAAGTTTGCCTTTGAAAGACGAGCGGCGGTTGCCAGAAGCTTGCGCGCTTGATGATACGCCGCGTTGCAGCGAACGGGCGGCGGTTCATCTGGCGATGATGTTGCGCGGCGAATATCAGCGGCTGGCGCCGGAGTGGCTGTCGAAGGTTGCGGCGGCGGGACAACGAGCGCCGGAAGAGGTATTGCCGCCGCTGCTCGAACTCGGTCGAATACAGGAAGAGTTGCGCGAACCGATTCTGACGGTGTTGTGCGCGCGCGGTCGCTGGCTCGCGGCGCAAAATCAGGATTGGGCCTACGCCGTCGGCGGATTCGACGAAACGCTTTGGGAGACTGGCGGCGGCGAGCAACGACGGGCGGTTCTCGCCGAATTGCGAAAAAGAGACGCGGCGCGGGCGCGGGAATTATTGGCGTCAACCTGGCCGCAGGAATCGCCGAAAGACCGCGCTGACTTCTTGCCCTTGTTCGAATACGGTTTGAGCCTCGACGACGAAGCTTTTCTTGAATCTGGGCTTGATGACCGTCGCAAAGAGGTTCGCCGAGCCGCAGCTGATCTTCTCAGCCGGTTGCCGGAATCGGCTTTGCGCCAGCGAATGCTCGAACGCGCTCGTCCACTGCTCACGTTCAAACTCAACAGGCTGAAACGCAAGACAATTGAGGTCACTTTGCCAGAGGCATGTGATAAGGCGATGCAGCGCGACGGCGTCGAGCCGAAACCCTATTCTCAGGGCCTCGGCGAAAAAGCCTGGTGGTTGCAACAGACGCTCGGCTTGATTCCGCCGAAGTTCTGGTCGCAGGAATCGGGCTGGCCGGTCAGCAAACTGATCGAGGTCGCGAAACGAGGCGAGTGGAAGAGCGTGTTGCTTGAGGGATGGTCGCAAGCGGCGCGGCTCTGCGGGGACGTGGAATGGGCCGACGCGTTGCTTGCCGAAACTTATGAACAGGAGCAGGCGTCGTATTTGTTTCAGGTCCTGCCGCAAGCGCGACAGGAAGCTTTCATTCTCAAGTTGTTGAGAAACGACCCTTCGCTGCATACGTCCAAACCGGCGCGCAGCTACGTTGCGACCTGCTGGCGCCAATGGGGCGAGGCGTTGAGCCGCGCGGTGATTAGCAGCCTGCTCCATCACGCGGCGACAGACAGGTTCAAGGATAGCTGGATGTGGTCTGGTTTTACCGACAACATCGGCTGCCGTCTCGATCCGGCGCTGATTCCAGAAACGATATCGCGGCTGACCGACGCCATGAAGCCGCCAACCGAACCCGCGCCGGCGATCGAGCAATTTTTAAACTTCATTCAGTTTCGTCATGAAATGCTCAAGGAGATCACGCAATGAAAAAGTCCGATAGGAAGGCTGAAACGACGCTGCTCCGCGAACACGCAGAACACCAGTTCGCCGAAGAGCTGAGCGAACTCGCCAAGGCCGACGAGCGGCAGCGGCCGCCCAATTGGCGTCTCTCGCCGTGGGCCGTCGCCGTCTACATCCTCGGCGGCAAACTCGACAGCGGTTTTGAAGTCTCTCCGAAATACATTGGGCAGCGTCGGCTGGTCGAGATCGCGATTGCAACGTTGGCGACCGATCGCGCACTGTTGCTGCTAGGGGTTCCTGGGACCGCTAAGACGTGGTTGGGCGAGCATCTGGCGGCGGCCGTCTCCGGCGATTCGACGCTGCTCGTGCAAGGCACGGCTGGCACAGCCGAAGAGGCGATCCGGTACGGCTGGAATTACGCCAGCCTGCTGGCCAAAGGCCCTTCGCGCGAAGCCCTCACGCCAAGCCCCGTGATGCGCGCGATGCAGAACGGCAAGATCGCCCGCGTCGAAGAGTTAACGCGCATCACTTCGGACGTGCAGGACACTCTGATCACCATCCTCTCGGAAAAGACGTTGCCAATCCCCGAACTCAACGAAGAAGTTCAGGCCGCCAAAGGCTTCAACGTGATCGCCACGGCTAACAATCGCGACCGCGGCGTGAACGAGCTTTCGTCCGCGCTCAAACGCCGGTTCAACACGGTGATTCTGCCCGTGCCCGAAACCGCTGATGAAGAGGTAGAGATCGTCAGGCGGCGCGTCGAGGCTCTGGGACGCGCGCTGGAATTACCCGCCGAGCCGCCCGCGCTCGGCGAGATTCGCCGCATCGTAACCGTCTTCCGCGAACTGCGCGACGGCAAGACGCAGGACGGCAAGACCAAACTCAAATCTCCGAGCGGGAGCTTGAGCACAGCCGAAGCGATTTCAGTTGTCAACAGTGGCCTCGCGCTCGCGGCGCATTTCGGCGACGGACAATTACGCTCGAACGACGTCGCGTCAGGCCTGGTCGGCGCGGTGATCAAAGACCCGGTGCAGGATCGCGTGGTGTGGTTGGAGTATCTGGAAACGGTGGTGAAAGAGCGCGATGGGTGGAAGGATTTGTACAGGGCGTGTCGTGAAGTCTCCTGAGAGCTGAAAAACTCTATGGCTGCTATCTCTTTAAGCATTTTTGGCGTAAGACACCACGGCCCAGGTTCATCGCGCAGCCTGCGTCAGGCGCTGGAAACATTGCGGCCCGATTGCCTTCTCGTTGAAGGCCCGCCCGACGCGGCTGAGGCGATGCCATTGCTCAGGCATCCGCAGATGAAGCCGCCGGTCGCGCTGTTGATTTATCCGCCTGATCAACCTCAGCGAGCGGTCTTTTATCCTTTCGCCGTCTTCTCTCCTGAATGGCAGGCGCTCGATTACGGGTTGGCGCGCAAGATCGCCGTGCGTTTTATGGATTTGCCGCAATCACACCGGTTGGCGATATCAGACGACGTTGAATCTCAAGATTCAGGTCGCGAATCTCAAATCCACGACGACCCGATAGGCCAGTTGGCCGCAGCCGCTGGTTACAGCGACGGCGAGCGCTGGTGGGAGCACATGGTCGAGCACAGGCGTGAAGGCGCCGATCTCTTCGTCGCGATCCTGGAAGCGATGGCGGCGCTGCGCGAATCGGCGCTGCCCGTCGATCGACCAGTTGAACAAGGCGGAGCTTTACCCGTAATTCAACGAGAAGCCAGGCTTGAAGCCCAACGTGAAGCCTGGATGAGGCAAACGATTCGAGCCGCCGCGCAGGAAGGGTTCGAGCGAATCGCGGTCGTGTGCGGCGCCTGGCACGCGCCCGCGCTCACGATTGACGCCGGGAACACTCCGTCGGCGAAGGATGATGCGGAATTGTTGAAGGACCTGCCAAAGGTCAAGACGCAGGCGACGTGGATTCCATGGACATATGGGCGATTGTCTTACCGCAGCGGTTATGGCGCAGGCGTCGAATCGCCCGGCTGGTATCACCATTTGTGGACGTCGCGCGACGGCGTACCGATCCGATGGATGACGCGCGTGGCGCGATTGATGCGCGAAGAAGACCTGGACGTCTCTTCTGCGCATGTGATCGAGGCCGTGCGGTTGGCCGAGACGTTGGCGGCTTTGCGCGACCGCCCTCTACCGGGGCTGCCCGAATTGAACGAGGCGACGCAATCGGTCTTCTGTTTCGGCAATGATCTGCCGCTGCGGTTGATTCACGAGAAGTTGATCGTCGGCGAGACGCTCGGCTCCGTGCCCGAAGAGACGCCGCTCGCGCCGCTGCAGCAGGATTTGGCGCGCGAACAGAAGCGGCTGCGTTTGCCCGCCGAGGCGCTGGAGCGCTCGCTCGATCTAGACCTGCGCAAACCCAACGATCTTGATCGCAGCCGATTGCTGCATCGTCTGTCGTTGCTCGGAGTTCGCTGGGGCGAGAGGCGCCGGGCAGGCGGCAAAGGGACTTTCCACGAAATCTGGCGATTGCGCTGGGATCCCGAATTCGTCGTAGAGTTGATCGAAGCGGGCGTCTGGGGGAATACGATTTACGGGGCCGCGACCGCCTTTGCGCGCGACGCGGCGGATCGCGCGAATGATTTGCCGGCGTTGACCAAGCTGCTCGATCAGTCGTTGCTCGCCGATCTGCCAGGCGCGGTCAGCCACGTGATGACGCGTCTGCAAGCCGAGGCCGCCGTGGCGAGCGACGTTGCGCATTTAATGGACGCGCTGCCGCCGCTCGCCGACGTTCAGCGCTACGGCAATGTGCGCGGAACCGACGCGGCGATGGTGGGCGAAGTGGTCGCCGGATTGGTCGCGCGCGTCTGCATCGGATTGCCGGGCGCTTGCGCTTCGCTCAACGACGAAGCCGCGGCGGCGATGTTCGACCGCGTCGTCAGCGTCAATGCCGCGATCGGTCTGTTGCAGAACGAAGAACATCTTGCGGCGTGGCGAGGCGCAATCACCCGAATGGCCGATCAACACGGTTTGCACGGATTGGTCGCGGGAAGGTGTTGCAGATTGCTCGTGGACGCAGGCGCGTTCGCGGCGGACGAAGGGGCGCGGCGGTTAAGCCTCGCGCTTTCGACCGCGAACGAACCTGCGCAGGCGGCGGTATGGATCGAAGGATTTCTGAAAGGCAGCGGGTTGTTGTTGTTGCACGACGAGACATTGTGGCGGACGCTGGATGAATGGTTGGCGGCGTTGCCTTGCGATGGCTTCACGGCGCTGGCGCCGTTGCTGCGCCGCACTTTTTCGACGTTCACCTCGCCCGAGCGCCGTCAGATCGGCGAGCGGGCGCGGCGCGGATTGACGGGCGTGAGCCGCGCGGCGATCGGCGAACAACCTCGCCACGAAGATTTCGATCAAGCGCGCGCCGAAGCCGTGCTGCCGCTGATCGCCAGATTGTTGGGCATGAAAACCGTCTGAGGTAAATTGCCAGAGAAGTAACAAATATTGGATCAGTTTCCGCATGACAAACGAAGACGAACGCCTCCGCCGCTGGCGATTGATTCTGGGCGGCGATGAAAACGACGGCACTGGCTGCGACCTGCGAGGCGCTGATCTGGCGATGGATCGGGCGCTCGCCGCGCTATACGACTCCGACCGCAAGGGTGGCTTGGGAGGCTCTGCGCCGAACGTCGCGCGCTGGCTCGGCGACATCCGCGAATATTTCCCGTCGTCGGTCGTGCGCGTGATGCAGCAGGACGCGCTCGAACGCTTGAACCTGCGCCGGATGCTGCTCGAACCCGAGATGCTCGAAGCGGTCGAGCCTGACGTTCATCTGGTCGCCGACCTGCTGTCGCTCGGCGGCGTGATGCCGGCGAAGACCAAAGAGACCGCGCGGTTGGTCGTTCGCCGAGTCGTTGAAGAGTTGCAGCGCAGGCTGGCCGAACCGCTGCGGCAGGCGGTGATCGGCAGCTTGAACCGCGCCGCGCGCAACCGCCGCCCGCGCCACAATGAGATCGACTGGCCGCGCACCATCCGCGCCAACCTCAAACACTATCAGCCCGACTACAAAACTATCGTTCCTGAAACGCGCATCGGCTATGGCCGCAAGCGTTCGGCGCTGCGCGACATCATCCTGTGCGTCGATCAGAGCGGCTCGATGGCGACCTCGGTGGTCTATTCAGGGGTCTTCGGCGCCGTGCTCGCCTCATTGCCGTCTGTGCGAACTCAAATGGTCGTCTTCGACACCGCGGTTGTGGATTTGACGGCGGAGCTTTCCGACCCGGTCGAACTGCTCTTCGGCGCGCAACTTGGCGGCGGCACCGACATTAACCGCGCGCTCGGCTATTGCCAGGGATTGGTCAGGCGGCCGCATGACACGGTTCTCGTGTTGATCAGCGATCTGTTTGAAGGCGGCAATCAAGGGGAGATGCTCAAACGCGCGGCGACCTTGTCCGGCGCGGGAGTCCAATTCATCGCGCTGCTCGCGCTGAACGACGATGGCGCGCCGGCCTACGATCACAGCGTCGCCGCCGCGTTCGCCGGGTTCGGCATACCTTCCTTCGCCTGCACTCCGGATCTGTTTCCAGAGTTGATGGCCGCCGCGATCAATCGTCAAGACATCACGCAATGGGCCGCCGCGCGCGAAATCGTGACGGCGCGCGGCGACAAGTGATTAGACCTTTTGTTTCGGGTGGGTGAGAATAGGCGCGATTCAATATCAACGTTGTCCCAACGCGAAAATAACTGAAAGGAATCCGCTTGATGCTTCGCCGTCCAGGTTTTGTCTTTTCCGCCCTTTGCGCGCTTATTCTCTTATCGCCCTCCGCCGCGACACGAAATCAGGAACGCCATTCGCCGCTGCGGTTCCGCGTCAGACTCTCGAAAGAGATCGCGCCGAAAGCCGCGTCGGGCCGCCTATTCGTATTGATGACCGGCGCGCCGCGGGAGATGCAGACGATCGAGATAGGCTTCATCCCCGGCTCGACGTGGATAGCCGCAACGGAAGTCGAGTATTTCGCTCCAGGCGCTACGATCGAGTTTGATCCTGATCTTAAAGCTTATCCGAAGCCTTTCTCTCAAGCCACGCCGGGAACGTATCAGGTGATGGCGCTGCTCGACTCGAATCACACTTTCGCTTACCACGGCGAGTACGAAGGCGACCTGACCAGCGCCGTCGTCAAAGTCGAAAACCTGGACCCTGCGGACGCCAAGCCGGTTGAATTGACGTTGACTCGTTCAACTCCCGCGTCCTTCAAACCCGCCGATACCGAGAGCGTCAAGCTCGTCGAATTTCAAAGCCCGATGCTGACCAAATTCTGGGGACGCGCGATCACGATGCGCGCCGGAGTCGTTTTGCCGCCGAGTTACGGTAAGGGTTTGAAGAAGACTTACGCCGGCGTCTACCACGTCCACGGTTTTGGCGGAGACCATACCGCCGCGTGGCGACAGGGATCTCGGATCATCGAAGAGATGGGCGAGGGCAAGAGCGCCGAGATGATTCACATCTATCTCGACGGCTCGTTTCCGACCGGTCATCACGAGTTCGCCGATTCGATCAACAATGGCCCGTGGGGAAAGGCGTTGACCGAAGAGTTCATCCCACATCTCGAAAAACGATTCCGCCTGGTCAACAAGTCTTACGCGCGTTTCCTGACCGGCCATTCGTCGGGCGGATGGAGCACACTCTGGTTGCAGGTGACCTATCCCGATTTCTTCGGCGGGACGTGGTCAACCGCGCCCGACCCCGTTGACCTGCGCAAGTTCACGGGCATTGACGCGACGCCCGGTTCGACCGACAACGGCTACCGCGAACGCGACGGCTCGCCGAAACAACTGGTGCGGATGAGCGGCAAATTCATCGTCAGCATCGAAGAGTTCGCGCGGCAGGAAGAAGTAATGGGCGAATACGGCGGCCAGTTCGCCTCGTTCGAGTGGGTCTGGAGTCCGCGCGGCCAGGACGGTCGTCCGATGAAGATGTTCAACCGCGAATCCGGCGAACTGAATCAGGAAACGCTGAAGTATTGGCAAAATTATGACATCCGATTGATCCTGGAAAAGAACTGGCCCCGGCTCGCGCCGAAGCTCAAAGGCAAGATCAATGTGATCTGCGGCGATGCGGACACGTTTCGACTGAACGAGGCCGTGAAGATACTTTGCGGCTTCTTCAAGGAAAAGCGCAGCGACGCCGTGTGTGAACTCGTGCCGGGCCGCGATCACAGCGACCTTTATCAGCCCTACCAAACTTATCCTGACGGGTTGGCCGCGCGGATTTACAAGGAAATGGCGGCGAAGTTCGAGCAGGCAGGAATGAAGACTAAGGCGAAAACGGCGCCGAACGTCCGTTGATCGACCACGGATCAGACGCGCGTAACGGATCGGGAAGGATTGAACTCCAAACGACCTGGATCGTCTTCGGCTCGGCGTCCGGCAGTATCAAGTATCGCAAAAAAACAGCCTATAAAAATAGCAGGTAAATAAACGGAGGATATGGAAAACGTTCAAGCTAAACCACAACTTGTCCGGGCGCTCAAGCTGCCCGATCTGGTGCTGTTCAATCTCGTCGCCATCCTGGGACTCAGGCATCTTGGAACGACGGCGAGATTCGGGCCAGGCTCTTTGCTGATGTGGCTGATCGCCGCCGTCTTCTTCTTCATCCCGCAAGGTCTGGCCGTGATCGAGTTATCGTCGCGATTTCCGAAAGAGGGCGGGATCTACTTCTGGACGAAAAGCGCGTTGGGCGAAGGGAACGGATTTTTATGCGGCTGGTGCTATTGGATCAACAACGTGCTCTATTACCCGAACCTGCTGATCTCCGCCGCGGTGATCGCGACTTACGCTTTCGGCAAAGGCGAGAGCGGGTTGAGCGACAGGTGGGTTTATGTTTTGCCCGTGACTCTCGGCGCGTTATGGGTCGCCGCTCTGATCAACATTGTCGGCCTCGGCACGGGGAAATGGCTGCAGAACGCCGGCGGAGTCGGCACGTACATTCCCGGACTCATTCTGATTTTGCTGGGCGTTTACGGCGCGATGACCGGCCACGCGGCCAATGAACTCAACACAACGACGTTGAAGCCGGATCTGAACAATCTGCCCGCGTTGAATCTGCTGGCTTCAATTGCGTTTGCGTTCGCGGGACTCGAGCTGGCTTCGACGATGGGTGAAGAGGTCGAAAATCCGCGCCGCAATCTGCCTCGCGCGATCTTCATCTCCGCGCCGTTGATCGCGGTCGCTTACATTCTCGGAACGGCGGCGGTGCTGTGGTGGCTGCCAAACAAGGAGGTCAGCGTTGTTTCAGGATTTTTACAGGCGATCAAGACCGGCGCCGATAACATTTCACCCGCGCTAGGGTGGATCGCTCCGTTGTGCGCGATGCTTTACACCGTCGGTAATATAGGCGGCGTGGGCGCCTGGTTGATCGGGCCTGCGCGCGTGGCGTTCGTGATCGGGCTGGATCGTTATTTCCCAAAAGCCTTCGGGGCGGTGCACCCGAAATGGCGTACGCCTTACGTCGCGATTCTCGTTCAATCGACACTCGCGACGGTCTTTCTGTTGCTCTCCGTGCTCGGTAAGGGCACGACCGTTGAAGAAGTTTATCTAATCCTGCTCGACACCCAGATTCTGATCTACTTTATTCCGTACATTTATCTGTTCATAGTCTTTTTGATCCACCGCCGGCGCGCCGAGGACGCCAGCGATGTCGTGGTGGCGCCCGGCGGGATGATTGGCGGTTGGTTCGTCGGCGCGAGCGGAATGATCATCACTTCATTCGCGATGATCATCGCAACGATTCCTCCGCCGGATGTAGCCAGCCCTCTATTATTCCGGCTGAAAGTGATCGGCGGCGCGCTAGGGTTCATCCTGATTGGCGGGCTGATTTTCTGGATTAGCAGGCTGATTCACTGGCGCGCGAAATCTAAACAATGATCAGTTTTCCTGACAGGAGGCGATTATGAAACGGACACAGCTTGTTCTCATTGCGACGTCTTTGCTGCTGACTTTGATCCTCGCCGGATGCGGCGCGGAACAAAACAAAAGCGCCACTTCGGCGGCTGCGCCAAGCGCAAACGACAAATCTCAAAGGGGCAGCCGGTTTGAACGACAGGGATGGATCTACGTCCACCTCGAAGGCGCGCCGGACAGGATCGGCTATCAACACGGCTCTCTCCTCTCGAAAGAGATAGAGGATCTGCTGCGCGTGATGAAGCCTTTCCTGGAGCGCCAATCCAAACGCGACTGGAATTTTTACCGCGAATCCGCCGAGAAGATGCTCTGGCCCAAGATGGACAAAGAGTATCAAGACGAGATTGACGGTATCGTCGCGGGCGCAACCTCGAAGGGAGTGAAGCTGGACCGCTACGACGTAGTCGCGATGAACGCCTTCATCGAACTGGCGCAGTACTACTCGCCGTGGTTGGAGAAACAGAAAGGGATGCAAGCCTCGACCAAGGCGCCGGGCAATTGCAGCGCGTTCGTCGCCACCGGAAGCTGGACAAAGGACGGACGCGTCGTGATGGGGCACAACGCCTGGACCGATTACGTCATCGGCTCGCGCTGGAACATCATCTTCGACATCAAGCCTGATGTCGGCCGCCGGATGTTGATGGACGGACTGCCCGGCGTGATCGCGAGCATGGACGATTTCGGCGTCAATGAGAGCGGGATCATGATCACCGAGACGACGATCACCGGCTTCACGGGCTTCGATCCGAAAGGCAAACCGGAATTCGAGCGCGCGCGCAAGGCGATGCAATACAGCGATTCGATTGACGATTACGCCCGCATCATGCTCGAAGGCAACAACGGCGGTTACGCAAACGATTGGCTGATCGGTGACAATAAGACCGGCGAGATCGCGCTCTTTGAATTGGGATTGAAAGAGCACAGCCTGCGCCGCACGAAGGACGGTTATTTCGTCGGGTCGAATTTCCCGAACGATGAGAAGTTGATGAAGGCCGAGACCGATTTCGATCCGAATAACAAGGCCAGCTCGGCCAACGCGCGCCGCGCCAGATGGGCGCAGTTGATGGCCAAATACAAAGGCAGAATCGACGTCGAGGCTGCTAAGAAGTTCGAGACCGACGACTTCGACGCTTTCGCCAAAAAGCAGGGCGCGAATGATCGCAGTTTGTGCGGCGCGGTGGAATCATCGCCGCGTGGCGTGCCAGAATGGGACTGGCCCGCTTATTTCCCCGGCGGCACAGTGCAAGCGAAAGTGATGGACGCGCAGATGGCCGAAAAAATGCAATTGTGGGGATCATATGGTCACGCCTGCGCGCCCGATTTTATCGCCGAAGATTTTTTAAAGCGGCGCAAAGAATATGAATGGGCGCGCGGCTTGCTGCGCGATATGAAGACCGGGGATTGGGCGCTGTTTGAAATTACTCGATAGAATCTGGAGACTGGCGCCATTGGGTTATTCACAAGTTTTTGCGCCGGAGGCGCCGCGGATATTAGCCGGTGGTAGAACCACCGGAACCAGTGGCCGATATCACACTCAGCCCCGGAGGGGCGACAGACCGAGTCTGGTCTGCCGCCCTTTCAGGGCTGGGGCGGGCGTTGAATGCGGTTCCGGTGGTTCTACCACCGGCTAATATCCAGCGTCCCTCCGGGACGAAAGCGCATCTGCTGAATTGTGACTAAACCAATCATGTGCGCTCTCAGGTGAAGAAAGGATGCAATCATGAGTTCAGCCGAAGTGGATTTTCTAAAACTCGATTTATTGCTCTCGGATGAGGAGAAGCTGGCGCGCGATTCGATCCGCGCCTTCGTCAACGAGCGCGTCAACCCGATCATCGCCGAATGTTATGAAGAGGGCAGATTCCCGATGGAGCTGATCCCGGAGCTGGCCAACCTGGGTGTGCTGGGATCGAATCTGCCAGAAAAATACGGCTGCGCCGGCGTCAACAACGTCACTTATGGGTTGATCACGCAGGAGCTGGAGGCGGGAGATTCGGGCATCCGCAGCTTCGCCTCGGTTCAAAGTTCGCTCTGCATGTACCCAATCTACGCCTTCGGCAGCGAAGAGCAGCGACAAAAATACCTGCCCCGGATGGCCGCCGGCGAAGTCATCGGCTGCTTCGGGTTGACCGAGCCTAATTCGGGCTCGAACCCTGCGAGCATGAGGACTCGCGCCCGTCGCATGAAAGACGGCTGGTTGCTCAACGGCAGCAAAGCCTGGATCACCAACGGCACGATCGCCGACATCGCCGTCGTCTGGGCAAAAACAGACGACAGCGACACGATCCGAGGCTTCATCGTCGAGAAGGGAACGCCTGGCTTCAGGGCGCCGGAAGTCAAACATAAACTCTCCTTGCGCGCATCTGTCACATCAGAATTGGTTTTCGAAGATTGCCTGATTCCCGAAACGAACATCCTGCCGGAGAGCAAAGGGCTGAAAAGCCCGCTGATGTGTCTGACGCAGGCGCGCTACGGCATCGCGTGGGGCGCGGTCGGCGCGGCCATATCGTGTTACAAGAGCGCGCTCGATTACGCCAAACAGCGCGTCCAGTTCACGAAGCCCATCGCCGGATATCAGTTGACGCAGAAGAAACTGGTCGAGATGCTGACCGAGATCGCCAAAGCCCAGTTGATCTGTTTGCATCTCGGCAGAATGAAAGATTCTGGCGTGATGGAGCCTGTTCACGTCTCGATGGCGAAGATGAATAACGTGGCGATGGCGCTTGAATGCGCGCGAACGGCGCGCGGCATCCTGGGCGCGAACGGCATTACCGCCGATTACCCGATCATGCGCCACATGTGCAACCTCGAATCGGTCTATACTTACGAGGGCACTCACGAAGTTCACACGCTGACGATCGGAAAACACATTACCGGGCTTGACGCTTTCGATGTGTAATGAGAAACCGCTTGCCGCGCGGCGCCGTCTTATTAAGTGTGAGTCGTCCCGACCACCAGCTTTAAATTGAAAAGCCGCTGATGGCGCCTTGCGATCTGTTCAATCGCGCCTCTTCGGCCGAAGGGCGGCGCGATTAAACAAATCGTAAGGCGCCTGTTGCATTTATGTTTCAAAGACCATTAGTCTGCCAGCCATAATTCAGGCTACGGACAGATTAAAGTCTGTCCCACCAATAATCCATATTTCGGAGGAATCAACTGATGCGCCGAGCGATCAATATCTGTGGGGCTGTTTGCACGATCATCGTATCCGTTCAACTGTTTGCCGTCGCCGTCTTCGCCCAGCAAGACAAACTCGTGGGGCGATGGGAGGGCAAGATTCAATCGCTGCAAGGTGAGCGCGAGACAAGTCTGGTCATTAAAAATGAAGGCGGTGTTTACACCGGCGTCATGCCCGGAATGCGGCAAGGCATGGAGGTACAACTCAAAGACTTCAAGATCGATGGCGACAAGGTCACAGCCAGGGCCGACGTCGAGTCGCCGCAAGCGACCATCACGATCAATTACACCTTTACGGTTTCTGGCGAGACTATGAAAGGACAGGGCGCGCTCGATTTCGGCGGACAGGCCATTACGTTCGATATTGACCTCAAACGCGTCAGCGCAAACCCGACCGCCCCCTCAGCCGGGCAGCCAGCGCAGGGTCAACCGCAAAGCCAGGCGCAAGGACAACAGGGGCAACAGGGGCAACAGGGGCAACAACGCCAGCGCATAGAGGTGCCGCAGCCGCAGCAGAAACAATCGATCGATTATTTCGTCGGCCAATGGAGCTATAAGTACATCGGACGCGAAAGCGCGCTGTGGCCCGCGCCGCGCGAATGCATGGTGACATTCACCAAGCGCGCCGACGGAAAATCTGTCGATGGCGTGAGCGTTTGCAAACACGAGGGCGGCGCGTTCAAAGATAATCTGGTGATCGTCTTCGACGAAGCTACGAAGACGCTCGGCTTCACTGAAAAGCTCGGCAGCGGCGTTGCGCTCACGAGCAAAGGCGATTGGGCAAGCCCGATCTCGATCCGGTTCACGATTGACCCGGTCACCGCCAAGGGGCAAAAGCTGCAATTGCGCCGCACCATCTCGGTCGTCTCCGCGCATTCGTTCACGGTGGCCGAGGAGTTGTCGGAAGACGGCGGGCCGTTCGTGCGGCTGGGCAGCGCGGTCTTCTCGAAAGTCGGCGCAAACTAAACCAGCGTCGGAATTACGGACAGGATTCAAATGGTTCGGGCGGGTTGAAGTTTTTGATCGCCAATCCTGAAGAATCCTGTCAATCCTGTCTATGCATCTCTGCTTGAAAGGACGAGACTGAAAGCTAATGACGCCTCCTCATTCGACGCGACGTCCCGTTTTATATCATTCTGTCTTACTGATTACTGTTATTACATTGCTTGTTCCATTCGGTTCATCCTGCGCGCGCGACACGTCGGGAAAATCCCAGAACGGACAGCCTGGCGGCGCTCAGCCGAAAGCGAAGGTCAAGATCTTCCCGGTCGAACAACGACGGCAGCAGCGGGTGGTGGAAGCCGTCGGCTCTTTATTCGCATACGACGAAGTCACCGTCAGTTCGGAGGCCGAAGGCCGCGTCGAAGAGGTGATGGTTGACGTCGGTGACCGCGTGGGCAAAGGTCAGACGTTGGCGCGCGTCTCGCCGGTCGAGTTCCAGCTTACCGTTGAGCAGCAACAGGCGGCGCTCATGCAGGCGAGGGCGCGACTAGGGCTGGGCGAAAACGACAGCGATTTGAAAGACGTGCGCCAGGCAGCCGAAGTCAAGAAGGCCGGCGCCGATCTGACCGACGCCGAACAGAAATACAAACGCGCGCAGAGCCTTCTCGAAACCGGCGTCATCCCTCGTCAGCAGTACGACGAAGCCGAGGCTCAGTACAAAGCCGCCAGGGCGACCTACGACCTGGCCGCGCAGCAGGTCGAAAACATGCGCGCCTCGATGCGGCAGACACAGGCGTCGCTCAACCTGGCCAACAAACGATTGCGCGACACGCAGATTCGCGCGCCGTTCGCGGGCCACGTCAAGACCCGCGAGGTCACCACGGGGCAGTACCTGAAAGTCCAGACGCCGGTCATGACCATCGTCAACGTTGATCCGCTGCGCGCGCGTTTGAGCGTGCCCGAAAAGATGTCGCCCTGGGTGCGCGTGGGACGCGAAGTCAAACTCAGCCTCGAAGCTTTCCCCGGGCGCGAATTTACAGGCCGCATCTCGCGCATCAACCCTTCGGTTGACGAAAAGAACCGCACGTTCGAGATCGAGGCCCTGGTCGCCAATCGCAGCGCGGAACTCAAGCCCGGCTCGTTCGTCAAAGCCACGATTCAATCCGATAAAGTGGATTCGATCCTGGCCATCCCGTACAACGCGACGGCCTATCTCTTTGGCGCTTACAAGGTTTTCGTCATTCAAGGCAAGACGATCAAAGAGCGCGAGGTGAAGCTGGGCGACCGCCTGGGCGATCTGGTAGAGATAATCGAA
The DNA here is from genome assembly GCA_035714085.1 of Blastocatellia bacterium. Lineage (GTDB taxonomy): Bacteria > Acidobacteriota > Blastocatellia > RBC074 > RBC074 > JAJVID01. Next base: position 25,375 of record DASTMP010000413.1, read on the forward strand.
GGCTTGCGAGCCGACGAGAAGATCGCGATCAGCGCGGGCGGCCCGCAACTCAAGGACGGAATGGAAGTCGAGATCGTATCGGAGACTCCATGAAAATCAACCACGAAGAAACGAAGGGCGCGAAGAGTGTTGAGGATGGAAGATCGAAGATTGAAGATCGCTGTTCAAGCTTCGATTCCCGATCCTCAATCCTCGATTCTCGATCCTCTTCTTCTTCGTTTCCTTCGCTTCTTCGTGGTTGATTTTCCGAGGGCATACCGCAATGACAGAACTTTGTTTCAAAGACGCTGTTGACCTGGCGCGGATGATCCGCGCCAGGGAGGTGTCAGCGTCGGAGGTGATGGCCGCGTTCCTCTCGCAGATCGAATGGGTCAACCCGAAAGTGAACGCCGTCTGCTCTTTCATTGGAGAAGAGGCCGCGCTCAGCCTCTCAAAGGAGGCCGATGAGAAAATGGCTAGAGGAGAGCCGGTCGGCCCGCTGCACGGTCTGCCGCACGCCGTGAAAGACCTTGCCCTGACCGAAGGCATGCGCACGACGTTCGGCTCACCAATATACAATGACTTCATCCCCGGCGAGGACGCGCTTTTTGTAGAGCGTCTCAAACAGGCCGGCGCAATCATCATCGGCAAAACCAATACGCCGGAATTCGGCGCCGGCTCGCAAACCTTCAACGAAGTTTTCGGCGCGACGCGTAATCCCTACGATCTGAGCAAAACCTGCGGCGGCAGCAGCGGCGGGGCGGCCGTCGCGCTCGCCTGTGGAATGGCGCCTCTCGCGGATGGAAGCGATCTCGGAGGATCGCTAAGAAATCCGGCCGGCTTTTGCAACGTTGTCGGGTTTCGCCCTTCGCCGGGCAGAGTCCCTTCACATACCGTGATGCTGGCCTGGAACACGCTCTCCGTCGAAGGCCCGATGGCGCGCACGGTTCGGGACGTCGCTCTACTGCTTTCGGTGATGGCGGGTCCCGATGAAAGATCGCCGATCTCGATCAATGAACCCGGCTCGACTTTCTCGCGGCCTCTTCAACGCGATTTCAAAGGCGCGCGCGTCGCCTGGAGCCGCGACCTGGGCGGATATCCCGTGGAGCCTGTAGTCAACGAAGTGTGCGATAGCGCCCGATCGGTCTTCGCGGGGCTCGGATGTCAGGTCGAAGACGGCCAGCCGGATTTCAATGACGCCGACGAGATTTTTCAGACGCTGCGAGCCTGGTTGTTCGCTCAAACCAAAGGCGATGATTTCAAGCTTCATCGCTCTTTGATGAAAGACACCGTCGTCTGGAACATCGAACAGGGATTGAAGCTGAGCGGCGCGGACGTCTCGCGCGCTGAGGCGAAGCGCACGCGGCTTTATCACCGCGTGCGGAAATTCATGGAGCGGTACGAATTCCTGATCCTGCCCGTGTCGCAGGTAGCGCCGTTTTCCGTCGAGACGGAGTGGGTCAGAGAGATCAACGGCGTCAAAATGGAAAGCTACGTTGATTGGATGGCTACCTGTTACGCCATCACATTGACCGGCCTTCCTGCGATCTCTGTCCCCTGCGGTTTTACTGGCGACGGGCTTCCGATCGGGCTGCAGATCGTCGGTCGTCATCAACGCGATTTCGACGTGTTGCAGCTTGCCTTCGCTTTTGAACAGGCTACTCAGTACGGAACGATTCGTCCTGCGGTAGCGGCCTAGCTATACCAAACCACAAAACTTTAGGACTGTGCCTCTGTGGCTGCGCCTTTGGTGATGAAATGACTCTGGCTGAAGTTTGCGTAAAGCGCCCCGTCTTTTCGGTAATGCTCATCGGCTTTCTGGTCGTGCTCGGAATTTTTTCGTTCCGCGACCTAGGAGTTGATCTCTTCCCGAAGGCCGATCCCGCGACGGTCTTCGTCAGCGTGCTCCTGCCCGGCGCTCAGCCGGAAGAGATGGTGACGCAGGTTGTGCTGCCTATCGAAGAGGCTCTTTCGACCATCAGCGGCATTGACGAACTCCGCGCGCGAACCACCGAAGGAACCGCAACGATCACTATCCAGTTCGTCCTCGAACGCGACACCGAAGACGCCGCGCAGGACGTGCGCGAAAAGGTGGCGGGCGCGATGCGCCAACTGCCTCCGAACGTCATCCCGCCCGTCATTCAAAAAGCAGATCCCGATTCGGAACCTGTAATGACCGTCGCCGTCGCCAGCGACCGCAGCCTGCGCGAGACGACCGAGATCGCCGACAAACAGATCCGGCGAATTCTGGAGACCGTTGACGGCGTCGGCGAAGTGGCGATGAGCGGAGGCCGCGCGCGCCAGATCCGCATCTACGTCAACGCCGAACGCTTGAGCGCCTACGGCGTCACTATCAATGAAGTCGAGAGCGCGATCCGCGATGAAAACGTCGAATCGCCGGGGGGCCGCATCATTCGCGGCGAGAGCGAAATGGGCGTGCGCACGATGGGGCGCATTGACGCTTCTTCGCAGTTCAACGAAATCATCGTCAAGAATATAGCGGGTTCGCCGATCCGCTTGCGCGATATCGGCAAAGTCGAAGACGACGTTGAGGAAGCGCGCACCTTCGCCTCGATCGAACGCAAGCCGGCGATCCTGCTCGACATCCGTCGCCAATCGGGAACCAACACCGTCAAGATCATCGACGCGATCCGCGCCAAGCTGACGGACGTCGAAAAAGAGCTGCCGCCGGGATTCACCCTACGCATAACGCGCGACCAGGCGGTCTTCATCCGCGCCTCGATCGACTCGCTGGAAGAACACCTGTTGCTGGGCAGCCTGCTGGCTTCTTTGATCGTCTGGGTTTTTATTCGCAACTTGCGCTCGGTGATCATCGCCGCGGTAGCCATTCCGACCTCGGTCATCGCCACGTTCACGTTGATGAAGGCGCTCGATTTCACGCTTAACAACATGACGCTGCTGGCGCTGACGCTCTCGGTCGGCATCGTGATTGACGACGCGATTGTGGTGCTCGAAAACATCTACCGCTTCGTCGAAGAGAAAGGCCATACCCCGTTCCGGGCGGCGATCGACGGCACGAAAGAGATCGCGCTGGCGGTCATGGCCACGACGCTCAGCCTTGTGATCATCTTCGTGCCGATCGCGTTCATGACCGGCTACGCGCGCCGCTACGTTTATCAATTCGGCTGGACGATGGCCTTTTCGATCATCGTCTCGATGCTGGTTTCGTTCACGCTGACGCCGATGCTGAGCGCGCGGTTGTTGAAGAAATCTGACGCCAAGCCGGATACAAACCACGGGGAGCGCAGGGAAACACTGGGAGATTCCTCGAAAGCCCCCGCGCCGCCCCTTGTTACCCGTGGTTCACATCACGCCTCGAAGGAATCGAAGCTGTTTCTGTGGATGGATCGCGCTTACGGATGGATTCTCGAACTGTCGCTCAGACACCGGGTGGCCTTCGTCATCCTCTGTCTGGCGATTTTTGCGGCGACCTTTCCGCTCTATTCGTGGATCGGGCGTGATTGGATTCCGCCAGACGATCAAAGCGAATTGATGATCTCGCTCGATCTCCCAGAAGGCTCTTCGTTGCAAACGACGGCCGACCGGATCGAAGAGCTGGCCGAGCGGATGAAGAAGGAGATCAAGGGCGTTGATTTCGTAGCGCCGCAAGTGCCGCCCGAAGGCCGAATGAATCATTCGCACACTTACGTCAAACTCATTGACGCGAGCCAACGCAAAGAGACGAACCTCGACATCGCCAACCAGATTCGCAAGATAATGTCGGAATACAAGAACATGCGTTACCGCGTGAGCATACCTTCGGCGTTGGGCGGAGGCGGCGAAGCGCAGTTCTACCCGATTCGGGCCAGCCTGCTCGGACAGGACTTCGATCAGGTCGTGGAACTCGCCAAACTCTGCAACGAAGAACTGAAGAAAGCGCCGGGCCTGGTCGATGTTGAGCCGGGACTGAACCTCAACAACCCCGAATTTCAGGTCAGGATCGATCGACAGAAGGCGTCCGATCTGGGCGTTCGCGTGGCCGATGTCGCGCGGGCTGTGCGATTGATGTTTTCCGGCGACGACCAGATTTCGACTTACAAGGAAGGCGACGAGCAGTACATGGTGACGATGCAGTTGCTGCCAGACCAGCGCAACAATCCTGAGATGCTGGCGCGGTTGATGGTTCCGTCGTCCAAGCTCGGTCAAACGCGGCTGGATAACCTCGCGACGATCGCGCGCGGCGCCGGGCCGGCGCGCATCGAACGGCTGGATCGTCAATTCCAGGTCGGCTTGAACGCCAATTTGAAACCGGGCGTTTCGCTCGACGAAGGCGCGCGCCAGACGATGGAAGCGATCGGCCGCGTCGCCATGCCCGAAGGGTACAAATTCAAATTCTTCGGCCAGGTGAAGCAGTTGGAAGAGACGACTGCGAATCTGGTTATCACCTTTTTGCTCGCTTCGATCTTTATGTACATGGTGCTGGCCGCGCAATTCGAGAGCGTTTTGCACCCGTTGATCATCATGCTCAGCCTGCCGCTCTCGATCCCGTTCGCGCTGTTTTCATTGTGGTCGACCGGTCGCTCATTGAATCTGTGGAGCGCGCTCGGCGTGCTGCTGTTGTTGGGCATCGTGAAGAAGAACGCGATCCTGCAGATTGATTACACCAACCAGTTGCGCAGGGAAGGCATGCCTTTGCGTGAAGCGATTGTCCGGGCGAATCACGTGCGCCTGCGCCCGATTCTGATGACGACGTTTTCGATTATCGCCGGGCTGATTCCAACCGCGATAGGCATTGGCGCGGGCGCGGCGCAACGCTCCGCCATCGCGGTGACCATCATCGGCGGGCAGACATTGTGTCTCTTATTGACGCTACTCGTAACGCCTGTGGCCTACTCGCTGCTCGCGGGGCTGGAGGAAGTAAGCCTCTTCGCCAAGGCGCGCGCGGGCCTGTCGGCGATGAAAACCGGTATCACGAAAATGTTTATGTGATTCTATTCACGCCGATCGTGAAGCTAAGTAGCCTGGAGTACTTTGCGCTACCCAACTTGTAACAATAGCGCCTGACATTGTTTGAAGAATATTTTCGAGCTTTTCAAACATTTTTCTTGACTCGATAACAGCGATTGGAGTATAAGCTGACTTCACATGGATTGGGCATTAGCTATCCGGTGATTTTCAAAGTAAGGTTTAACAAGTTTTCAAATGGTTATGACGCTCAAAGGACACAAAAATCTGATAGCCAACGTCGCAACGGCGACGAGATCTCGCGGCTGGCGACCGGGCGTTTTTGTGTGCTTCGGGCTGGTCAATCCCGATACCTTAGCCACGTCAAATATGCTGGGAGATCGCGGCCGAGATCAACAGGGCAGTTCGATTGAACGCCCAACCGGCGTCTATCTCTTTAGGCATCAATAGTCTTGCGGGAGCGGATGTTCCCGCTCCCGAAAATCCGAATACAGAATAACAAAGGGTTTTTAGGTCGAGCGGGTCGCTCCAGCTTTAAGATGTCTTTAGGCTGTAGAGTTGCTCGCTCTTTGCTTTTTGTCGCGTCTATTGTTTCGATGCGAATGCCAGCCCGAAGAAGCCGTATGGATCGGCAGTAGCCTGTAAAGTTATGGCGCATATAAGTCGCAAGCAGGTTCGATTCCTGCCTTCGGGATAAGTGTGTCTTCTTATAGGAGTGTGGTGTAACCGGATAACATTTCGGTCTCCAAAACCGACGCTCTGGGTTCGAATCCCGGCGCTCCTGTTGTAATGGAGGTGTGGCGGAATTGGTAAACGCGCTGGTCCGCTAAACCAGAGAGCAGTGTTTGTCTCGTGTGGGTTCAAGTCCCACCACCTCCGTAAATGTTATTTATTGCAGGGAACAAGCAGGAGAAGGTAACAAAAGAGTAATACAAGATTACGGAGGGCAAGCCTAATTGGTGAGGCAGCAGTCCCGAAAACTGCCGAGGCAACACTCATCAGGGTTCGATTCCCTGGCTCTCCGTCAGGTATAGGTGTGCCGTCGTGGCGCAACATGGCAGACGCGCTAAGCTCAGAACTTAGATGATGCAGGTTCGAATCCTGCCGGCGGCATCAGATCAGTACCGCGAGCGGTAACGAGGGTTTCTCGTTAGGCCGCTCGCCGTTGGGCGCGCGCTCGCTATCGCTCGCGGCACTGATCCTTGCATCGGTAGCTCAGTGGAAATCGAGAGCGCAGGTCCCCGAAACCTGAGGACGCGAGTTCAAGTCTCGCCCGATGCTCTTGCGGACGTGGCGCAACCCGGTAGACGCCCGAGCGCCGAGAACGCTGTTGTTGGAGGTTCAAATCCTCTCGTCCGCACTGATTGCAGGTATGGCGCAATGTGGCAGACGCAGCGGTCTCAAGAACCGCAAGTTGTGGGTTCGAATCCCTCTACCTGCATTGAATTGTGTGGGCGTAGCTCAAATGGGAGAGCGCGAGCGCGCCATGCTCGAGGCTGGGAGTTCAAACCTCCTCGCCCACTTCAAGGTTGTTGTTTGATTTCCAGCACGCCTGGCCGAGTGGATTCAGGCGCGTGGCTGCAGCCCACGTTAGATCGGTTCGATTCCGGTGGCGTGCTCTAAATATTCGCCGAAGTGGCGCAATCGGCAGACGCGCGGAGCTTAAACCTCCGAACACTTTGAGGGTTCGACCCCCTCCTTCGGCATTTACGGCGGGCGGGCAAGTGCTCGGTGGAGTCTCATAAGCTCTGCGCGCTGGGAGCGTTACCCAGGCCCGCAATCAAAGCTGTTTGACGTTATGGGGCGTTGGGCAAGAGGTCAAGCCGCAGCTCTTTCAAAGCTGAAATCGCGGGTTCGAATCCCGCACGCCCTGCTTTGATTTTGTTACTCGACGTTACGGGCCTGTAGCTTAACTAGCAAAGCAACGGTCTTTTAAATCGTTAGATGTGGGTTCAAGTCCCACCAGACCCATCGCGATCTTTGACATATGCTCCTATAGCTCAATCAGGGAGAGCGGCACAATGATGATGTGTCCGCGCCAGATCGGCGCAAGGTCCGGGTTCGAGTCCCGGTGGGAGCACTCTTTGCTGAATCAGCCGCACGCTAACGCGCGCTGATTCGCTCCCGTAGCTTAACTGGAAAAGCGGCAGGCTTATAACCTGCAAGCGCCGGATTAGCGCGTGATCCGAGTTCGAATCTCGGCGGGAGCATATGGCGCCCGTAGCCCAGTTGGAAGAGGCCCCTGTCTGTGAATCAGGATGTCGCCGGTTCGAGCCCGGCCGGGCGCCTTGAGATTGTTGGGATGTCGTCTAACTGGCAGGACGGTAGTCTTTGAAGCTATCTATCGAGGTTCGAATCCTCGCATCCCAGTTTTGCGCCTGTAGCTCAGCCGGCAGCAGCGCACGGTCGATAACCGTGAGGTCGCAGGTTCGAATCCTGCCGGGCGCATTGAAGCTATGGGGCGTTGGTGTAGTCGGTTAACACGCTAGGCTATCCTCAAGAGTTTTTGGCGATAGATGGTCGGTTCGAACCCGATACGCCCTATCAAATGTTTTTCGGGACTGTGGGCCAGCGGAGTGGCCGCAGCGCTGTCAACGCTGAGATCGTCGGGTTCAACTCCCACCAGTCCCGTCAGAGTTTGTGTTAAGGATCGGTAGCTCAATGGCGAGAGCCCCTGCCTCTTAAGCAGGAAGTTGTGGGTTCGAGTCCCACCCGATCCACCAACGAGTTTTCATCAGCGTCCGGTTGGATGTGACAACCGCGTATGATGTCAGGCGGCGATCGTTACCGCTGGATTGCCGCCTGACAGGCGTAACATTTTTGTGAAATAACTATAGTGGGATTGCTCACAGAACGAGCAATCCAGCATGGACTTCGGCATGGCAGTTTGCGCACAGCAATACGCATTTATCTAATTCTGATTGGATTGTATTCCACGATTTGCTCTTCCCGCCAATGCCGAAGTCTTTACGGGATGTATCAAGGTGGTGAAAGCCGAGGGCGCGCGCGCACTTATCATAGCCGCAGATTTGGCAGCATCCACCTTTATATTTAATGGCGCGCAGCTTGATTTTTTGTCGCCAAGACACGACGTTTTGAGAGCGGTTAGCTTTGGTTTTGGCTTTTGGTCTAAGCTGACGCGTTGTTTTCCGACAGAGTTGAGAGCAGTATTTTCTGTTAGATGGAACCAGTGCGCCACAGACACAATGATTGTTCATATGGCGTTTACGAAACATCTTGTTGTTATAGGATCCGGCGCAGGAAGAGTCGCAGAATTTTTTAGCTCGCGCTTTAGTGACCTTCGTTCCATCTTTGACTTCGATCACTGAACCACATTGCAAGCAACGGTTCGGATTTTTGTAATATCGGGCAATGGCTGCGGCTCGCTGCTTCTTGGCGCTGGCCTGTGTCCCTAGTGATTGAATCAGCTTGGTGATAGGCATGGGGGGAATTATAGCATTGTCGTTATGTTTTCTGAGATGTATTTATTCAATTTATTGACTAGCAGTCCGTTTAGTTTGTAAGGAACTTCGAGAGAGTTCGATATTACGGGCTTTCTCTGAACCTAAGTAGCTTCAGGGTGTAGCTCAGCTGTCTAGAGCGCGCGCTTCGGAAGCGCGAGGTCGTAGGTTCGAATCCTGCCACCCTGACTTTTTGCGGCGAATGCCGATGGAACTACATCGTCTCCAAAACGATTTCCGCCAAACGGTGGAAAGCATGTTTCATCATTCTCGTCGCCGCTTTTGCGAGTGAGGCGCAAGTGGGCTGCGCGCCAGTCCTCCAAACTGGAGAGAGTGGGTTCGAGTCCCATCACTCGCTTTTGAATGCGCCGTCGTAGCTCAAAGGATGCGGCAGCCGTCTCGTAAGCGGCAGGATGTGGGTTCGATTCCCACCGGCGGCTTTTGAAAATTGGGAGATCGTCTAATTGGCAGGATGGCAGATTCTGACTCTGTCGATCGTGGTTCGAATCCACGTCTCCCAGTTAGATTTTTTAGGAGCGTAGCTCAGCGGCAGTAGCGCCTCTCTTACAAAGAGGATGTCGTGGGTTCGATCCCCACCGCTCCTATCGGCAGTTTTGGGGTCGTGGCCAAATCGGCAAGGCGCTGGTCCTGCAAACCAGTAAGTGCGGGTTCGAATCCCGCCGGCTCCATTTTTTTCAGGATGTGGGATAGTGGCCGTCCACCAGTCTTGGGAACTGGTTCACGCTGGTTCAATTCCAGCCATCCTGACTTTGTCCGTGTAGCTCATTAGCGTCGCCGACCGATAAGAGCGCTCAATCTCCACTCCTCCGGAGTTTCGATTGAGAACTGCCATCGTAGCGTTCCTGCTTCATAGGCCACCCATCGGCGGTCTCCACAGGCGTTCAGGGGGTTCAGGCCCGCTCGGCCTTACCTCTCAAATTTGAGACTATGATGTTTCTCTACTTTAGTGGTCTAGCTTTTACGTGGCGGCCTACTCGCCACAACCAGCTAGCTAGAGTTTCAAAGAGCCGCAACGGTGGCCCGTGTGGTACTTGCAACCTCCACGGCAGAGCCGTTCGTGTTGTGGCGATTATACCATGATTCATGGCCGGAACGCTTCCGGTCGGCGAGAAAAATTATGGCTCTCGGTCACCCCACTACACTGCCGTGACCGGAGGGTCATTCACCGCCGCTCTGTAGCAGGTTCATTCCGCGGAACCAAGAGCGCTGGTTTACGAAACCAGAGGGCGGGAGTTCAATTCTCTCCACGGACGTCACTGGTTGGTTAGCTTAACAGGCAGAGCGCTCGGTCGAAGCCCGACAGGACGAGGTTCGAGTCCTCGACCAACCATTGCGCTTTTTCGCCCGCAGGGCTGCGGCGGCAAGCAGCGCTCGCATGGTAAGCGAGAGGTCGTCGGTTCGATTCCGATTGCGGGCTTGGCGCATTACCGCGCGCGTAAGCAAGCGGTTCCGTCGCAGTAGGCCCGCTTGCTTACGCGCTCTGTACTGTCTGTAAATCACGAAATGGACGAAGAGATCCATTTTCCATTTGTTATTTGAGATTTGATATTGGTCATTGCCGGAGGCGATCTCGATTCAATGCCCCCAATGCTCAAGGATCGTTGGGAGATTCCCGGGCGATGACAAATGTCAAATATCAACTGACAAATGGAAAATTCTCTTCTTTCCTAATTTCGAGATTTACTGACTGTACCAATTTTGAAACCGGGTCTGTGGTCTAATTGGAAGCAAGGCGCTCGGCTTCTACCCGAGAGGATGCAGGTTCGAGTCCTGCCAGACCCATTTGAGGCGTTTTTTTTTTATGATAAACGGCAGAAGAGTTCTTTTACTCAACGCTTCATACGAGCCATTGAGTCTTGTGACCGCGCCGAAGGCTTTGGCGCTGGTGTGGCGGCGGGTGGCTGAAACGCTCGAAATTGACAGGGGCGTCCGGATCCGTTCGCCGCGTTTTGTTTTCGACGCGCCTTCGGTCATTCGTTTGACTCATTACATCGACGTGCGGTCGCGGCGGAACCGCGTGGCCAACCGCCATCGCATCTTCGCGCGCGACCGTTACCGCTGCCAGTATTGCGGGCATCGGGGCACGGCGTTCGATCTGACGCTTGATCACATCCTGCCGAAATCGCGCGGAGGGCGGACGTTGGCAGAAAACCTGGTGACCGCCTGCCAGGTTTGCAACAACCGTAAAGGCGACCGCACGCCGGAAGAGGCGCGGATGCCGTTGCTCGCCAATCCGGCGGCTTTATATTACGGATTGGAGCGGGCCGCATGGCGCGACGCGGCGCGGTCCCGCCCCGAATGGCGCAGGTATCTCTTCCTCGAAGAGGCCGAGCGCCTGGCGGACGGGGTTATGACCGCCTGATGTCATGTCTCACATGCCAAATTTCATATGAAATATAGCATGTGAGACATCGATTCCCTGAGAATGTCTTTGCAAAAGCCCTGATCGCCACACGCATCCCTTGCTTGACAGTCTCGCAATCCGTTTGCTAATTTGCCCACTTCTTGTATATTTATAGGCTGGTAGCTCAGGGGTAGAGCACTACCTTGACACGGTAGGGGTCAGCGGTTCAAATCCGCTCCAGCCTATTGAATTTTCATTGGGTACTTTCCGGGCTTGAATTATCTGGCCCGAGTTCAACGTCAGCTCCCGAAGAGTTGTCTGATTATGCGGAAACGATTTACGAATCGAACTACATAGCTGCGATGATCGAGCGTCGCCCGACGCGTCGTCGCAGCCATCCGCGTGACAACCGCTGGCGTGGGACCTTACCTGAAGCGAATATCCTGATCTGGAAGCTTTTGGGACTGTCCACCAGTAAATTTTTAGATACGGAATTCGGGGTTAAGAATGGCGCCACATACCTCGAATTTCGGGCCGCGGCCATTTCTACAGTCGCGTCCAATAAGAAATGAGTGAGACAGCAGTGAGTGAAGATAATAATCAGCAATCATTGAAGAATTCATCGAGCCTATCGGCCCTTGAAGTTTTGAAACAACAAGATCGCGAGAGCGCGAAGAAGGCCCTCGCCGCGCGCCTTTATCGCCACGGCGTCAAACAGGAAGAGCCTGTAGATCTTGGCTACGTCGTCAAAGAGGACGAGATCGTGGAGCCTCTCACGCCAGAATCGGGCGATGAGGCGCTCGAGGTCTATCGCCATTCGACCGCGCATCTGTTGGCGGCGGCGGTGCTCGATCTTTATCCGGGCACGAAACTCGGAGTCGGCCCGGCGCTGCTCGGCGACCCGAAGGGCGGGTTCTATTACGATTTTCAACGTCCGGATGGCGAGCGATTCACGCCCGAAGATTTGCCGAAGATCGAGAAGCGCATGAAGGATATGATCAAGCGCAATCTCGAATACCGGCGCGTCGAGATGCCAAAATCCGAGGCCGAAAAGAAGTTCGCCGAGATGGGTGAGCCGCTCAAATGCGAGCTGATCGAAGAGAAGGGCGGCGAGCAGGTGAGCTGCTACACCATCGAAGGCACGCCGTTCATCGATTTCTGCCTCGGGCCGCATGTGCCTTCGACCGGCAAGATCAAGGCGGTCAAGCTGCTCTCGATCGCCGGCGCGCACTGGAAAGGCGACGAATCGCGCGAGCAAATGCAGCGCATCTACGGCACGGCGTTCTTCTCGCAGGAAGAGCTTGACGAATGGATTAAGCAAAAGGAAGAGGCCGAGCGGCGCGACCACCGCCGCCTCGGGCCTGAGCTCGACCTGTTCAGCGTCAACGACGTGGTCGGGCCGGGGCTGGTCTTATGGCATCCGAACGGCGGGCTGATTCGCAAGATCATCGAGCAGTTCTTGAATGACGAGCTTTATCGGCGCGGCTACGGCTTCGTCAACACGCCCCACATCACGCAATCGGAGCTGTTCAGAATCTCCGGCCATCTGCAGGTGTACAAAGACGTGCTCTATCCGGGGCTGAAGGATGAAGAGGACGAGCGCATAGAGTACCGGCTCAAGCCGATGAATTGCCCGTTCCACATCCAGATCTACAAATCTCGCCAACGGTCGTACCGCGACCTGCCGGTGCGATTGGCTGAATACGGCACGGTCTATCGCTACGAGCGTTCGGGCGTCGCGCACGGGTTGATGCGGGCGCGAGGGTTCACGCAGGACGACGCGCATATCTTCTGTACGCCGGAGCAGTTGAAATCGGAGATCAAGGGCTGCCTCGATCTGGTGGACTTCATCTTCAAGGCTTTCGGCTTCGAGTACAAGGCCGAGCTTTCGGTCCGTCACCCGACGGATCACTCGAAGTATCTCGGCTCGGACGAGGTCTGGCGTCTGGCCGAGACGGCGCTCGCCGAGGCTTTGAACGATTACGGCTTGCCGTATGCGCGGATGGAGGACGAGGCGGCGTTTTACGGGCCGAAGATCGACTTCAAGGTCGTAGACGCGATCAAACGGCTGTGGCAGCTCTCGACGATTCAGGTCGATTTCACTCTGCCGCAGCGGTTCGACCTCGAATACATCGGCTCAGACAACAAACCGCACCAGCCGATCATGGTGCACCGCGCGATCCTGGGATCGTTCGAGCGGTTTTTCGGCATCCTGATCGAGCATTACGCGGGCGCGTTTCCGGTCTGGCTCGCGCCGACGCAAGCGATTGTTCTGCCGATCTCGGATCGCTTCAACGACAAGGCTGTCGAAGTTGAGAGGCGGTTGCGGGACGAAGGCTATCGCGTCCAGGCGGACTTGCGCGGCGAAAAGATCGGAGCGAAGATTCGCGACGCGCAACTCAAGAAGATCCCATTCATGTTGGTTATCGGCGAACGCGAGGCCGCGTCAGGCGAGGTCGCGGTGCGCGACCGCGTCAAAGGCGACACGGGCGCGGCGCCCGTCGCCGAATTCAGCGCGCGATTGAAAGAACTGGTTCGGACGCGCGCTTTGCAGACTTAACGGAATGCGGAGATTAGCCACGGAGACACGGAGACACAGAGTGAATCAACGTAGGATGGCCAGCCTTTATCCTTCTATACTCTTCTCTGTTACTCTGTGACTCTGTGGTTGAGCCCCGCAATCCAAAATTACACGGAGGTGTTTTTATCAGCAACGGTTATCAAGGCGGTTACAGGGGGCGACGCGATCAAAGAGGCCCCAGTGTTCGCGTCAACGAGCGCATTCGCACGAAAGAGGTGCGAGTGATTGACGAAGAAGGCCGACAATTGGGCGTTATGCCTCCTCAGCAGGCCATCTCAATTGCTCGCGAGCGCGGCTACGACCTGGTCGAAGTCGCGCCCCAGGCCCAGCCGCCGGTCTGTCGCATCGTTGATTTCGGCAAGTATCTTTACGAGCAGAAGAAGCGAGCGCACGAGGCCAAGAAGAAACAGGTCGTCATCGAGGTCAAGGAGATCAAGTTTCGCCCCGCCACCGATGAGCACGACTACAATTTCAAGATGAAGCATGCCAAGGAGATTCTGGCCGACGGAAACAAAGTGAAGGCGACGGTCAGGTTCCGGGGACGCGAGATCACGCACAAGGAACTCGGCCTTCAGTTGCTCGACAGGCTGGAAAAAGACCTGGCCGACAGCGGAGCGCCCGAATACAGGCCGCGCCTCGAAGGCATGCAGATCACAGTGATTTTTTCGCCGAAGAAAGAAAAATAGTGGGCAGTGGACAGTGGGCAGTGGGCAGTCGCTGCCCACTATCCACTAACTTAACGGAGGAATTATGCCAAAACTCAAAACACATAAAGGCGCAGCGAAGCGTTTTCGCACGACCGCCACGGGCAAGATCAAGCGCGGCCATTCGCACGCGCGTCACATCCTGACCAAGAAAACGGCGAAGCGTAAACGTCAGCTTGACGTCGATACGCACGTTTCCGAAAACGATTTTGAACGCGTGATGGCGATGCTGCCTTACGGCCGCAAATAGCAGATGCGATCATATTTCATATTTCATATGACATATGTCGTATGGCATATGTCATTTTTACCAAGGAGGGCCTTATGCCTCGAGCTAAGAGAGGGAATAAGCGTTTAGACAAACGCAAAAAGCTGGAGAAACTTTCGAAAGGCTATCGCGGGACGAAAAGCAAGCTATACCGTTCGATGAGGGAATCGGTTCAACGCGCGCTCAAATTCGCCTATGTCGGGCGCAAGATCAAGAAGCGCGATTACCGTTCGCTCTGGATCATCCGGATCGGCGCGGCGGCGCGATTGAGCGGATTGAATTACAGTCAGTTTATGCACGGGCTGAAAGTGGCCGGGATCGACCTCGATCGGAAGATTCTCGCCGACCTGGCCGTCAATCAGCCACAGGCTTTCGCCGAACTCGTGGGTTCGGCGAAGAAGGCGTTAGAATCGGGCAAAGCCGCCGTCTGATATCGGTTCCCTAAGAATCCGAGAATTGCCGACCCAAGACTCCCGTATCCCCTTGCCGGAGTCTTGGGTCTTTAAGTTTCACAAGCTGACATATGTCTGATCGAATCATCAAACTGCGCGAAGATTTCGACAGCGAGCTTAAGGCGATCAAGACCGACGGCGATGCGAAGGCGTTGCGCGATCGCTGGGTCGGGCAAGGCATGGCCACGGGCAAAAAAGGCTTGCTCCTCGCCGAAATGAAAACGCTCGGCAATCTTTCGCCCGAAGAGCGTCGCGTCGTCGGGCGCCAGCTCAACGAGTTGAAAAATTACGTCGAGGCCGAGATCGAGAAGTTGCAATCAAAGTTCGCCGCCAAGCGCGAAGCCGAACAGTTGGCCAAAGAACGCATTGACGTGACGCTGCCCGGACGCCGCATCAGGGCTGGCCATCTTCATCCGATCACGCTGCTGAGGCAGAAGATCGAAGACATCTTCGTCTCGATGGGCTACGAGATCGAGGACGGGCCGGAGATTGAGACCGAGTTCTACAACTTCGACGCGCTGAACATCCCGGCGGGTCACCCGGCGCGCAGCCCGCAGGACACTTTCTACATCAACGAGCGGCTGGCGCTGCGTTCGCAGACCTCGACGATGCAGATTCACGCCATGCAGAAACGACGCCCGCCACTGCGCGTGGCGGCGCCCGGACGCGTCTTCCGTCGCGACACGCCAGACGCGACGCATAATCCGATGTTTTACCAGGTCGAAGGATTGCTGGTCGATCGCGGCGTCACGCTCGGCGACCTGAAAGGCACGGTCGAAGAATTCGTGCATCGGCTCTTCGGCCCGGAAACAAGCACGCGCTTCCGCCCCTCGTATTTCCCCTTCGTCGAACCGGGCGCGGAGATCGATTACACATGCTTCAAATGCAGCGGCGCGGGTTGCCGGGTCTGCAAAGGGTCGGGCTGGATCGAGATGGGCGGCTCTGGAATGGTCCACCCGAACGTGCTGCGCGCCGTCGGCATCGATCCCGAAGAGTTCACCGGCTTCGCGTTCGGATTGGGGCTGGATCGGCTGTGCGCTCTGATGTACGAGCTGGATGACATCCGGCTGTTGTACGAAAATGACGTCAGGTTCCTGGATCAGTTTAGAGAGCAGTTTAGATGAAGGCTGCGCAAATAAACCCCCTGTGCAATCAACACTGCGATTTTGGCTATAATTTCATTCGGTATGTCGATGTCATATGACGCGTTTCTCACTTTGGTCGAAAAACGAAATGAATGCAATTAAGTCATTGGCCCGTTTGCTGGCCGCAACGCTTCTGCTTGCCGCCGGCGCCGTCGCGCAGGATCCGCCGCCCAACGCGAAATGGCGGTTGACGGCGATTGCTTTTGAAGGGCTGAAATCTCACGCCCCGGACAAGATAGTCGCCGCCAGCGGGTTGCAGGTCGGGCAGACGATCGATTTCGAGATGATCAAAGCCGCGGCCCAGCGCCTGTCGCAGACCGGGGTGTTCGGAAAGGTCGCCTATCGTTATCGCTACTCCTCGACTCAGATCGAGCTGACCTTTGAGCTTGAAGAGAAGACGACTGGCAAGAAGAGCTGCAAGTTCGATAATTTCGTCTGGTTCTCCGACAAGGAGATCATGGACGCGATCAGGCGTGACATTCCCGATTTCGAAGGGACCATCGTGGTCAGCGATTTCGTCGGCGAGGAAATTAAGAAGTCGTTGACGCGATTGCTGGCGGAGAAGAAGCTTGCGGGCGAGGTCGGTTACGACCTTGGTGATGATCTTTCTTTCACCTTCAAGGTCAAAGGCGCGAACCTGTCGATCTGCGATTTTCAATTCGCTGGCGCGCAAGACGAGTTGAAGAAGCCGCTGCTCGAAGCTTTGAAGCCGCTGTTTAAAACCGAGTATTCAAAATCCGACGTCAGATTGTTTGTCAAAGCCGCCCTGCTCCCCGTCTACACTGAACGAGGATATTTGAAAGCCGCCTTTGAAACGCCCCAGGCAGGTCTGAGCGCGAGCGGCGCTTGCGCGAACGCCGTCGTCGTCACTCTTCCGGTCGTCGAGGGGGCGCAGTATCGCTGGAACGATCCCGTCTGGTCCGGCAACCAGGTCTTCTCGGCTCAGGAATTGAACGCGGCGTTGAAACTGAAGCAGGGCGACGTAGCCGATTCGATGAAGATCGAAAAGGGTTGGGGCGCGATTCCTGGAGTTTATGGCAAAAAGGGTTATCTCAAAATCGGGATCAAACTTGAATCCGTGTTTGATGACGCGCGCCGGCTTATCACTTACCAGGTTGCGGTTACCGAAGGCCCGCAGTATCGAATGGGACAGGTGACAATCGCCGGTCTGCCCGATGATGAAGCCGGAAGGGTCAAAGACGCCTGGGGGCTGAAGGCCGGAGAGGTCTTCAACACTTCATACTTCGGCGCGTTCCTCGACAAGGTCGCGCGCGGAGGGCTGATCAAACAGCCCCAGGGGGTGAAAGCCGGCCAGGAGTTGAAACGCGACGATCAGAGATTGACTGTTGATGTCGTGGTCAAGTTCGAGCGGAAACCATAGTGAGCCAACGCGATGAAACGCAAAGTCTCCGAATTCTCATACGGCTTCGTCCTGACGCATGAACTGGTGAACGCTTACGGCTATCTTCAGACCGACGCGCCGCAAAGTTCGCGCAGGAGGCGAGAGGAGGACGCCGAAGACGGCGCCTCCGACGCGCCGCGCGGTTACCCGCTGTTCCTGCAATTCAAGGCCAGCGAATACATGAAGCGCCGGAACGCCGGCGAGTCGAAGCTGGTCGGGTTGCCCTATTTCCGTTTTGCGCTGCATCGCAAGACGCAGTCGAATCAGCACCAGTTGCTGATCGAACTTGAAAAGAAAGGCTACGCGGTCTTTTACGCAACGCCCAAGATTCACGAGGCGGTCAATCTGAACAGCGCGTTTTTCGATCATCAGGTTGTAGCCTCTTCGCTCTTCGTCAACCCGGGCGAGATCGGCGAGTTGCCGGACAATCGCCCTCACCGCGTCGTCTTCAGCGGCAGATCGGACGACGTCTATGTCTGCTCGAAGCCGCAGAGGTTGGGCGGAGTGATTCACGGCGCGGCTTTCGCCGAAGCCGTTCGACGAGTCGTTTTCGAAAGAGGGCCGCAGTCGCTGGGCGACGAGTTCTTTTGGCGCCTGGCGGGCGATATGGTTTCATTGATTTCGCCGAACCGCAGAATCTTCGACGAACTGTCGGGGGGCAAGGTCGAGATGAGCGCGGCGACGTTCGCCAACTACCTGGCAAAGACTCTCTTTGATTGTGAATTATTGATAGTCCCCGCATGAAGTATAGAGGCTATGAGAAGTTACATTCGCAGATCGCCGCTGACGTCGTGGTTGGCGGCTTCATTCGTTGTTTTTACTATTTTCGCTCTTAAAGATCGGGTCGCAATCGCATGCGCTGATCCGCAATCCGCTCTAAATCAAGTCACGCAACGTTGGTATGGTATTGGGAGCGGCAGCGGCCGGGTTCCATCGGAATCGTCCTATCCGCCGGCGCCCGGTCGCTACCGCTCCCGACGCCGCGCCGATTTAGCGCGCGAAGTCGCCACGTCAATGGCGACGGTGAAGATTGCGAGACAGCAGGCGATCCCTTGCGTCTTCGACAATTTCGTCTGGTTCAAAGACCAGGAGATCATTGACGAGATCCGCAAGGATTTACCCTCCTTCGACGGCGCGACGCCCGAGACCGGATCTTCCATAGACAAGATAATGGGCGCGCTCAAGCGTATGCTGAAGAAGAAAGGGCTGCCGAGCGAAGTCGAGTACGCCTTCTTTCCGGGCAACGGGTATCAGTACGGCCCTCAACACATCTTCACCGCGCGCGACGCTAAGGTTCCGGTCTGCAAACTGGTTTTTCAAAACTCGCCGCCGCAGCTCGAAAGGGATCTGCAGCAGGCCGCGATGGCGCTCGTCAACAAGGATTACTCGAAGGTCATCACCAAAAGCTTTGTCGAGGGAACGGCGGTTCAGGTCTATAGGAAATACGGCTATCTGCGCGCCGCCGCTCATATACTGTCAGCGGAACTGGACCAATCGTGTAAAAGCAGCGTCGTGGTCAAGGTCGCGGCCGAACCGGGGATAGCCTACATCTGGGACAAGGCTGTCTGGACCGGGGCGCGGGCGATATCGACTCAATCTCTCGGCGCCGCGATAGAGTTGAAGCCCGGCGATGTGGCCGACGGGTTGAAGATCGACACGGCGTTGCAAGCGGCTTACATCGTTTACCAAAAACTGGGGTACGTCGATTCGCAGATCGTCCCGAAGCCGGTCTTCGACGACGTCAATAGACGAATCGCCCTGGAGGTGGCGATCACCGAAGGCCCTCAGTTCAGAATGGGGGAATTCATCGTCAAAGGGGTCTCCGATAAAGACGCCCTGCGATTGAAAGAGAGGTGGACGCTCAAAACTGGCGATATTTACGACGCGTCTTACCTCGGCGAATTCATCAAAAAACTCGTCGCCGACAAATTGATCTTTCCCGACCTGGAGAAGCTTCTCAAGACTGAGCAGAAACCGGACAGACAGAGATTGGTCGTTGACGTAATCATAGATTTCAAAGTATTGCCGAGTTGAAGAATGAAAAGCTCATCCACAAAGCCACACGAAGAGACACAAAGGATTGATTTCATCTTAGTGTCTCTTCGTGTGGCTTTGTGGATGAATTTATGAGAAGTTATGAAAATCAACTACAACTGGGTGAAAGAACTTGTCGACATTGATCTGCCGCCGCGCGATCTGGCGGAGAAGCTGACGATGGCCGGGCTGGCCGTTGACTCCGTCGAGTCTTATGGCGATGACGCCGTCCTCGAATTCGACCTGACGTCGAACCGGCCCGACTGCCTGTCGCATCTGGGAATCGCGCGCGAGGCGGCCGCGGTCCTATGGAAGACGGGGGGGAAGACAGCGAGGACTCCGGAGGCGAAGATCATCGAGGCGAAGACGAGAACGAGCGACGTGACCTCGGTCGAGATTCTCGCCCCGGCGCTCTGTCCGCGTTACACGGCGCGGGTGATCAGGGGCGTGAAGATCGGCCCTTCGCCGGATTGGCTGGTCAAGCGCCTTGAGTCGGTGGGGCAGCGCAGCGTCAACAACGTGGCCGACATCACCAACTTCGTGATGCTGGAGATGGGGCAACCGCTGCACGCCTTCGACCTCCATCAATTGCGCGGCGAACGGATCGTCGTTCGAACGGCCGCGGGCGGCGAGAAGATCACGACGCTCGACGGCGAAAAGCGCGATCTGACTCCAGAGATGCTGGTGATCGCCGACGCCGAGCGGCCAGTCGCGATCGCCGGAATCAAGGGCGGCGAGGATTCGGGCATCACCGAGAAAACCGCCGATGTTCTGCTCGAAGCGGCCTATTTCGCGCCCGCTCAAACGCGCGCGACTTCGAAGGCGTTGGGGCTGAGCACCGAGGCGTCTTATCGCTTCGAGCGCGGGACCGATCCAGAGATCGTCGCGAAGGCTTCGGATCGAGCGGCGGCTCTGATCGCCGATATCGCGGGTGGCGAGGTTTTGAGCGGGCTTGTGGATGTGTATCCGACTAAGGCCGCGCGCGGCCTTCACAGTTGGATCGAGTTCCGCCGCTCGCGCTACACGGTCTTGACCGGATTGCAGATCGAGCTGGGTGAGGCTGAGGGCATCCTGCGCAGCCTGGGTTTCATCGTCGAGGCTGATGTTGAAAACGACCGGCTTCGCGCGAGGGCGCCATCGTGGCGCGTCGATGTTTCGATCGAAGAGGATTTGATCGAAGAGGTGGCGCGGATCGCCGGCTACGACAAACTGAAAAATACGCTGCCGGGCGCCGCGGGCGCGGGCGCGTATCTGCCGGGTGAAGACGCGCGCCGCGCCGCGCGCCTGACTCTGACCGCGCTCGGTTACAACGAGGCCGTCAGCTTCAGCTTCGTCAACGGCGAGACCGATGAGATGTTGAGCGAGGCGGGCGTTGACGCGCGGCTCGCGCTGCTCAACCCGATTGACGAGACGCAGGCTCACATGCGGGTGACCCTGCTCGGAGGCCTGCTCGATTCGCTCGAACGCAATTTCAATCACGGCGCGCGCAACGTACGCCTGTTCGAGATCGGCAAGTGCTTCATGGACGATGTCGGGGAGAGGCCGCTCGAGACGGAGCGCCTGGGGATAGTCGCCACTGGCGCGCGCAATGAAGATGACTGGCAGTCCTCGGCTTCGTCTAATGGCGGGGGAAACATCGATTTTTACGACGTGAAGGGCGCCATCGAATCGGTCGTCGAGGCCGTAGGCTTGCCGGCCCTTGAGTTTGAGCCTGATGACAGTCGCGACTTCCTGCAGCCGGGGCGCAGCGCGAAGGTCCGGCTGGGCGACGAGGTGATCGGCGTTATGGGCCAATTGCATCCGCGCCTAGCCGCCCGATACAAATTCAAACAACCGGTATTTGTCGCGGACCTGAATTTGAGAATGATGCTGTTGGCTGAGCGAACTAAAGTTCGTTATCATCCTCTCCCGAAGTTCCCCACGGTCGTTCGCGACCTAGCATTATTAATTGATACCAGCGTTCAGTTCGCCGGCGTCGAGCGCGCCATCATAGAGCTGAAGATCCCGGAACTGGTCGGAGTCAAACTCTTCGATCTCTACGCCGGTAAGGAGTTGCCGACGGGCAAGCATTCAATCGCGCTCTCTTTGCGCTTTCGCGCGTCGAACCGAACGCTGACCGTCGAGGAGGTCAACGCCGCGCATGACCGCGTGATCAAAATGTTGAAGCGGGAATTCGGCGCTGAGGTTAGGTAGAAGCTTGAAGCTTGAAGATTGAGGATCGAGGATTGAGTTCTAAACGGATGACGCGATCTTCGATCTTCGATCTTCGATCTTCGATCTTCGATCTTCGATCTATATGCCGGTAACCGGTCTTGAAAAATTCGGTAGCCTTCAGGACAAGATTCGTCTCGCCCTGGAAGTGTGCAAGACGCTCAGACAGGATAAGGAACGGCTCGAGGCGGAATTGGCGCGCGCGCACGACCTGCTGGCCGAGGCGAATATGGACAATGACCGCCTGAGGTCGCAGATCGAGCGATTGATGTCCGAACGCGACTCGATGCGAGGCAACATAGAGGCGATGCTGCACGAAATCGCCAAGCTCGAAATGGAAGCTGAATCGCTCAGCAGATGACGGGGAGCTCGTCGAAAGGACTCTGATGCAGGATCGCCGGAACATGGAATCGCAAGGGCAGAGCGTGAACGTCAGGATATACAACCAAACCTACGCCATCCGCGCCAGCGACGGCAACGTCGAGCGCACGCTGCAACTGGCCGCGATGGTGGACGAGCGGATGCGCGAAATATCGAAAAGCGCTCTGACTTCGGATTCGCTCAGACTGGCGGTTCTGGCCGCGCTGCACATCGCCGATGAATTGGAGAGGGCGAAGGGAAAATACGAAGACCTCAATCAGAAGCTCCTCAACGGCAGCAACGAGTACGCGGCGTTGCTCGATCAATTGCTCAATGACTACAAGCACTGAAAGGAATATGTGAGAAGAAGCTTTCTGGCAGGTATATTGTTGTCGTGCGCGATGGTGGTTTCGCAGCCGTCGAACTACGCGCAGGTCAAGCGAGAGAAAACAAAACCATCGGGGGCCGCCGCGCAGGGCAAAACAAAACCAGCGGCGATTCCAGCCCCGCAAGAGAAGCTGGAGGCGGCGAAGCCGGCGGCCACACCCGAGCAGTTCGGCAATGTCGAGGCGATTACGGCGGCGCAGTTGAAGGAATGGCTTTACGTGGTCGCTTCCGACGACATGGAAGGGCGCGACACGCCGTCGCGCGGGCTCGATCTGACGGCGAAGTTCATCGCGGACCATCTGTCGCAATGGGGAGTCAAACCAGGCGGAGACGACGGAACCTATTTTCAGAAATTCGCCCTGACCAGCAGGCGCGTAGTGCCTGAGTTGACAATCGCCAGCCTCAACGGTCAGAGTTTCAAACTCGGCGAGGATTTCATCGCCGAACCGGCGCAGGGACAGGCGAGCGGGCGGATCGTTTATGTCGGCCACGGCTACATGGTCAGAGGCAAAGACATCGACGCCTATCAGGGAGTCGATGTGAAAGGTAAGATCGTGCTCGCGGTCGAGGGATTTCCGAGGGGAGTGTCGTACCAGGATGTTCAAGGCAAGAAGGCGGGCGAGGATTACGACACCCCTGAGACTTACGCCCGCGCCCACGGCGCCAGGGGCGTCATCTACATTCCCACCGCATCGACGCTAACCTTCTGGCAGAATCGTCACAAATTCTCCCTGAACCCATCGCGCATGATGCTGGAGAGGCCGAAGCAGAGCGGCGCGAACATTCCTGTCATCTACGCCTCCGAAAAGATGGCCAAAGCGATCCTCGAGGGCGAGAAGCTCGATTACGAGACGATCAGGAAGCAGGGAGCCGAAGGCGCGCTGGACGAAGGCTTCGACCTCAGCGCCGGCAAGCAGGCCAGCTTTAATGTCAACGCGAAGATCGATAGGGCGATAACGCAAAACGTGGTCGGCGTGATCGAAGGCGTCGATCCCATTTTGAAAAAAGAATACGTCGCGGTCGGCGCTCATTACGATCATATCGGAATAAGCAAGAACGCCGAAGGTGACAGGATCTTCAACGGCGCCGACGACGACGGATCGGGGACGGTGGCCACACTGGCGATCGCCGGGGCTCTGGCGAAAAGCCCTGAGCGCCCGAAGCGATCGATTATTTTCGTCTGGCACGCGGGCGAAGAGAAAGGGCTCTGGGGGTCGGAATTTTTCACGAGCAATCCGACTGTCCCGATGGAGCAGATCGTCACTCAACTCAACATCGATATGATCGGCCGCAGCAAAAAGCAGGGCGACAACAATCCGGCTAACAGAGACCTGACCGGGCCGAACGAGCTTTACGTCATCGGCTCGAAGATGATGAGCACGGACTTGGGGAATCTGAGCGAAGAAGTCAACAACTCATACCTCAAACTCGCTTTCAATTACAAATACGACGACCCGAACGATAGCGAGCGCTTCTTTTACCGCAGCGATCATTTCAACTACGCGAAGAGGGGCGTCCCGATCATCTTCTACTTTTCTGGCGTGCACGAAGATTACCATGGCCTGGCGGACACTGCGGACAAGATCGATTACCAGAAAATGGAGAAGGTGGCGCGGACCGTCTTCGCCATGATGTGGAAGCTGGCCAACGCGCCGGCGCGCCCGAAAGTGGATAAGCCGCTGCCGCCGCAAGTGGCGAATTGAGAACGCGGAACACGCGGAAGGAATTAAGACAGGATTTCCAGGATTAGAACAGGATTCGCGGAGAAAGACTGTCATCTTGATCTTCTTCATCCTGAAAAACCCTGTCAATCCTGTCTAAAACTTCTCGCGTTCCCACGTTCTCTCCGTCGTTATGCATCCGGAATCGAGCAAGATTGATCGCATCATAGTTAGAGGCGCGAACTGGATCGGTGACGCGGTGATGACCTTGCCCGCGCTCGAACGTTTGCGCTCGTCTTTTCCCCAGTCCCATATCGCGCTTCTCGCCACGCCACTCACAACCGGATTGTTTGAGAATTCGCCGTTCGTCGACGAAGTCATCGAATACCGCCGCAAGGAAGACGGAACGCGCGCGTTTATCGACGCAATGAGGCTGATGCGCGCGCGCCGCTTCGATCTGGCCGCGCTGTTTCAAAACGCGTTCGAGGCCGCGCTGCTGACATGGTCTGGAGGCGCGCGGCGCCGGATCGGTTTTGCGGCGCAGGGACGCGGCCCATTGCTCACGCATAAACTCCTTCGTAGCCCGCGGCATAACGACCGCCATCAGGTTCACGATTATCTCGACATAGTCGCCGAATGCGAGCGCGTCTGCCTGGGCGGGAATCTCGAATCTCGAATCTCGAATCTCGAATCTCGAACCTCTAATCCGCTTCCGTCTTTGACCGCGAGCCCCGCGCAGCGTCAGGCGGCGGAGATTTTGCTACGTCGCGCCGGCGCCGAGTCAATCTCGCGCCCGCTCGTAGCGCTCAACGCCGGCGCCACCAACAGCCGCGCGAAGCGCTGGCCCGAAGACCGCTTCGCGGCGCTCGCCGACCAATTAATAGAAACTCTCGGTTCGCGGATCATCTTCATCGGCGCGGCCTCGGAGCGCGACGACGCCGAGCGGATCATCCGACGGATGAAGCGGCGCGGCGCGATCAACCTGGCGGGCGAAACTGGCATTGCGGAATTGATCGGCGCGCTCGACTCATGCGATCTGCTCATCAGCAACGACACCGGTCCCGCGCACATCGCCGCCGCGCTGGGCCGCCCGACGCTGACGATCTTCGGCCCGACCAACGAATTCGAGACCGCGCCGCGCGCGGCCCGCGCGGAATCGATTCGCGCCGAAGGCGTCGAATGCGCGCGCTGCATGCTGCGCGATTGCCCGATTGACCACCGCTGCATGACCCGCATCGCCCCGTCAGAGGTTTTTGAACGCGCGTTGAAATTACTGTAAGCTTGTGGCGGGAAGGTTTGCGCAGCATTTTTCAAGACGATGAACAGTGACAAGATCAAAATCAATGTGCTCCTGTTCGGCGCTTGCCGCGAGGCGGCGGGCGCCGGCGAGCTGAATTGCGATCTGGCGGCGCCGGCTGATGTCGCCGGCGCATGGGATGAGATCAAAACCCGGTTTCCGGACCTCGAAAAATTCGAGAGGAGCGCGCTCTTCGCGGTCAATGAAGAGCACTCGCGAAAAGATCAGCCGCTCGAAGACGGCGACACCTTGGCCGTCTTTCCGCCTGTTTCCGGCGGTTGAACTGCGCCGCGCCAAAGCTTGCGGGAAAATATGAGCCAGGATATTTTTGAAATCACGCGCGAGCCGATTGATAAGCTCGGCCTTGAAAAAAGATTGTTGACCGGCGGCGCCGGCGCCGTCGTGACTTTCGACGGCGTCGTGCGCGACAACACCAAGGGCCGCCGCGTCGTCAGCTTGCAATACGAAGCCTACGAGCCGATGGCCGTCAAAGAGATGCGGCGCATCGGCGACGAGATTCGCGAGCGCTGGCCCGACGTCGAAAGCGTCGGCGTCATCCACCGGTTCGGCCCTCTGGAAATTTCTGAATCCTCTGTCGTCATCGTCGTCACGTCGCCTCATCGCCGCGTGGCGTTCGAAGCCTGCCGCTACGCGATCGACCGTCTGAAACAGACCGTGCCCATCTGGAAGAAAGAGATTTTCGAGGACGGCGAGGAATGGGTTGAAGGGCAGGCGCCCGAAGTAAGTCAGTAGATCCCGAAATGAACTGCGAGCTTCATTTCCCATTTCCGATATCCGATTTGTCATTTGTCATTGCCTGAGCCGACCTTTTCCAGCGACAAATGATGAATCCCATTTGTCCAGTAGTTTTCCTAAAGGAGATTCTCATGGCGCTCATCCAATTTACAGCCAATTTCGATGACCTTTCGACCGACCGAGGGTTTCAATTCCGATTCCGCTGCGACAAGTGCGGCAACGGTTATCAATCGAGGTTCCAGCCTTTCACCGCGGGAATAGTTTCAGACATGCTTCGCACCGCCGGAAACATTTTCGGAGGCGTTTTAGGGGGCGCGGGGCAGGGCGCTTATGAGGTCCAGCGCGCCATCGGCGGCAAAGCTCACGACGACGCCTTCGCCATCGCGGTCGAAGAGGCCAAGTCGCATTTTCATCAATGCACGCGCTGCGGCAAATGGGTCTGTCCCGATGTCTGTTGGAACGCCGCGGCCGGTCTGTGTGAAGGCTGCGCGCCGAATTACGAAGAGGAATTCACATCGAGCCATGCGCAGGCCAAAGCGGACGCCGCGCGCAACCAGCTTTACGAGCGCGCGCGCCAGACCGATTACGCTTCGTCAACTGACATGAGCGCGGGCGCCGTGCACCAGGCGCCGTCACGCCCGTCGGTCACCCCGGTGACCGACGCGTCAAACGCTCAGTCGATCGTGGGCGTTTCGTGTTCGAATTGCGGCACGCTGTCAAACAGCAAGTTCTGCCCCGAATGCGGCCAGGTTATGAATGCGAAGCTGCGTTGCAAGGCTTGTGGGACCGAGTTGGAAGGGAAGCCGAAGTTCTGTAAGGAGTGCGGCGCCAAGATGGAATATCAGAGCTGAGCTAGAGCAGTTTGCAATTACATGTGTGGGACACGGCCAAACTTGTCATTACCCACATTTTTCCCAAAGTGGATGTTCGCATTCTCAGCCTGCGGAGCAGGCGGCAGAATAGAGCCTGGGGTGAAGCGTCAGCGGAACCCCAGGAACGCCGCATCGAAAGCCATCAAGCCCGCGAACGCGGGCGACAGCGCGTCATTACAGATACTTTTCGTTGTATTCAATACCATTCGCTTCCAAAAATTCTTTCAACTCGTCTCGGAAAGATTTTCTCTGATGATGCTCTTTCTGTCGCGCAATGTAATCCTGCGCTTTCTCAACGTTCGATTGACTGACCGTGAACGCTCCGTAACCGCGTTGCCAGGAAAAATCCTTCAGGTCAGGAAACACGTTGTGCATCCATCCGCTCGCGTTGGCTTTGAGATCACGCAATACGTCCGACAACGCCTTATCCGGGCGCAGCTTTGACAGCAAATGTACGTGA
>DASTMP010000414.1:0-7856 GCA_035714085.1 Blastocatellia bacterium
ATGATGTGGCGGATATGGTTGGATGTCAAGACTGGGCCTGGAAGATCTGCGGGACGCCCCATTAGTGGGAATGTAGTTACCGACTTTATTTCCGAGTTACTGACTTTATTCCCGAGTTACCGACTTTATTCCCACGGTACACCAGGCGCACAGGACAGCCGCGTTCAGGCTCATGGTGATCTGGATCGTTCTGTAGCACAGAGTCGCTGATAGCCTCTGCATTCCGGATTTGTAGGTGGTCGACAGGCCATGCCGCAGCGTGAAATAGAAGACCTCGACAAAACCCGTAATCAGGATCGCCAGCGCGCCCGCGCCTACCCATCCGATCCTATCCTTATGGGCAAAGGCGTTTACGCACCCCGTGGCGCCAGCAGACGCGGTTATCACGCAGACCTGAATCAGCCTGAGCTTGCTCTCGTTTCGCTGGTAATCGTCATCGCCGGCGATACGGTCATAGATGTTTTCGATCCTGGAACGAATCCCGGATGCGGTGTCAGTCTTGTCGAGGTTCAGCCTGAGCATTTTGTCTCCCTTTCCTGATGATCTCCTGAATCTTGTCCGCCGTCGCGTTGCACTGCGCGTTCCACTCCCGCTCCAGCGCCTCATACTGCTTCTGAATCGATTCCGGCGTCTGCTTGCCCAGGCGCATTCTGTTCGAGATGTCTCTCCAGATCAGGTCTCTTGCGCCGTAGGCGGCCAGGAAGATTTCGAGCAGGTAGCCATGGTCCCGCCGCTGCGTGTGGTCAATGCTTTGCGCTAGGTTTTCGTATTGATCGGCGAGTCGCTCGACGGCGTCCCGGAGTTCTTCGATTTTCGCGTAGATGTCGCTCTTCCCCTCCTGTTTCGTCGAGGCGTCGCCGCCCGCAGCGGTGGCGCGGCGCATGAGCAACCATTCGTCTATGGCATCCCGCAAAATCTCGGCCGGCTTCCGTCCTGTCTCTTCGCAAATCTTTATTATCTCGTCATAGTTTTCCGCATACTGGCGGAATGAAGACGATTGTGGTGCGAGCAGGCGATTGTGGGAGTTACCGTTCATCATTCACCTCCATGGTCGAAATTGGTTCAGCGTCCGCGCCCCGCGCCGAGCGCCGGCGCATCCGGCGCTCGCGTCGCCGCTTCCCTTGAATGATCGGAATTGTCATGTGAAGCGTGGCGGGACGAGGCGGAACTGCGCTCCGGGTGGAGCAGGCCGAGGTAATGCTCTCGCCGCCCTTCATCGGTCAACCTCTCGGCGTAAATTTCGATGTTCATCTCCTCTTTCGGCGAGAACTCCGGCGCGGGCAGGCTCATGTGGCTCCCCTGGTTTCTCCCGATCGAAAGTGAGTCGGCCATCTCTCTCGCCGCTTCAAAGTAGGCCCGGCTCTTCTCCAGGTCGCCAGCCAGTTGGGTTCGCTGATGTTGTAGAGCCGTTTGTACCGCTTCCCGCATCTCGCGCTCCGCCGGCGCCTCGATAAGCGGGCGGGCTATCCGTTCTAGGATCGATCGCGGTTCCGTGTCCTTGAATGTGTGAGTGACTAGCCGCCCGTCAGGCGTTTCGATCAGAAGGGGCCGAACTTCCTTACGGTCATGGAAGTTCGCGAGCCTCTCGGCGCTCTCGTGAAGGAAGACTTCCGCCATTGTTTCGCGTCCGAGCGCCCGCGCAAGCAGGCGCTCCGGCGAGATGCGCTCTCTCGGATCGGCATAGTTATTAGAGTGTCCCTCGAACTCATGGAGTCGCATGAGCATTGCAGTGTCGCGCGTCGTGGCGGCGTTGTCCTCGATGCGCTCAAACTCGTCGCGCGTGAATTTCGGCTCTGGCATCCACCGCCCTGATTGCGCGCGACGCTCCGATTCGCGCTCATGCGCTTGTGAGAGTATCTCGACCAGCCTGCCCGCCTCACCCGCCTTGTCACGCAACTCGCTCCGCTGTTCAGCGGTCCTTGTGACGATCTCTTCTCTGATTGCGGCTAGTCGCTCAATCTCATCCTTCGCCGATTTGCGGTCGCTGGAAGCGAGGTGGAGATGGTATCTGCCGAATATCTGCGCCTCGTCGGATAGCCGTTCAATTCTCCGGTCGACGTCGGCCAGGGACCAAGTCTCACCACGGATATCCCACTGCCGGAGGTGTCGCGTGCGGTCAAAGCGGGAGACGCGCTCCTCTCTCACCTGTAACTCGGTTTGGGCGACGAACAACTGCGCCCGGAGACGGGCAGTTTCCGTCTCTGTGCGCGCGGGCCTGTTGAATTCCCGCGACTGCGCGACGCGTATCTGTTCGAGTGATTCGGTGTGACCGGTGAGTCTTCGTCTGATGGTCTGTTCCTGAGTCTCTGTCAAGGTCTTTCTGTTGATGAAGGGGGCGGGGGTCTGCTCCCCACGTTCCTGATACTTCCTCGTGACCTCCTGCGCTCGCTCCTCTGCCAGAAGGCGCTCGCTCGCTGACCTCTCCGCCTCCACCTCGAGTTTATTGACGAGCTTGCTGTGAATCGCGCCGTGCTCCCGCAAGGTTTCCGAGTGATTGGCAAGGTCCAGTGCGGAAACCTCCTGCCTGATGCCGCGGCGATCCTCCGCGCGTTCGGCGCCGCGCTCGCCGGCGGCCCTGACGCCACGAGCATCTGCGCGCCGCTCGACGTCGAACGCGGAGATCCTGCGGTTCGCTTTCAGACTCTCGTCACGAATCCGAAAGCGGAAGGTCTCGCCGTAATCGCGCGCTGTCTCATAGTCGAGCCTCGCGCATTCATACCGCGCTTCGGCGACGATCGCGTTGCCCATGGCGAACCGGTCATTCATCAGTTCGTTGGAGCGGGATTTTTCAATCTCTTGCTGCAGACCGTCGATCGCTTCAAAGCCACGATACAGTTCTTCACGGCTCTTGCCGGCGTAGTCCTTGAGTTGTTCATAGCGCTCCCTGAGGGGCTGGTCTAGCCTGTCCAAAGCGTCTCTGGGAGCCCGGCCATTTGCGTAAGAAGGGATGTTCTCTTTGCCGAAATCATCCAGCGCCTGAGCGGCAAGCCTGGCGCGGGGCTGCGCCTCCTCCTGGAGTTTCGCTATCGCATCGCTCAGTCGCAGCGCCAGCTCAGTAGGCCGCGAAGAGAAGACCTCCTCGCTCGCGAGCCGTTCCCAGGCGAGGTCGCAGGCGCGATTATGAATTCGGTTCTGTTCGATGGAGTTGATCACGCCGTTGTTTAAGCGCGATGCGGCTTCTTCGAGCAGTCGCCGCTTTATCTCGCCGATCGAGGCGACGTATTCCTTGTATGAATTGCTCTCATGAGGAACTTCGCCGAATGCGCGGCCCGTCGCCTCCTCCTCGCGAGTTTTTGCGACCCCGCGAACCGGAGGCTCTTTACCCGGCAGGCGTCGTTTCATCTCCTCAGCCAGGTGATAGAGATAATCCCGTTCGTGCCCCAGAAGTTTTTTGTGCATCTGATACAGAGGCAGCCTGCCCGGATTGCGCATCTCTTCGGGGGGAGTCATCAAGGACTTCTGATACTGGCGAACCGACTCGACGTTGCGGCGTGTTTCAAGTTCACCGAGCATGGCTTTGAGCGTTGGGGACGGCGTAAGTCGGCCGTCCCGTAGCGCCTGTTCGCGCCCTTCTCTCGGCAATCCCCAGGTCAGCCGTAGTTCCACCATCTCCGGTGTGTAATGGTCCGGAATACGTTCGTGAAAGAGCAGCCATCGCTCCCGCTCTCCGAGCGGCCTCCCCCGACTCTCGTTCATGCTCATGAAGTCGTAGGCCGCGCGGTTGAGTTCTTCGGGAGTCTCGGCCTGATTGAGCGCCTTGTGAGCGTTGCGGTAGATTTCGTTGCCATGAATGAGGAGGGTCTCGTGATCGCGGAGGCGCTCCTGGACATAACTATTGAGGAAACCGGCGACCTTCACCCGGTAATCGTATTCCTTCTCTGTAAATCCGCTGATGAGGGCCGGGCCGTCTTTGTCTACCCATGTGGACAACTGGAGCTTCGCCCCCGTCGCCATCCTCTCGATCGCGTCGTAGACGCGGATGTTACCGACGGACAGGCGGGGCGCATCCTTGTCGTTCGAGAGGCTCACATAGAGCCTGGAATCCATAATGACGGCCGATCCCCAACCCGCGCCGGTGGCACCCTGGCCCTTCCGCAGCCCCTCAATCAACCTCTCGGTCCGCCCCAGGCGGCTTGCCGTATTGTCGTTGAAGACGTGTGAGCGATTCGTGGCCGCTCCTGGCCGGCCCTCTCCCTGGTCACGTCTGTCGCTGATCTCAAGTCTTGATCGCAGTTCACGCCTGCGCTCCATCTCTCTCTTCTCGTGAGCGCAGAGTTCGATAAGTACACTCCTGGCTTCGGCGAGTTCATCCGGACCGGGCGGGCGAATCTGCGACTTCTCTACTGCAAGTCCTGCCGCCTCCGACACTCTGCGCAACATCTCGTCGCGTTCGGGCCGGATCAGGCGATTGACGTCCGACAATACGCCTTTTTCCCGCACGGAGCCGTCAGTGTCTCTTTTATCGTAGAGGCCGGCGCCGTTCTCGATCCGCCTGTCGATTTCGGGAAGCTTGACCTCGACGAGCCATTCTCTGGTCGCCGCGGTCAGCCCGGCGGGAAAGCGCAACCGCTCGGCGCCCAGGTTGACCTTGCGCGCGCTGATGTTGAATTGCCAGGCCGCCGCCTCCGCTTCGCGCTCGCTGTACGACTCCTCGAGAGTGTATTCGTACTCCGGTCCGTCGAGATCGTCCGAGCCATCGCCGGCCTCGAAGTCAGGCGTATCGTAAGTAAAGGAGTGATCTTCCGCGTCTTCGGGACTGTCCCCGCGTTCCATGTCTTCGGGCCTGCGCCCGCGCTCAGCCACTTCATCGAGTGAGACGACGGCGTAAGCGATGCCGGGATATTCCTGTATTGCTGTCTTCTGCTCGGCCGCCAGGCGCATTTCCGCGAGCGTTCGCTCGACGGCCTCGATTCTTCCGGCCTCGTTATCCGGAGCCAGCCGGTGTCCCGCCTCGTCCCTCTCTATTTTGCCGTAGTAATAGCCGAAGACCTGGGTCTCTCTTTGCAGATCGGCTTCCGGTCCGGTGATCGCCTGGGCCAGGGAATGAAACTCGGAGGCGCGCTCATAATCCTGTATATGCCTGTAGACGTAAGATCGCTCCGTGATCGACGGAACGATGTCGATGCTCTCCCGCGTCTCTTTCATCGCCATCTCCACGGCCAGGATGCGCATATCCGCGAGCGTCCGGTCGAGAGCTTCTGCGCGCTCACGCTCGTAATCGTCGCCGTGACGGTCGAGCCTGCGCCCTTCGGCGTCGCGTTCGATCAGGTCATAGTAGAGCTTGAAGACCTCTATCTCTGTCCGGGTGTCGGCGGTCTCCCCGGCGATGGCGCGGGCGAGGGAATGAAATTCGACGGCGGTCTTCGAGTCACGAATTTTCTCGAAAGCGTGCGAGATATTGATCACGCGGATGTGATCGTGCTCGTCCGGGATTTCGTATTCCTCGGCGGGGATGATGAGCGTGTCGCCTTTGATCTCTGCGCGCTCGTAGAGGTCGCGTAATTCTTTGCTGTACTTAGCCAACTCGCCGGCCTGCTCGATCTGCGTGTGATAGTCGCTATCGTCGAGACTTCTGTTCCGGAGGGCGGCTCTGATGTCTTCAGCAGGATTGAATCTCTCCCCCGGTTCCAATTCCGGGCCACGCGCGATGATCTCCATCGCAAGATCGCGCCCGGCGAGGGAAGGGTTGCGTGAAGCCGAATCCAGCAACCGGCTGATCCATCTGTTCTGTGACTCTCTTTGTATTTGTTCGGCCGTTAGAGCCATAGCCTTCTCCTCTTGGCGCGCCGCGACCTCCCGCGCCCGTTCCTGCGCGAGTTCCATCGCCGCGATGAAATGCCCGGCGACGCCTCCGTCTACTGACCGGATTTTGCCGTCAGTCCCGCGTTCGCTGTGCGGAAGCATTCGCTTAGGCAGATTTCCCAGACGGCGCGACAAGGCCGTGTTGCGATCTGTAACCTCTTTGTGAATGACTATGTGAGTGTGCGGATGAGGGGTGTTGAGATGAATGCCCGCGATCCATCTCCAGCCGGCCACGTTCAGATCGGCTTGAACCTGGGCCATCGCTTCGCGCGCGGCCTCGCGCAATCGATCTTTGCGTTCTTCGTCGCCCGCGCCGAGGCGCTCGAAGTCCTCTTCGCGAAAGCTGACCGAGAAGTGGATGAGGTCACACTTTCGCGGGGCGCCGCGCCCGCCGCTCAAGTACTGGTCGGCCTTGCGGTAGGTCCTATCGCCGCCCCCGGCCAGGTCATCCTCGCGGTCCGAGAACAGGGGGCGTCTCTTGCCTTCACGAACGGGATCGAGCTTGCTCTCGGCGATGTAGCGCGCTACGCGAGAAGCGCCCTTGCCCCCCATCGATTTGACCTTGACCACAGCGCGCATAACTTCCCACCCTACCTCCTGGCCAGGCCGATCTGCGGTTGCTCAGTCATTCCCAAGAGCGCCATCTCACGGTACTGCGGCACTGGCGGCAGCGCCTTGGCCTCATCGGGTGAGAGCGGCGCGCCCTTCCAGCGCCGCAGGCTGTCGGGGTAGAGCAGCAGAAAGTGAGTCGCGCCATCGTTACGACGCGGTCCCGTCGGGATGATCCAGATCGTGCAGACCCCGGCGCCGGCCGGATAGTAGATATAGTGGTAGTTGGCGATCGAGAGGCTGCGCCCGTCGGCTCCGAAGTCAGGAGGCTCCTTGTGCTTCCACACACGCGCTTCCAACTCTCGGAAATCGGCGGGGAACCTCCCGGTCTGACGGTGATGAGTCCGAAGGGCTTTCACCAAACTGTCTGCGGCAAGTCGTGGCGTTTGTTGGCGCGCTTGCCACACCTCGATCAGAGAGGCGGATGCGAAGCAAACGACGAGCGCGGCGAGCGCCGAGCCAAGTAGAAAGAAGGAGATTCGCAATTTGGTTTTGCCGGATGTGTTCATGCTGGCGCCCCCTTCTCATTGATGCGCTTCAGGACGGCGTCAGCCGGCGCAGGACTGAGTGGAACTGATGGCGATGCCTGCGAGCGTCCCAATTGCCGCTCCTCGATCAGAGGAAAGAGAATGGGATCCTGCGGGATGACTTGCTCGTCTTCTTCAACGTGGACGTCATCATGATCGGGCATGGGAGAGACTTCGATTGTCGCAGGTTCGTCCTGAGTTATCTCAGTTTCGTCCGTCTTGCGATTCGCGAATGCGGTCTCGGCGTCCGCGAGAGACACCGGCTGAGCTATCTCTCGCGGCAGCGGATGAGCGAGCGGCCCGGTCTTGGCGCAACGTGGAAAGCCGAACCTAACCGGCGGCGCGCTTCCGATGATCGCCACCGCCTGGGTGTGTTCCGCCATCTGCCGTAGCTCCGCCGCGTCGAGCAGATCGCGCCCGGTCTCTGACAAGCGGTCTTGGTCGTACACGTCGCCCGTCGCGTCGACGACCGAATGTTGAAGGACGGTAGTGCGACCGATCCTCTTTGCCGCGTACTGGGCCGTTTCCGCATCCAGCCCTGGCAGGAAGACCATCGTACCGATCGACCCTAGAATAGCCTGCGCGCCGTCGCGCCCATGTTGTTTGTAGAGCTGTCCGATATTCTGGTAGCCCAAAACAATGCCGCAGCGCCTTCCTCGACCCACGCCCAGAGCCTCGCTGAGATTATGGAGCGGGATGTTACCTGCCTCATCCAAGGCAAGCAGCACGGGAGCGCCGTTCTCGTTGTCGCTCGTCTTGCGCGTGATCGAGGCTGCCAGTCCGAACAGGATCGAGAGCGCGATCCGGTAGCGGGTCGCGTCGCCCTCCGGGATGATGACGTAGACGCCGGTTCCGGGATCGCGCAGCCTGTAGAGGTCGATCTCCCGGAGGCCGCGCTCGCGCTCCTCATCCGTGACC
>DASTMP010000415.1:0-7192 GCA_035714085.1 Blastocatellia bacterium
GCCTTGGCGTCGCCAGTCAAGGCGAGGAGGCAAGCGAAACAGACGATAAGGGCGCCTGCAAGTCTTCTCATCAGGAAACTCCTTTTACTTTTTGTCGGCTTTACTATCTTGCGGCAAGCTGTAAGTCACTTTGCCGGTCTCATCCAGAAATTCAAGTTTGGGCGCGCCAGTCGCACCCACTGAGAGTTTAATCCGGGGCTTGCCTTTCGCGTCGGCGAGTCTGACGACTGCCGCCTTATCTCGATCTCTTCCAACCATGACGCGTTCGGCGCCGCCCATTGTTTCTCGCAAATCTTTCATCGCCGCCGCTTTTTCCGGCCCGTCGCCCATTTTTTCTATCGCGGCTAGCTTTTCAATCACCGGTCCCAGCGAAGTATCCGGCCTCTCCCAAACTCGCAGACCGGCGAGGTACTGCCCATTCCCTTCAAGGTGCTGAATCCCGACGGTCTGATCCTGCCGGAACTTGTCGAAAGTCAGCGACGCGCTCGCGCCCGCTACGCCGTCCTTTTGACTGCCGGAAAAACCGAAGCCGCCGCATTCATCGCCCTCCTCGTTGAAGAAGATCACGCCCGGCGATCGCTTCCGCGACAGAGTCTTTCCTTCAATGACGCCGGGATGCTGGCGTTCGCTGTTTGAGATAACCATCTTCAGCTTGCCGTCCTTCTCGACTATGTTGATCCGTTCGACGTCGATCTCGGTGAATTTCGTCCTCTGCTCGGCCTGCCTGAAAGCCGAAAGAGCCAGAGCTCCGAACAACAAGGTCATTACAACGGCGTATATTTTGAGAAAGCGAACCTCTTTTTCCAATTTGCTCATCGTCATTTCTACCTCCGAGATCAAAAAAACACTTCGGTCCTGCGACTCTCAAAATTATGCTCGCTGACCAGGCGCACCATCGCGCTTGCAATTTTTCCGCCGCCCTTTTCAGACGGCTCTATCTCGTTGGCGTAGTCGGAATCCTCGTCGCACACAAGCCGCAGATCGATCAATGGAACGCCCTCTAAAAACGCCTGCCGGATGATCACATCGTTGAAAGTCGCCAGCGCGGCGATCGCTATTTTCTGTGTGAACGGCTCCGGGATTCGCGGGAAATAGATCGTGCAAACAGCGGTCGGTTTCGTCAGGCTCAAGACGCTCCGCAACATTTCGCGGTAACGATACTCGAACTCACCGGCCAGATCCGCCAACTTGTCCAGGACCTCCGCGCTCGATGCGACTTTTTGCTGCAAAATGCCGGCGTTTAAAATGGCGTCGTTCCCGCCCACGCTGACGACCAGATGCGTCGCGGTTTCTGGTAAATCAAGAGTCTGCTTTCGCACGTTCTCAACCACGCTACCGTCAACGGCTCGAAGGCTGGCTTCCCATCCGTCAGGAATCCGCTGGCGAACTTGCGCGATAACGTCCAGCCCGCCGTTGACGTATGCCTTGTTATCGAAAACAGAATCGCCGAGCAAAACAATGTGTTTCATATATTGGCGCCCCGGCGTCGCGCCGCGCGCGAGCGGCTGCGCGGCTGTCTGATTGGCCAACCGCTTGCTTACGCGCGCGGTACTGTACCGGCCTCACGTGTTCTGACTTAGCTTCGATTACGGGGCCGAGTTTTCGGAAGCGCTCTTAATGCCGAAGCAGTACTGCATGCCGTCGAAGGTGTTGATGTAAACCCGTCCGTTGGCCATCGATAGCCCGCCCCAATGGTTCCACGACGTGATCTGGTCCCCGCTCGACCACAGCTCCTTGCCCGTCTGCCCGTCCAGCGCGTAGAGCGCCGCGTGCGTCGAGCCTTTGATCCGATTCGTCGCGGAGTTGTACGCGAGCCCGATGTCGAACGCCGCCTGGTTCGTGTCTTCTCCGCTGCCGTAGGCGAAGACGATCCCGTTGGCGATCACCGGCGGCTCGGCCCGATTCATGTCGCGCGAGATCCAGGCCGGCGCCAGGTCCAACTTGCCGTTCTTCTCCTCCACTTTGAACGCCGCGATCGCCCCATATTTGACCGGGCCGTTTTCGATCGGCGCTTTGAACTTCGAATGCTTCGGCCCCCAGAATGGCGTCAACACCCAGCGCGTCCCCTTCGAGTCTTCCCAACTCGCCATCGATCCCCAGATGCCCGCCGACGCGAAGTTGACCTCCTCGTTGCAGATCAGCGGCGTGCGGCGCAATGGCGTGCGATGATCGTCTCCGCCGATTGATTCAGTGTCCATCAGGTAGACCGCGCACTCCTTGCCCGCGTCCACCATCAGTTCCTTGCCCTTGTATTTGAAGATCGCCGGAGTGACCTGCATGTCAAGATCGCGTTTCCAGAGCCACTCGGCGTTGGTGGGGCCGTAGTAATCCACCAGTTCCAGGGCTTTCGTCTGCTGGTTTTGCTTCACGCCGATGATGCCGTTGCCATAGATGCCGTTCTCAGGGTCCCATTGCCCGTCGCCCGTACCTGTGTACATAACGCCCGTTGAGCTGATCGCGGGACCGGTCCGTCCCCACATCCCGCCGCCCGCCGGCCCCCACGAGCCGACCTTATTGGTGGCCAGGTCGTAGGTGTAGACCATGTTGGGATTGCCGCCGCAGCCCTGAGCGGTGTGGGTGTAGATCACGTTATTGACGAGGTTCAGCGCATAGGGCTTGCCGTTCGGAGGCATAAACTTCGCTGGCGGCGCGACCTCTTTGCCGTCGGCGACGTCGAGGCGGCGAAGCGTGCCGTCCCAGGCGGCGGCGTAAAGAATGTATTTGCCCGGCGCGTCTCCAGGACCGACGACCGGCGTCGCGGTTATGCCGCCGGGGCATAGAACGTAGACGCCCCTGCCTGCGGGCGGCGGCGTCCACGAAGTCTCGAAGTGATGTTTCCAGAGAAGCTCGCCCTTGTCGGCGTCAATCGCATAGATGTTGTCCGAAACGCCTGTGACGATCACGATCTGTTTAGAGCCGCTCGCGGTCGAGACGCGGCCCACGACCAGCGCGGGCAGTAGATTGTGCATCTCGCGCGGCTGGTTATCGAGCTTGATCTTCCACAGCAGCTTCATGTTCTTGACGTTGGCTGTCGTGAGAATGCGTTCCTCCCGCTGCCAGGCGGTACGCTGCGGGTCGGCGCCGTCGGTCAGCCAATCGGCGGGTTTGCCGCTCTGGGCCAGCCGGCCCGGGCTGCAAATCGCCATGTATCCGATCGCCAGCGCCGCCAGAAACGCCAGGATCGGCCACGGAACTTTAACGAACTTTCGATTGATCACTTGTGAAGACTCCTTTTCGATAACACGGAGGCGCGCGGCCTTCGTGGAATAGATCGCTCTACGTAGCGTAAAATGAGTTCAACGTGTATATCGAATCGCTGATTCCCTAATGTCTGCCCTGTCGTCGCAGCTTATAACACCGTGGCGGACTGCAGGGCAAGGAGATCACATAATGGAGATCGCATGACGAAAGAGAATTCGACGACGACGACGCGGCGCTCCGAGCAGATTCTGCAAGAGTTGTTGCGCAACGGCGAGGTTGCGGTTGACAAGCTCGCCGAACAACTGAAGGTTTCCGAAGCGACGATCCGCCGCGATCTGACCGAACTGGAGCGCCAGGGGCTGTTGCTGCGCAGTCACGGCGGCGCGGTCCCCGTCGCGCCGATGCTCTACGAGCCTTTCCGCCACCTCTCTTCGTTTCAGGAGCAGGAAGAGAAGTGCGCGGCCGAGAAGCGCCGGATCGGGCTGCTGGCGGCGAGCTTGATCGTCGACGGGGAGATCATCGCCATCGGCGCGGGCACCACCACCACCCAGGTCGCGCGCAGCATCCGCCACCGCAAAGGCATCACCGTGTTGACCAACGCCCTTAACGTGGCGATGGAACTCAGCCACCTGGCCGACATCAAGGTCATCATGACCGGCGGCAATCTGAGCGGCGACTGGTTCGCCCTGGTCGGCGACGTGGCGCAGCGCAACGTCAGCGAGATTTTCGTCGACAAAGCCTTCATCGGCGTGGACGGCATTCACGCCGAGCACGGATTGACCACCAATTACCCTGACCAGGCCGCGATCCATCGCGCGATGATGCGGCAGGCGCGACAGCGAATCATCGTCGCCGACCACCGCAAGATCGGCGTGGTCGGCTCCTCGCTCATCTGGCCCGCGTCCGACTTCCACACCCTGATAACTGACAAGGTCACCTCCGATAAGGCCATCAAGCCATTCGCCGCGAAAAATATCAACGTCCTGCGAGCCTAAATATGGGGAATGGGAAGTGGGGAATGGGGAATGGGAACTTTTCCCCCTCCCGATTTCCGATTCCCTCTTCCCACTCCCTATTCCCCATTCCCCACTTCCATTCTTCTCTTGACGTGTGTTCATTTCGATGTTAAATACGCAGCCACTTAGTTGGATCAGGCATAATATGAGCAGTGTTATTGCCTTTATCACTTAAAAACATAATCAGGGCTTCGTTTCCACCTGGGGACGATTTGATTACGTCGCTTTGCCGGGATTGACCTGCAGAAGTCGCCCTCGCTCATCTGCTGGGCAAGTGCGGCAATCAACAACGGAACTTTCCGAAAACAAAGTAAGGAGGTAGAGATGATCACACGATTTCTCTCGAAGCGGTTGATCCATGCTCTGGCGCTCATGTTATTGGCAGCGACGATAGGGCTTGGGCAAAGCACCAGCGGCTCGATCACCGGGACAGTCAAAGACAATAACGGCGCTCCAATTGCGGATGCCAATGTTCTGGTCACCAACCCGGCCACCAACCTGACTCGCAAAGTGACAACTAACAGCGTCGGCGTCTTCACGGCGCCGCAACTCCCGCCGGGTAATTACATCGTCGCCGTCGAAAAGACCGGTTTTAAGAAACTTGAGAAGACCAACATCATTCTCAACGCCATCGACCTGGTCAACGCCGGCAATTTCACGCTCGATGTGGGCGCGGTAAGTGATACCGTCACGGTCACCGCCGACGCGGGACGGATCGAGATTCAATCCGAGACGGGCGAGCGGTCCGGGGTTGTAACCGGGACGCAGCTCAAAGAGCTGGCGATCAACGGGCGCAACTATCAAGACTTCCTGAAGACCTTGCCCGGCGTCATCACCGGCACGGTCAGTTCGGGTCAGACCGCTTCCTCAACCGGTAGCCTGGGGTCCTTCAACGTCAACGGCACCCGCAGCAACCAGAAAGAGCTGACGGTTGACGGCTCGTCGAACATCGACACCGGCAACAACGTCGATACGCACGCCGCGCTCAACCCCGATGCAATCGCTGAGGTCAAAGTGCTGACATCAAACTTCCAGGCGGAGTATGGTCGCGCCGGCGGCGCGTTCGTCTCCGTCGTCTCTAAAAGCGGGACGAGGGAATTTCACGGCGGCGGGCGATTCTTCCATCGCAACGAAGGGCTGAACGCGAACAACTACTTTCGCAACGCCAATCAAACCGATTCCTTCCGCAACGATGGGAAATCGGCGCGTAACCTCTATCGCTATAACAGCGAGGGTTACGAGATCGGCGGCCCCGTCTGGCTGCCGTTTCTCGGTTTCAACAAGGAGAAAGACAAACTCTTCTTCTACTGGAATCAGGAATGGTACCAGCAGCTTGTGCCGGAAGGGGCGCGTAACATCCGCGTGCCGACGCAGGCCGAACGCAACGGCGATTTCTCGCAAACAACAGACGGCAATGGAAACCCCATAACTATCGTCAACCCAATCACCCGCCAACCCTATCCGGGAAACATCGTTCCTAAAAGCGATTGGGACTCAAGCGGTCAGGCGATTCTCAATCTCTATCCACTGCCGAACGTCGCAGGACGCAGTGATTTCAACTATACCTCTTCCGTTTCGACGCTCTACCCGCGTCGTGAAGACATCCTGCGCGTGGATTACAACATCACGGAGCGCACGCGTCTTTCGGCCCGGTACACGAACAATAAAGAAGAGCGGTTACTGGCCTATGGCAGCTTCGCCAGCACTCTGAATTTCCCGCTCTCGCCGATCTCATTTCCGCGTCCCGGTCGCAACGGCGTGCTGACATTGACCCACACCTTTAGCCCGACGCTCACCAATGAATTCATCTTCGGGCCGAGCAGCAACTTCATTGACTTGCGCCCCGCCGACGACAATGCTCTGGCGAGCAAACGCAACATCAACGTCCCGAAACTGTTCCCGGGCGTCGGCGCCGGGTACGTGCCGAACTTCCGTTTCGGCGGGATTAGCAATCAAGCGTTCCCGACCATAGATTTCAACGGGCTGCCTTTCATCAACCAGAACCATACGTTCAACTTCATTGACAACGTGTCGAAGATTGTCGGCTCGCACTCGATCAAGGCGGGCTTCTACGCGCAGCGCAGTCGCAAGGATCAGACGGTCTTCGCGCGCACCGACGGCGACATCAACTTCAACAACGACCCCAATAATCCGCTCAACACGGGACACCCGTATTCGAACGCGCTGCTGGGCGTCTACAACAGCTACATTCAGGCCAACAACTTCGTCAAGGGACTTTACCGGTACTGGAACGTCGAAGGCTACGTTCAAGACAACTGGAAAGTCACGCGGAAACTGACCCTCGATTACGGCCTGCGTATTTCGTGGTACGAGCCGCAGTACGACGTGCTGTTGCAGACAGGCTCATTCAATCCGACGCAGTACGACACGTCGAAGGCGGTCCGTCTCTACTTCCCCGTGTGTCTTGGCTTCGATGCTAAAGGCGCATGCCAGCGCCGCGCGGTGGATCCTGCCTTGCGGGTCCCCGGTTTCCAACCGACGATGACCAACACCTTGCCGCCGAATTTCATCGGCGCGATTGTGTTGGGGAGTGGCGATCTGGCCGACGGGATCGGCCAGGCCAGCAAGG
This sequence comes from Blastocatellia bacterium, assembly GCA_035714085.1. Classification (GTDB taxonomy): domain Bacteria; phylum Acidobacteriota; class Blastocatellia; order RBC074; family RBC074; genus JAJVID01. The sequence continues at coordinate 6,808 of DASTMP010000415.1, forward strand.
GCTTTCCCCGTGGTGGGTACAATAATCGCGGGCCGCAGTGGGGGCCGCGCCTCGGCTTGGCTTACGATATATTCGGAGATGGCAAGACAATCGTCCGCGGCGGCTTCGGAATCTCTTATGACCGCGTGCAGGGTAATATCGCCTTCGACCAGATCGCGAACCCGCCGACCGTGCTTCAGCCGCAGTTATTGAATGACCAGCTCAAAAACCTCACTCCGGGCCAGACCGGATTGATCGGCCCTTCCGGCGTCGTGGGCTATGCTCTGGACGGGAAACTCCCGACTATTTACAGCATGAGCCTGGGCGTCCAGCGCGACATTGGATTCAAGACTGTCATCGACGTCTCCTATGTCGGAACGCTCTCGCGCCACCTGTTCTGGGCGCG
>DASTMP010000416.1:0-40913 GCA_035714085.1 Blastocatellia bacterium
CGAGGCCTTCAACAAGCAGGTGCTGAGCGGGAACGCGACCTTGTCGTCGTTCTCCGCGAGCGATCCTGAGGGAAAGCTTTTCGCCGAAGGGACGATTGAAGCGACCGCCAAATATATCGCCGACCCGACGCTCCTCAAAGATAGCCATCGCTGGTTTCGTTACTCGCTCGAAGAAGTCAACGAGAAGCGCGACGGACTGTCTGTGATCGGGTTAGGAATGCCGGAATGGCAGACGCATGCCGCGCTCTCGCTCCCCGAATCCTGGCTGGGTGATTTCGGCAAGAAGTGGCTCGAAGCGACCGAGAGCCAGCACTGCGCGACCGCGCCGAGGTTCGGTGTGATCGCAGTGCGAAACCGCGATGACAAAGCGCAGCTGCTGGAAGCCGGGCGGCTCTGGCAGCGACTTCACCTGGAAGCCACGCTGCAGGGCGTCGCGATGCATCCGCTCAATCAAATGATGGAGATGGCCGAGTACGGCTTGGTCAAAGTTTTGGCACAGCCTAACCATACTCTCACGTTCCATCAATTGAGAAGGACCGTACGCCGTTAGGCGCCGGCCGGGGAAGCGGTCGAGAAGGCAAGAACTTCGTGAGCAGCGATCCCTCACAGACAAATCAACGTTTACTATTCTTGCTTCGACGAGTTTCTTTCGCGCGCTCCCGCGCGGGCTTCGTGACGGCATGCGCATTCAAGAAAGCTTCGACGACCTGTTCGGGTAAGCCCTCCGGCAGCGATTTGTTCATAGTGGGACTGAGAAAATAACCGTACATGATCGGCCCAATCAGCAATGCCAGGGACAGGTCGTAATTCAGATCGGCCGGGAACAGTCCTTCTTCCACGCCCCGTTTCAGTATTTGCTTCAGATAGCGTCGCGGCGGTTCCAGCGCCCGCGAACGCCAGGCCATCCCAAAGTCAGGATTGCGCGTCGCATACGCCATGAAATGCGGCATCAGGCGCGCGCGCCGCTCTGCGTATTCCTCGCGGGGGCGATGGCTCAGAACCTTGATCATCGCGGCGCCAACATCATCATCAAGGAATTGCGGCGGCTCTTCATCCAATCCGTGCGCGTACGCCATCGCCTCCAAACAAAGCGCGTCTTTGTCGGACCAGTGTTTGTAGATTGTGGCTTTGCTGACACCCGACGCTTCCGCAATCGCATCCATACTCGTCGCGTCAATGCCTTGTTCGGAGAACAGCTCCAACGCCGCTTCCAACACCTGTTCATGCGCGCGTTCGCTTCGTGGCCTGGCCATAGTCAGATTTGAATTTTGGAAAAGAAATACCCGCCTATAGCCACGAAAAAAATCGCGACGACGCTTAACACCGAGACGTTCGTCATGAATCCGTAATGCGATAGGCCGATCAGCGCGCCGCGCAATCCATCTATGCCGTACGACAAAGGATCGAGTCTCGTCGCCGCGCTCAGAAGTTTAGGCAGATTGGTCAATGGAAATAGGGCTCCCGACAGAAAGAAAATCGGCATAACCAAAAAGTTCATGATCAACTGGAAGCCCTGCATATTTTCCAAAAACGAGCCAATCGCCGTGCCTAACCCGGCAAATACGATTGCCGTTAAGATCATAAACAGAAACGCCAGCGGAACCGTTGTCCAATGCGCCGGGCGAAAACCCGCGATCAGGCACACCGTTAAAATCAGCGAGCCCTGGATCGTCGCAACGGTTGCGCCGCCCAACGTCCGCCCGATCATCACATTCGTGCGTGGCACGGGCGCGACCAACGTTTCCTTCAGAAAGCCGAATTGCCGATCCCACAACAATCCGATGCCGGAAAAGATCGATGTAAAAAGAATGCTCATGCCGACCACGCCGGGCGCGACGAACTGAATATAACTGCCTTTGCCGGCTTGCTGAAAAACAGGGCCTAGACCGAAGCCCAAGACGAGCAGATACAGCAGCGGCTGGCCCAGCGACGCGACGATTTGCGCGCGCGAACGCGTATACCGTTTCAATTCGCGCAGCCAAAGAATGTAGATTGCGCTCATCAGTCTTACCTCCTCCACATTTTTACGACCTGTCGCATTTGGTCCGCCGAATCGGCTTTTTCATCGCGAATCGTCGAACCCGTCAATGCCAGGAAGGCGTCCTCCAACGACTCGGTCTTCGTTTGTTCTTTGAGTTCCGCTGGCGCGCCTTGAGCCACGATTTTCCCGTGATCGATGATCGCTATGCGATGCGCGACGCGGTCGGCTTCATCCATATAATGCGTGGTCAGGAAAACGGTCACGCTTTCGGTTTCGTTCAGACGCTTCACGTGAGTCCACAATTGGTTGCGGCTCTGCGGGTCGAGGCCGAGCGTCGGCTCATCCAAAAAGAGGATTTTCGGCGTATGCAGGAAACCGCGGGCGATTTCCAGGCGTCGCCGCATCCCGCCCGAAAACTCCTTGACGTACTTGTCGCGCTTATCCCACAGCTCAAACAGCCTAAGCAGATCCTCGATCCGCTCGGCCCGGACTTTGCGCGGCACGTGATACAACACGCCGTGCAAATCCATGTTTTCATACGCGGTCAATTCGGAATCGAGGCTTGGGTCTTGAAAGACAATGCCAAAGCTCCGCCGCGCCTTGTGCTGTTCGGCGATCGGGTCCAGGCCGTCCAATTCGACTTTACCACTCGTCGGTTTGAGCAGCGTGGTCAGCATCTTGATGGTCGTCGTCTTGCCCGCCCCATTGGGGCCGAGAAAGGCGAATATCTCGCCCCGCTGAACCTCAAAGGAAATGTCATTGACGGCAGTAAACTCGCCATATGTCTTGGTCAGGTGTTCCACTCGGATCATAATTGTAAAAGTTTGCCTATCGCTTCCAGGTTGTAATTATTGGTTCTTAGACGAGGAGAATACTAAACGGTTTAGTTTAGAAAAGTCAATAAGAATCTTGCGCGCCTGGCAATGACACGGAAAGGCATCTGCGAGTGGCCCGCGTGGCAAGGCGCCTTCTGGCATGTACAAACAATCAGTCTTCTACATCCGTAAGATGGACTTTTTACTATGGACAGCCTTGTTGATCGCATTGACCCAGCGCGCATTGCCTGCCGCTTTCGCTTTGGCCGTCTCGATTATGCTGTTGAATTTCTCTGTGTTGATCATCGCCGTTTCCTTTCTGTTGTTTGTCTCAACCACGAGCACAATATATCGCACGCGATAGTTATCTGTCAATGCATTTCTATCGCTTGCAAAAGATTTTTTCTTCGTATATAAACCGGCCTATGACATTGCTCAACACAAAAGAAGTAGCCGAGCGGCTCGGAATAAGTATCGTTCGCGTCCGGCAATTGATCAGAGAAGGGAAGATCGAGGCTCAGAACATGGGCCGAGACTACGCCATCAGCGCAGACGCCCTGGCGAACGTCGTCGTATATCGCAAACCTGGCCGACCATCGGCGAAGAAGTCCGCCAAGAAAGCGAAGAAGGGAAGCGCGAAGTGAGCGCCGACGATTGAACGGCTATCCAAAAAATGGGGTAAATATGCAAAAAATTAGGCTCATCGTTGTGATTGTTATTTTCTCTGTGGGCATGGTAGGGCAGGGCGACGCGCAAAAACGTGACCGCAACGCGGGGATCCTTGCGCAATGGAAACAGCAGAGCGCATTGCTTAATAGCTTGCTCGATACGGCGGCAGATTGTGTAGACCGAACGCCCAAGGGTGAAGCAGTGCAGTGCGATGTTTATTACGCGCAAGTTAACCAGACTTCGCTTGATGTGCTCCTGTCTCCCGTATTGGCGTCCAAGTTGAAGGCTAAGCTCACTGCGACCGACATCGAAGATCTGAAAAGCACAATAAGCATCAACCTGGTTAACGCCTACTATTACGGCAAAGGGAAGCAGTGACCGACGATCCCGACAACAAGGCAGGGAAGCGCGCGACGATCGGCGCTGAAAAGTCGGGGTCAGGGAAGTGATCGGAGAGTGAAAGGTATGAGGCTTGTGGAACTGATTGTGGGACTAAAACAAAAAGCCGGGGAAGCCCGGCTTTTTAAGTGGTTCATTCTATTGATGAGCCGTGCAGGACTCGAACCTGCGACCCACTGGTTAAAAGCCAGTTGCTCTACCAACTGAGCTAACGGCCCATATTTTCGTTCGAGATCATTTGAACGAATTCAATCAACCTCTTTGAAGGAGAGGGAATATTACTGATCAAGTCGCAGCTCGTCAACCAGGGAGCAAGGGGCGAACGCTAAAAGGGAAGAGGCGGAGACATTATCTCCGCCTCTTCCCTTGATTTCATATGGTTACGATCTGATCGCCCAATTTAGTAGAGATTGAAGGTGAATTCGAGACTTCCGCGTACGCTGACGGGCGTGCCGTTCTTAACCGCCGGATTGAATCGGATCCTCTTCGCAGCCTCGATCGCTTTTTCAGTCAAGCCGTCAGGTAGGCCGCGAATGACTCTGACATCGGTTATTGATCCGTTGACGTTGAACACGACCTGTAGCACGACGGTGCCCTGGATTTTATTTTGACGCGCTTCTTCGGTGTACTTGGCTTTCTCGCGGTAGAGGATCGTCGGCCTGAGCGACGCCGTCATCGGTTCGACGCTGCGTCCGCCGCCAATATTCATATCGCCGCCGCCCGTGTTGCCGCCGCGTCCCGGGCCTGCGCCGCCGCCCGCGCCGCTCCCAACGCCGGTGCCGGTGCTACGCCCGATACCGTCCCCTTTGCCTGGGCCTGGAGAAGGCGGAGCGGGCACGCCGGTAGGATCGCCGATCGGGCCTTTCGGCATTCGCAGCGACGGATCGCCATAGGTCGTCATGGCCACCGGGAGCGTCGGATTTTTGATCTTGGGCGGCTCCGGGTTGGGCAGAACGATTTGCGGTGTCAGCGCCATCTGAGGCGGTACGCCTTTGCTCGGAGGCTCTGGTTTCTGACGTCCGCCGCCGCCGCCGCCTGCCGCTTTCTGCGGTTTCGGTTTGCTGCCGCCGAGGACCTTCTCCTTGACCGGTTTCTTCTCGGCCTTGACCTCTACCTTCGGTGTCTCCTCGACGGGAGCAGTTTCCACCAGCGCCAAAAGCTTGAGCTTATCTACTGGCGCCACACAGCGGCCGGGGAAGACGCGGCAGTAGAGACCGTAGTTATTGAGAAGAATCGCGAGCAGAAGTATGGCAACCAGCGGAGTCCAGTTGACGATCTCCAGCGCGACTTTCGGAGCGGCGAATTTACTGGTCGATCGGTAGACCAACCGGTAGAGCAGAAACACACGAGTCAGGAAGCAGGTCGCTAGAAAAGCCCCGAACCCGGCGTGAAACATATTGATCTGAAGAGGATTCGCACTGCTCACCCCGGCGAGCGCCTGCGATAAGAAGTAGGCTGTGAAGACGCCTGTCAGGGCCAGCTCCGATCCGGCCAACAACGCGTTGCGGCGGAAGCGATTGGTTCCTTCGCCGCGCACGAATTCCTTGATGAAGACTCGTGGATTACGCCTGAATTCATTTAACGCGCTCCCGATTTCACGCGCGATTCGGGAGAGGAGCGGCTCTTCCTTCAAGAGGAACTTGAAGTCGCCCGTCGCGCCGGGGCGCATTGGCGTCATTTTTAAGCTGTCGCCGATGCCTTTCAAACCCGCGAAAAGTCTTGAGATCAAACTCGGCGATTCAGGAATCGCAAAGCCGAAACTTGAACCTTGAGTGACCGGTCTGGCCGGATTCGGCCGAGCGACCGGTATGTTTTGAGTCTGTCTGCTTTGCGCCGGTATGTTTTGGGTCGGCCTGCTTTGAGCCTGTATATTTTGGGTCGGTCTATTTTGAGCCGGTCTATTTTGAGGTGGTTGAGCGATTGGCCTGTTCGGAGTCGCCGAAGTCGATTGAGTAGGCGTTTGCGTTTCCCACCAAGGGCGCGAGGGCTGCTGTGGAGGAGCTTGAGGCGCCCTGTTCCCGCCATAACCCGCGGCCGGTTGTCCGCCATAACCCGCAGGCGGTTGTTGTAATGGCGGCGCGTCGGGCCTCGGCGCATTCTGAGCCGGACGAACCGGTTCGGGGCGAGGAGGCTCGGGACGAATCGGCCCGGTTTGCCTTGAGCTAAAAGGATCGGAGCTGCGGGGCGGTATCGGGCTTGCGGGAGGTCGGTCAATGGGTTCGATTATCGGCGCGGAACCGCTGGGCTTTGTGCGCCTAGCGTATTCTTCGCTGGCAATCAGATGTTCAGTATCATTGGGACAATACTGAAAACCGTTGGGGAATTGTTGTTGACATTTTGGACAGATTTTCATTCCAGCCTCACCTCTGGTGGCGAATACTAATCTTCGCTCCGGTCAAAATCAAGATAACACCCTGCGGCTGCCTATGCACAGAACGACATCCGCTAACGTTCTTGCGCGGTGTCGTACAAGAAAAGTTCAGTCGACGCTGACTTTTGCGCCGCACGCCAGATTGAAATCGAACGAATGCTATATCGTAAAACGCGCGCTTCGATGGTTGATCAAATAAGGGGGATGCTGTCTCTTCGGGAGCAGTAAAATTAAATCGGTCTCAATGTGACGGGCACATCTGAGACCGGGTGAAGTGTGATGGGAAAATAGGTGGATGTCAACCAAGCCATCGAAGATAGAGGATAGAGGATCGAGGATCGAACAGATGACGCGATCCTCGATCCTCTATCCTCTCATTGCTTCTTGTACTGTTCGAGTTTGCGGTAGAGCGTTTTACGTCCGATGTCCAACAGCCTCGCGGCTTTCGCCTTGTCGCCGTTGGTGTATAAGAGCGTCCTATTGATCATTATTCGTTCGACCTCCTCCATAGTCATCGGGATGGAAAGTTCCACGCTGCTGATCTGATCCGGCGTAGCGTAGGCGCGGATCGCTTCGGGCAGGTCTTTTTCAGTGATCATGCGCCCTGCCGCGACGATCACAGCCCGCTCCATGCAATTTTCCAGTTCTCGCACATTGCCCGGCCAGTGATAGCTTTTCAGAATATGCAGCGCGCGATCCGAAATCCCGGCGACTCGCTTCCCGCTCTTCTGCTGAAAGCGTTCGATGAAATAGGCGACCAGTTGCTCGACGTCCTCGCTCCGCTCGCGCAATGACGGCAGCGCTATCGGATAGACGTTCAAGCGGTAGAACAGGTCGCGGCGAAAGCGGCCTTCTTCGATCTCTTTTTCGAGGTCTTTGTTCGTGGCGGCGATCACACGGACGTCAGTTTTAATCACCTCGTTGCCGCCGACGCGCGTGAATTCGCCGTCCTGCAGCACGCGAAGCAGAGAGACCTGGGCGGCCAGGCTCATCTCGCCGATCTCGTCGAGGAAGAGCGTGCCACCGTTGGCCTCCTCAAACTTCCCGATGCGGCGGGATCGCGCGTCGGTGAACGCGCCGCGTTCATGGCCGAACAGCTCGGTTTCCAGCAGCGTCTGCGGAATCGCGCCGCAGTTGATCTTGATGAATTCTCGCGAGGCGCGGCGCGAATTGAAGCGGATCAGGTTGGCGATCAGTTCCTTGCCGGCGCCCGATTCGCCCTGCAGCAATACAGTCGTGTTGCTCTCCGCAACAGAGAGGGCCATCTCGATAGCGCGGCGGATCTTCTGAGAGGAGCCGATGATCCGCTCCCCAGCCCGGGCGTCGTTCAACTCCCGTTTGAGTCTGATCACTTCGGCGGCCAGGCGGTCCTTTTCGAGGGCTATCGCGATCTGGCTCGAAATGCCGTTGAGCACCTGCACGTCGTAATCGGAAAAGCGCGCCGGCTCATTACCCCAGACGAGCGCCATGACTCCCAGGACTTTCTCTTTGACGGTGATCGGCGCCACCAGAGCCGATTTGCCTTTAATGACGTGAGCGAACAGGTACCGCGCGATCGGCGATTGGCGGGCGTCTTCGAGCTTGAGCGTGCGCCCTTCGGTGAGCAATTCGCTGACCACTGGATGGTCGGGCAGTCGCAGCGTGCGGGCTTCGCGGTATTTTGATTCGACCGATTTCCGCAAGTCGAAGCCGCGCCGCGCGCGAAGTTCGTCGAAATGCAGGTATTCGCCCTGGGTGTCCAGGATCGCTATGCAGCCGTAATCGGCCTTGAGAAGTTCGAGCGCCCGGTCGATCACGAAATCGGTGATCTCGTTGAAATCGGTCCTGGTGTTGATGTCGTTCGAAATTTCGAGCATCAACTTGGTGATCTCTACCTCTTTCTCTTTTTCGTGGTAGAGCCGAGTGTATTGCAGCCCGATGGAGACCTGGCCGGCCAGCCACTCGACCAGTTTCACCTCGGTCTCCGTCCAGTGGTGCGGCTGGTTGCAGTAGTGGAGCCCCATCACGCCAAGCAGTTCGTCGCGAAAGACGAACGGGGCGACCAGCACCGAACGAGTGCCAATAAATTGCAGCGTCGTACGCACCCACAATGGAATGTTCGCCGAATGAATGTCGTCAATCGAGAAGTGGCGCGCATTGGGCAGGTAGCGTTTGATCGTATCTATCGGGATCAGAGTCGTCGGAATGTTAAGGCCAAGTCCCGGCTTGAGCTTGTCGTCGCCCAGGTATTCGTGGCTGACGCGAAAGCCGCCGTCCGGCGCCGGCGTGATCACATTGCAACGGTCTACAGCCAACCGCTGGCCGACCTCGTTCACGGCGGCTTGCAGAAATTTATCGATATCGATGATGACGGGGACGCTGATGGCGTCCTGGCGCGACGCGTCCGAGCTGATCCGGTTCAGGATCGCTTCCCGCGCCTCGTACATCTCGATTAGTCTTGATTGGAAGGCTTCTTCGAATTGCATTTCGGTCAGACGGAGATAGATGTTACCGCGCCGTAGTCGTGCGATAAAACAGTCCTGTGAGCTTGTTGACGCTCATTCAGTCCAAGCAAATCATTCCAGTCGCGTTTGATCGGCAAGACCAGTTCAGACGCCAATTCGCCGACTGTCATTCCATCCAAAAATTTCTGGTCGAATGCGCGGAAACTGTGCGGCGGGACCATCAAAAAATCGCCGCGGAACTTGTCCCGCGCGTTCAGAAAATCGACGCCCGACAGGAGGCCCGCGACGGTGACTCCTTCGCCGAAAAAGACGTTTTCAACCGGGGCCGCGTGAAGACGGGTCCCGAATCGTTGGTTCATCTCCTCGACGGCTTCATTGAGCATAGGATAGAAGATCAACCCCGTCGCCAGAGCGCCGTAAATCCTCCTCGCCTGTGACTCGTTGAATTGGCCGCGCAGCCGCATCTTTTCAAGCTGTTTCATCCGCTTTGCATGCGCGTCAAAGAACTGACGAGTCATCCCCACGCCGTCCTCGATCTGCGGATATTGGTCGTCTTCCGCCGCCTGGCCGCGCACGATTCGATAATGCGATTTTGGGGGAACTCTGCAACCAGCGCGAATGTAAAACTCATCGCCCAGAAATGCAAAGACGGTTCCCATTTTTCGCTTCAAACGCCGCTGGATCGGCTCGACCAGATCGATGATCTGTCGGCAGAAGTCGTCGGTCACCGGCGTCAGCCGGTCGCGGTATTTGTGCTTGTCCGTGACGCCGAGAGGCACGATCGCGGTCGAAACCACGCCAGGATGCAGCATGGCCAGATCGTAAATGGTCTTTTTCAATCTCTCGCCGTCGTTAATCGTCGGGCAGAGCACGACCTGCGCGTGGATTTCAATGCCTCGCTCGATGAAGTATTTCATCTGCGCGATGACATCAATCTTCTTGTCAATGCCGAGCATATACGCGCGCAAATCGGGATCGGTCGTGTGGACCGAGACGTATTGTGGCGAGAGTCGCTGTTCGATCACCCGATCGACCTCGGACTTGGTGATCGTCGTCAGCGTCGAATAGTTGCCGTACATAAACGAGAACCGGACGTCCTCGTCCCGCACCCACAAACTCGGGCGCGACCCTTCCGGGTTTTGCTGGATGAAGCAGAAGAGGCAATCGTTGCCGCACTGGCGCGGCGTCATCGGCTCGAAATCGATGCCCCAGGATTCGCTCTCGTCCTTTTCGACCTCGATCCGCCATTCTTCGCCGCCGGCTTTGACGACCTCGATCGACAGTTCTTCTTCTCCAGACGTCAGAAACTTGAAGTCTAGCGCGTCGCGCACGCGACGCCCGTTGATCGTCCAGACCCGGTCGCCGATTTCCAGTTCCAGTTCGGCGGCAAGCGAATCAGGCTCGACCCCAATGATTTTTATCCCTTTTGCCATCGGTTCATAAATACATCCACGAAGGCGCCACAAAGCGGCGCGAAGGATGATTTTGGTTTTCTTCGTGGTTCTTCGTGTTACTTTGTGGATGACGCTTAGATCAACGCGTCAATCGATTTATATTTCAACCCCTGCGATTCGGCCACGGCCTCATAAGTAATGTGTCCCGCGTAGGTGTTCACTCCTTCCTTCAAATGCCTGTCCTTCGCGATCGCGTCCTTGAAGCCTTTGTTCGCCAGCTTTATCGCGATTGGCAGCGTGGCGTTAGTCAGCGCGAAGGTCGAAGTGCGCGGGACCGCGCCGGGCATGTTCGCGACGCAATAATGTAGCACATCATCAATGTAGAATGTCGGGTCGCTGTGCGTGGTCGGCTTGGTGGTCTCGATGCATCCGCCCTGATCGACCGCCACGTCGACGATCACCGCGCCCTTGTGCATGCTCTTGAGCATCTCGCGCGTGACCAGCATCGGCGCGCTCGCGCCGGGAATCAGCACCGCGCCAATCACCAGGTCGGCATGTTCGATCGCCTCCTTCACCGTGAACGGATTCGAGACCAGGGTTTTGATCTTCGCGCCGAAGATGTCGTCGAGATAACGCAACCGCTCCAGGTTTTTATCCAGAACCGTCACGTTGGCGGCCAGGCCGACGGCCATCTTGATGGAGTTGATGCCGACAACGCCTCCGCCGATGATCACGACTTTCGCGGGCAGCACGCCCGGCACGCCGCCCATCAACACTCCTCGTCCGCCTTCGGGCTTTTGCAGATAATGCGCGCCGACCTGCACGGCCATGCGCCCGGCGACCTCCGACATCGGCGTCAGCAGCGGCAGATGGCCTTCGTCGTTGGTGATCGTTTCGTAGGCCACGCCGGTGATCCTGGATTCGAGCATCGCCTGCGTGAGCTTCCGGTCGGGCGCGAGGTGCAGGTATGTGAAGAGTATCTGCCCCTCGCGCATTCGTTTGTATTCCGGGCCGACAGGCTCTTTGACCTTGACGATCATATCGGCGCGCTCCCAGACCTCGTCAGCCGTTTCGACGATCCGGCCTTGGACTGCGCTGTATTCCTCATCGCTGATGCCGCTCCCATCCCCGGCCCTCGACTCGACCAGGACCGTGTGCCCGTAATCGCTCAGCGTCTTGACCCCGGCCGGTGTGAGGCCTACGCGGTATTCATTGTCTTTGATCTCTTTTGGAAGACCTATGATCATTACGTTATCTCCATTTCTCCATCCCCGCCGCGTAAGCGGCGGGAGCTTATTTTTCCGGCGAATATGCGCTCTTGCGGCAATGCGCCTGTACCGCGCCGAACAACTGCTGACATCCTTGATCGTTCTGCAGTCCGGCGTCGGAGCATTTCTTCAACTTCCAGCTGACCGACTTCATTATCTCATTCTGAGGAGGAACGCCGTCGCAGAATCCTGGCGAAGGCGAGCTCACCTGCAGACAGACTGTCAGAAAACCCTGTGTCGAGATCCTTCCCGTGATGGATTTATCAAGTTTGTTGCGCGACAGGGCCTCTTGTAAACAACCTTCGTTGTTGGTATTCGCGCCGAATTCTTTAGCCTCTTTCCCGATATTCTCGGCGGCTCGAATCAACCTCTCCTTGTTATGGTAGAACCAGTAGACAGCCCCGCCGACGGCGATGATCCCCAGAAGGACCAGCCCGCCGATGATCGAAAGAATGATTGCCAAAGTTTTGGACATAGAACCTCCTGCGGAAAATATCGGGAATGGGGAGTGGGGAGTGGGGAGTGGGGGAAAGATTCCTTATCCCTACTCCCCATTCCCCACTCCCCACTCCCGACGAGCATTATGAGCCAGCGATCTTGAACTCGTCTATCTGCGCCTTCTGCAACTTGCCGCTGTAATCGACGTAGACCGCCTTCCATTCCGAGAAAATATCGAGCGACGAAGCCATCGCGCCTTCGCGGTGGCCGTTGCCGGTGGCCTTGGTTCCGCCGAACGGCAAATGGACTTCGGCGCCGATGGTCGAGGAATTGACGTAAAAGATTCCAGTGTTCATCGCCTCCATCGCCCGGAACGCCCGGTTGACGTCCTGAGTGTAGATCGAGGCCGACAGGCCGTATTTCACGCCGTTGCCGATCTCGACCGCCTCGTCCAAGTTGCGGCAGGGGATGACGCTCAGCACGGGGCCGAAGATCTCTTCCTGCGCGATCCGCATCCGGGGCGCGACGTCGGTGAAGATCGTGGGTTCGATGAAATACCCGTAGCGGTATTCGCCCCTGTCGAGCCGATTGCCGCCCAGATGCAGCGTCGCGCCGTCTTCGTTTTTGCCGACTTCGATATAGTAAAGAATCTTTTCGACCGCGTCCTCGTTGATCACGGGCCCGACCTCCACGTTCCTGTTCAACCCGTTGCCGACACGCAAAGGCTTCGCGCGCTCGGTCAATTTATCGACGAACTTTTTGTAGACGCGTTTGTGAACGACTATTCGCGACGCCGCCGTGCATCGTTGCCCGGTGGTCCCGAACGCGCCCCAGACCGCGCCTTCGGCGGCCAGGTCCAGGTCGGCGTCTTCCATCACCATGATCACATTTTTACCGCCCATTTCGAGCGAGCAGATTTTTTCGGCGCGCGCCGCGTTTTCGGCGACGACTCGGCCGGTGTCGGTCGAGCCGGTGAATGAGATCAATCGCACGCCTGGATGCTCGGTCAGAGGCGCGCCCGCCGACTCTCCCACGCCAGTCACGATGTTGATCACGCCGTCGGGCACGCCGGCTTCTTCGGCGGCCTTGACCAGATTGAATGTCGAAAGCGGCGTGTCCTCGGCGGGCTTGATGACCAGCGTGTTGCCGCAGACCAGCGCGGGCATCATCTTCCACGAAGGTATAGCCATCGGGAAATTCCACGGCGTGATCAGCGCGCAGACGCCGATGGGCTGGCGCACGCACATGGCTATCTTATCGGGCAGTTCAGAAGGCGTTGTAAACCCGTGCAGCCGCCGCCCCTCGCCAGCGGAGTAAAAGGTCATATCGATCGCCTCCTGCACGTCGCCGCGGGTCTCTTTCAAGACCTTGCCCATCTCGCGCGTCATATCCTGCGCGAACTGCTCTTTGCGCTCGACCAGGATCTGACCCAGGCGGAAGAGCGTCTCAGCGCGCTTGGGCGCGGGCGTCGCTCTCCATTTCGGGAAGGCCTCGCGCGCGGCGTTAACTGCCATGTCAACGTCTTCCGCCGTCGAAGCCGGGAAGAGGCCGACGACGTCACGCGTGTCGGCGGGGTTGCGGTTTTCCATCATCGCGCCGCCTGCGGGTCTGACCCACCGTCCGCCGATGTAGTTTTTATAAGTTTCGGGTTTAACTCTCGATTTCGATGTCGCTTGAGCCATAGTTGTCCCTTTGTGAAAATCCACGATCTATTCAGGTTATGAAGCAGTCGGTGATTTTAAATCGAAACAGGCGCCAAAGGAAAAACGTTCGCGAGGCCCCGGGATCGAGGATCAAAGATTGAGGATTGAGGATCGTATGATATCGCTCATTGCGACCTTCAATCCTCGATCTTCCACTGTCTCAATTTGCGCGCCGCAGCGAAGAGGCGAGTTCGTTGACTTGTCGCGCGTTCAGGTTTAGAGCGTTGGCCCCACGCGGGGGCTTATGGCAGCGGGTGCACTCAACACGGTCGTCGCGCCATTTGTTGGGATGTTTGTGCTGAAGTTCCATCTCGGCCAGTTTTTCGGGGAGATGACATTTCAAACACTCGCCGCGGAATTTGGCGGTCAGGTGTTCGGGCGGGGTGGGCTGCATCGCTTTGGCATTGTTCCTGGTCGACAACCACCCAAGGCCGCCGACGACGACGATGACGATTGCGATAAAGATCAGGTCGCGGGACTTCACTCTCATCAGATGATCACCGGGTTTGATTTATATTCGATTTATTACCAGCGAAGCCTTGTACAGCGCCGCGCGCGTTAGCAAGCGGTTGACCCTGCATGCGCCCGCTTGCTAACGCGCGCGGTACTGTAGAGACTTTCGGACAGGCAATGTAGCAAACGACCCGCCTGTTTGACCAATTGTATGGGGCCTATCAGCGAACTTTTCCCATCAACTTTTTGATGAAAGGAGTCAATGCTAAAAGAAACAGAGCCGCGATGATCGGGGCCGCCGCCAGGATGCTGAATAGCCGGACCAGCGCGCCACCCTGGAAATAGCCTGCGGCTTTGCCCGCGGCAAAATCGCCGAACGAGATCGAGAGAAAGTAGATGCCCATCATCAGTCCGGCTAGACGCTGCGGCGCGAGCTTTGTCGTCGTGCTGAGGCCGACCGGATACAGACATACCTCGCCAATTGTGTGCAGCACGTACACCCCGACGAGCCACCACGGTCCGATTTTGGCGCCGCCCGCCGTGAAGAGCGAAGCGATAGCGAGCAAAGACGCGCCCAGCCCGACGAACAGCAGGCCGAGAGAGAATTTCGACGGACTCGATGGCTGCCGGTCGCCCATCTTCAGCCAGAGCCACGCGAAGACCGGGGCAAGAATAATGACGGAGACCGCCGGAACCGCCTGATACCACCCGGCGGGGAATTCGCGCCCGAACACGAAGCGATTGGTGAAGTCTCGAGCGAAGAGGTTGAAACTCGACCCGGCCTGCTCATAACACGCCCAGAAGACGATTGAGAAGAGGAACAGAATCACGATGACTGCGACCGGCTTCTTCTCCTCCGGTTTGAGGAAGGCGAGAAACAGCCAGCCCAGAAACACTACCAACGCGCCGACCATAATCCATACATTGTTTTCGACCACGATTTCAGGGCCGAAGAAAAGGACGCCCACCGCCGCGCTGGTTGCGATCATAAACGACGCTCCGATTGCTATCTTGCGACGTGTCTCGGGCGAGGTCTGCCTTGGCGGGGCGCCGACATGCGCCAATCGTTCGCGACCCAGGACGTATTGAATTACGCCGAACGTCATCCCGACGCCCGCTGCGCCGAAACCGAGATGCCAATCGATCTTCTCGCCGAGGAAGCTGCATACGAGCGGCGCGATAGATGCGCCGATGTTGATGCCCATGTAAAAGATCGAGAAGCCCGCGTCGCGCCTCTGGTCTTCGGGGCTGTATAACTCGCCGACGATCGCGCTCGCGTTCGGCTTGAGCAGCCCCGTGCCGAGAACGATCAACACCAGCCCGATGAAGAACGTATAAATCGTCGGCACGGCCATCGAGTAATGGCCGAGCGCGATGATGATTCCGCCGACGAGCACGGAGTTGCGCGCGCCCAGCACGTTGTCCGCAATCCAGCCGCCGGGAAGCGACATCAGCCAGATCGAGCCTGTATACGCGCCGTAGATGCCCGCTGCGGTCTTCTTGTCGAAGCCGAGGCCGCCGCTCGCCACTGCCGTCGTCATATACAGAATCAGCAGCGCTCGCATTCCGTAATAACTGAACCGCTCCCACATCTCGGTGAAGAAGAGTGTAGTCAATCCGCGCGGGTGCCCGCCGATGCCGGATGTGTCCTTAGAGGAATCAAGTACAGCCGAATTTAAACTGGACGCCTGAGTCGCCATTTTTTCGCTCCGATTGAACAAGGTGTGAAAAGAGGGCGGAAGCCTAGCACATTCCGTTTCGCCTTTCACGCGAGGCCTTTACGATCTTGACGATTCGATCGCGGTTTTCAGTTTAGCGCTGGTCATTGAAGCTTTTTTAAAACCGCCGCCGCTGACGGTCGGCTGGTTGATCGATCCGATTGAAAAGAATGTGCGCGTCTACTGGCCTGACGCGGATGTTGAATGTTCGGATAATCCTGAATCCGATTCGAGCGAGCCATTGTTAAAAGGTTTTGCGCTAAAGGTATAAAGGGGTTTGGGGTTGAAGGACGTTTTCGGTGTAAACTACGCCTACTATGGACGAAAGAGATTTTTACAACGAAACGCAGGAAACGAAAACGGCCACTTATCCGTGTCCGAAGTGCCGTCAGACTTACGAATTCCAGATTCGGTGGATGCGGCGCTCGAGGAAGAAGGAGCTGCCTCGCGGCGCAGGCGATCTAGACCGGGCCAAGTTTGCGAAAGCCCGCGATTATATGGTTCGCATAGACGATATGCTTTTCTGCCCCAACCCGCGTTGCCGCGCCAAATTTGAGATCCCGAATTCGCAAACCGTAGTCTTCATCTGATCTGATTATTCGCGTCAGATCAGGCTTACATGAAGAGAGGGGAGTGGAAGAGGAGAAGGGGAGATAAGGAGAGAAAGAGATTTTTGCTTCTCGTCTCCCCCTCCCCTTGTCCTCTTGTCTCCCCCTCTTTCCTTTCTCCTTTTGACTTCCACCCGCTATGACTTTCGCCGAATTCGAATCGAGCTTGAATCAACAACAGCCTCCCGACGGACTGGCCGAAGAATCGTCGCCCTATCTGACCGCGCTCTGGCGCGACAAGCTCGGCGATTGGGACGCCGCTCACGAGATCGTTCAAGACATCTCGACGAAAACGGCCGCCCGCATCCACGCCTACCTACATCGCCGAGAAGGCGATGAATCGAACGCGCGTTATTGGTACGGCCAGGCCGGCGAAGCGTTCCCGTCGGGACAGACACTGGACGAAGAATGGCGCAGTTTGGTTGAGCGTCTGCTTCAATAATTCCTCCGCGACGCCCCTCAGAAAATCAGTTCGTAGCGCCGCCTTCAGGCGGAACGCGGTTGCGCGGCTAATCGCTGCTACGCTGCGCGTCCACGCGTTTCAATTTAGATCAAAAATCAATCTGCTATCTCAAGGAGAATAGTTCCAGTAAACAAGATTCGCTTCGCCGCCGCGTCGGTTTCGGTGAGAAATAGCCATAACAAGTCGAGAAGATTAAAACTCGGCCGCTTCTCGACAATCGTCATCCATGGTAGCTTCGCCTCGATAGCTTCACTTCTCCTCTGTTGTTATGCCTTACGCTTTGATGTGCCTTATGAATCGCTCACTTAAAAAGTGGCTATTAGTATGTCTTTTTTTGTTATTAGGAACTTTGGGTATTTGGCGGGAGGTAGTTATGGCTTTCAATCGTTCATCTTCATCCGCGGCGAGCGGGTTCGCCGATTCGGATTCTATGGAGTTCTTCGTCGGCGCCAACCGGCCGTTTCCGCAAAATCTTACTTATCTCGGGTGCATTAAACCTAACAATGTCACCCAATCGGAAATGGACAATTCCGTCAAGAGCTATTACGACTATTGGAAGAAAACTTATGTCAGACAGTCCAATGGGGTGACTCCCGGGGGAGGGTATTATGTCTTTATGAAGGGAACAGGGGGATCAGGCGATGAAATAACGACGTCTGAAGCGCACGGCTACGGCATGATCATCTTTGCCCTGATTGCGGGTTATGACAGCCAGGCCAAAAAGTACTTCGACGGGATGTTCAATATGTTCGATAAGCACCGTAGCAAGAACAATCCCAACAATATGTCCTGGGTAATAGACAAGAGCGAATTGTCGTCGAAGGATCAGGACAGCGCTACTGACGGTGATATGGATATCGCCTACGCGCTCCTGTTGGCCCATCATCAATGGGGGTCGAACGGTAATATCGATTATTTGTCTCAGGCGCGAATGATAATCACCGGCGGCGTCAAGGGGGGATGTATGAGCCGTAAGAGTATGAGATCGCTCCTGGGTGACAGTTCCACGGATCAGTACGCCACAAGGGCGTCAGACTGGATGACTGACCATTTCAAGGCCTACCAACAGGCCACCAGCGACAGTTATTGGGGCGAAGCCGCAAACACAGTTTATGACTTGATTAAAGACATCACAGTCAATTACGCCCCCAGCACCGGATTGATGCCTGATTTCATTGTCAGCCGGAACGCTCAACCGGCCTCGCCCAACTTCCTGGAGGCGGAAACTGACGGCGATTATTCCTGGAACGCATGTCGATATCCGTGGCGGATTGCGACGGACTTCGCTCATTCAGGGTCTCCTGAGGCGCGCGCGGCCGCGAACAAGGTGATCAATTGGTTGAAGAGTAGTACAGGCGCCAACCCTCGAAACATTAAGGCAGGTTACAAGTTGGACGGGACACCGCTCGTGAAATATGGCAGCGCCGCTTTTACCGCCCCGTTCGCCGCGGCATGCATTGTGGATAATTCTCACCAGGCTTTTCTGAACTCCAGTTGGGAGGTTATTAAGGATTGGAAAGATGGCTATTACGGAGACACAATCAATCTGCTGTGCATGTTCCTGATCTCCGGGAACTGGTGGTCTCCGGCTTCTACTGATTCTCAATGAAAGTTTGAAAAATACTGGTTGACGTCGCTGGCATAGTTATTGCCATTTTCAAGTTGCCGGTTTTGTGACAAATCGGGGGATATAGAAAACATGACTCGGGGAGGCAGTCGCCATCGCGCCGAGGTCCGTCCGCGCGATGGCGGCGGGGGTGGTGTTCAGTGCGAACAGGCGCCAGTTTTCCTATTTTTTATGACCCCGCGGGCCGCCGAAGACGTTATCTGTGGCGACTGGGCTGGTCGCTGGCCATGACGGTAAGTTCGCTGGCGGAGGTCTTTATCATCAGCGTGCTCGTCAGCCCCGCGTTGCCGCGATTGAGCCTGCGCCAGATTTCGGAGCCGCCCGTAACGACTGACATTCGTTCGCAACCGCCCCGGTCCAGCGCCAATCGAGCCGAACAGAAAGCCGCGCGCGCGGGCTCGAAAGGATCGTTTAACAGATCTCAGTTCAAACCGCCGGTTCCCGCCGCCGGCGCCAATCAATCTACCTCTCGTCCGCTCGCTCTCGGGTTTTACGTCAATTGGGATGATTCGAGCTATGAATCGCTCAAGCGTCATCTGGATCAACTCGATCAACTTGTTCCCGAATGGCTGTGGCTGCAAGCGGGCGATCGTCCGGTGGCTTCCGACATTGACCCGCGCGCGCTTGACCTGGTTCGCAACTGGCGACCCGACCTCCCGATCATTCCGATGATTCACAACCTTAAGGATGGAAAGTGGGAGCCACAAACTTTGGCCCGACAAATCGCCGATGAGGTTTCACGTTCGCGGTTGGTCAATGATCTTGCGCAATTCGTCGGCGACAATAATTTCCAGGGCGTCTGCATCGATTTTGAAGACGTGCCGGACGCGTCGCGGAAAAACCTCCTCGCGTTTATGCAAAGCCTCCACGCGGCGTTCAAACAGCGAAACTGGGTGGTGATGCAGGTCGCGCCCTTCGACGACTCGGGGTGGGACTATCGCGCATACGCGGCGGCCAGCGATTACCTGCTGTTGACGGCTTATGATGAACATTGGGGTGATGGCGAGCCGGGCAGCGTCGCTGGGCAGCCGTGGTTTGAAGAGACTCTCGCCAAACGAATGGAGGAGCTGGACGGCGCGCATACCATAATTTGCATCGGGGGATTCGGCTACGACTGGCGAAAGGACGGCGAGACCAGAACCTTGACGTTTCAGGAGGCCCTGCTTGAAGCGCGCGACAGTGAAGCGAACGTTGAATTCGACCCCGAGACGCGCAACCCCTATTTCAGTTTCGAAGAGGAGGACGGCTCCGACCACACGGTTTGGTTCCTCGACGGGGTGACTGCGTTCAATCAGATGCGCTCCTCCCGCGCGTACAATGTGGCGGGTTTCGCCTTGTGGCGGATGGGATCGGAAGACCCGTCGCTGTGGTCTATCTTCGGGGATCAATGGACGGACGCGCCATCTGACAGCGCAGCCGGGCCCGAAGGCCCAGATGGCCCTGCCGGATTAACGCGGATCGTATATGGATACGACGTGGACTTCGAGGGTGTGGGTGAGATTTTGCAGGTTGAAGCGTCGCCGAAAGAAGGCGCGCGTGAGATCAAAGTGGACGCGAGCGAAGGCCTTATCAGTTCGGAGAGATATTTGGAGATTCCTTCACCCTACGTTATTCGCCGAGTGGGCTGGCGCCCGGGAATGGTTGCGTTGACCTTCGACGACGGTCCGGATGAGGTATGGACGCCGCAGATTCTTGACATTCTCAAACGCGAAAACGTTCACGCGACCTTCTTCATCATCGGCAAGAACGGACAGGCCAATCCCGGTCTGATCAAGCGGATCATCGCCGAGGGACATGACATCGGCAATCATACATTCACGCACCCGAACCTGGGCGAAATTCCGGGGCGAGTGACCGAGATTGAACTCACGGCGACGCAGCGGCTGATCGAATCGCTGACGGGCCGATCGACACGGCTCTTCCGCGCGCCGTATTTCGGAGACGCCGAACCGCAAACGCCCGATGAAGTCGAGCCGGCCGCGATCGCGAACCGGCTCGGTTACATTGTCGTCGGTCTACGCGTTGACACGAACGATTGGGATCAACCGGGCGTGGACGCAATCGTCGAACGTGGAGTGGCGGGCGTCGAAAGCGCCGACCCAGACAAGCAAGGCCAGGTCATGTTGCTGCACGACGGCGGCGGCGACCGCTCGCAGACGGCCGAGGCTCTCCCCGCGCTGATTCGCGAGTTGAAGGCGAGGGGCTATCGATTCACGACAATTTCGCAATTGGCCGGGATGACTCGCGATCAAGCGATGCCGCTTGTGACGCAGGAGAGGGGCTTCTTTTCCAGGGCCAACGCTGTGGCGTTTTACGCGATGGCGATTGGCGGCTGGGTGTTGCAAGGAATATTTCTGACCGGCATCGCGCTCGGTTTGTCCCGCCTGGCCGTCATCGGCGCGCTCGCTTTCGTCGAGTGGCGGCGCTCGAGAAAGCGGGCGGGAGAACATCAGAGTGGCAGATCCGGAGAGGCGCCGTTCGTCTCGGTCATCATCCCGGCCTACAACGAAGACAGAGTGATAGCGCAGACTATCGCCAGCCTGCTCGGGTCAACGTATCCGCGCTTCGAGATCATCGTCATTGACGACGGCTCGCTCGACCGCACGAGCGACGTCGTGCGCGATCGGTTCGGCGACGTCCGCCGCGTGCGGCTGTTCACCAGAACCAACGTCGGCAAGGCCGGGGCGTTGAATTTCGGATTGCGACACGCGCGCGGCGCCATCATCGTCGCGCTCGACGCCGACACGATCTTTCCACCGCGCACGCTCGGCGCGCTCGCTCGGCGATTCGATGATCCACTGGTCGGGGCCGTCGCCGGTAACGCCAAGGTCGGCAATCGCATCAACCTGATCACGCGCTGGCAGGCGCTCGAATACGTCACGCTGCAGAATCTGGATCGCCGCGCGTTCGCCTTGCTCAATTGCATCACCGTCGTGCCGGGCGCGGTCGGCGCATGGCGGCGCGAGTTGCTGGAACAGATCGGAGGATTCTCCTCAGACACGCTGGCCGAAGATCAAGACCTGACTCTCAAAGTCCGCAAGCTCGGTTACAAGATCGATTATGAAGAAGACGCCGTCGCGCTGACAGAAGCGCCGGACACCTGGCGAGGATTGGCGAAGCAGCGGTTCCGCTGGTCATTCGGCACGTTGCAATGTATGTGGAAACACCGCGATGCGCTCCTGAACCCGCTAT
The DNA here is from genome assembly GCA_035714085.1 of Blastocatellia bacterium. Lineage (GTDB taxonomy): Bacteria > Acidobacteriota > Blastocatellia > RBC074 > RBC074 > JAJVID01. Next base: position 21,544 of record DASTMP010000416.1, read on the forward strand.
ACGGCGCGCTCGGTTTTCTGGCCATGCCGAACGTCTGGATTTTCCAGGTCCTCTTTACTTTGATCTCGCCCGTCATAGATCTGATGTTCATCTGGACGTTTATCTCGGCGGCGATCGAACGGTTTGAGCATCCGGAAGAGTACGCGGTCGCGAATCTCAAACATGCGCTCTTTTACTACGCGCTGTTTCTGGTGGTGGACTCAATGGCCGCGGCGTTTGCTTTTCTTCTGGAAAAACGCGAGCAGCGGAGCCTCTTGTGGTGGCTCTTCCTGCAACGATTTTGCTACCGCCAGGTGATGTACTACATAATGATCCGATCGGTTTTAACCGCTATCAAAGGCGTCGTGGTCGGCTGGGGCAAACTGGAACGAAAGGCGACAGTGGAATTCGGAGGTTAAATCAAAACAGATAAAATCGGTACAGAAGAAGTAGACAGGATTTACAAGATTGATCAGGATTGGCAATCAAGCTAACGGTCTCTTTGATCCTCATCCTGAAAAATCCCGTCAATCCTGTCTGAATGTGTTCTGTCCTGATTTAGTCTTATTTGCCTCGCGCCCCATTTGTATCCAGCGCGCGATGCTTATCGAATCCGATGTAGATTCGAGCGTTGGCCGTCCGCGCGAGCTCGCGCAACGTCTCAAGCTCCTGCAAGCGCAGCAACGCCGGGTGGGCCGAATATGCTTCAGCCGCCTGCTCGCGCTCGCGTAGAGCGCTGACTTCCGCTTCGGTCTTAACGCGAACCGCTTCGGCCTCGGCCTGCGCGGCCAATTTCATGGCCGCGGCCTGAGCCTCGGCTTCCGCGCGATGCCCGTCAGCTCTGACCTGGGCGTCGATGCGCTGGGTTTCGGCCTTCGTGCGAGCCTCGACCAACCGCTTTAAAACTCCTCGAAAATGATCAAACCAGGGGTAACAGTTCGCCGTACATCCAAGTACAATACGCTTCAATTTCACCATCAGGAGAGAATCGACACATGAACAAATTATTCTGCGGTTTATTGGCGAGTCTATTCGTGGCCGTTGGCGCTAAGGCGCAAACAGTTGAGGGTGATACGAGAATTACTGGTACATATGCTCAGGGAGGCATGTCTATCCCGTTGGAAATTACCAGGATAACAGTTTTCCAGGAAACAAAGAAGAAAACTCCCAAGCCCAGTGATATTGATGGAGCTTGGATCGGAGGAGCAAGTAGACTCAGGTTCATACTTCACATCATCACTTATGAAGATGGAATGACAGCCGAGCATGACAGTCCGGACCAGAACGCGTTCGGAATTCCTGTCACTACTATCACGCGCGGCGGCGCGATGCTAAAGTTTGAGATAAAGCCAACCCGAGGCAGCTTCGAAGGGAATATCAACCCGGAAAAGACGACGATCAGCGGAACCTGGAAACAAGGGGGTAGCAGCATGCCCCTGGTTCTGAAGCGCACGAATGAATTTCCGCGACCGGGGGATGCTGTAGTTGAACATAAGGAAGTGTTCGTCCCAATGCGGGACGGAGTGCGGCTGGCCCTCGACCTTTACTTTCCGAGTGGCCCTTCCAGCGGTCTGCCCGTGATTCTGGAGCGAACACCCTACAACAAAGCGGTCCTTGGCGAGCGCGCAGAGTTTTGGACGACGCGCGGCTATGTCTTCGCCGTTCAAGATGTGCGGGGACGCTTCCACTCCGAGGGGCGATTCGAACCGTCGCCGCTCGAAGGACCGGACGGCTTCGACACCATCGAGTGGCTGGCGCGCCAGCCCTGGTGTTCGGGCAAAGTCGGAACGATTGGGAAGTCCTATGACGGGGTTGTCCAGTGGCAAGCTGCGGTCGAGCGTCCGCCGCATCTGGCAGCCATGGTCGTGAATTGCTCGCCTCCCAACCATCTCCCCTACGAACATGGCGTTCTGCTATTTATGGAGCACATGGTGTGGCTCAATATTATTCGCGGCCAAAAGCCGGAGGACAGTTCGCCGTGGACAGCATTAGAGAGCTTCCCTTATGCAGCGTTCTGGAAGGCGTCCGAGGACTTGCCGGTCGCCGGACTGGACCTGAAGGTCATTGGCCATGTCGATGAGATCTGGCGGAGATGGTGTGCCGAAGGTCCTGATTCCGACTATTGGAAGCCCGGCAGCTATCTGAGTAAGATGGATCGAGTTACAGTGCCTGTTCTTCATCAATCGGGCTGGTTCGACGGCAACAGGTTCGGAACGAAGCTAAACTACCTCGCCATGATAAAAGCAGGAGCGAAAAACCAGCGTTTGATTATGGGGCCGTGGGGGCACACGTCTACCGCTACCCGGGAAGCGCGCGGGCGGGATTTCGGCGCCGCGGCGCTCCTCGACCTCGAACAGGAGTACGCAGACTGGTTCGCTCATTGGCTGAAGGGCGCCCCAGCGCCAGGCGGAGATCCGGTGAAGTTGTTCGTGATGGGCGAGAACCGTTGGATGACGGCTAAAAGCTACCCACTTCCGGGCAAGCCGAAAAGATACTTTCTGGGGAGCGAATTTGCATTATTACCGGATCGTGGGGATAGCCGGCAGGGGAGCGACCACTATGTGTACGATCCTGGCGGTCCGACGCCGAGCCCTCACATGCTCGGCGACGAGATGGAGTCCCGCTACGGCGAACTGCTGAGGGAGCGCAAAGATATTGTCGCCTATCGCAGCGCTCCCATCCAGGAGCCCTTCAAGATTCTGGGGCCGATGTCCGCGGTGATCTACGTATCCTCCGACGTTCCGGAAACGGATCTCTTCGTGCGCATCTCCGAAGAGGATCCTTCGCGCGGGCACTTCCTCCTGGCGGAGGGCGTGTCGCGGGTCCGGTTCCAGGGGAAGAAGCCTGTACGGGTAGAAGTGGATTTATCGCATACGGCGATCCGGATCGCGAAGGGCAATCGTTTGGTGGTGGACATCGCCTCCGCGTCGTTTCCGGTGTTTGCGCGCAACTTGAATACCGGCGAAAACAGCTTGACCGGCACGGTTCATCGGAAAGCAAAAGTTACAGTGCATCGGAGCGCGGAGTTTCCGTCGTTCGTTGAGTTCAGTTCAGTGACTGGAGTCGGCCGCCAGTAGAGAGATCCCGAAACCTCGAACAATGGTGAGCTTTCGTCGAGCTGTCTTTACATGCTTCTGAAAAAAAATCCAGACAGGCCGCCGAAAGCTCACCGACCAACTGCGCCTGGCTCATGCGTTCAGCCGCGAGGACGCGGTTCATGATCTCCTGCAAGTTGCCCGGGAAGACCAGATCCTTCACGTCAGCGCGCAGGATAGCCACGCCGTAATTCGCCGCGGCCTCTTTGACGTCCCGCAGGATGTCCTCGCTCAGCCGGTTGCGGTTGGTCAGAATCTCTTCGAGCATCATCGAGGCGAGCGAGCGGCGCGCCGCCAACTGCACGTCGGTGTATAGACGCTCTTCGTAATTGGCCACTTCATGCATCGCCGCGCGCGGGTCGCTGACGCGGAACTGAACGATGATGCTGACGCGGATTGCGACCTTGTCGGAGGTCAGAATCTCCTGCCCCTTGATCGTCAGGTCGCGCTCGCGCACGTCAACCAGCGTGACTTCCACTTTCGGGCTGCGATAGAAGCCGATATTGACTTCGCGCGGAATCGTGTGACGCCCGGCGCCCAATATCTCCATCAACACGCCATCCTCATAGCGCAATCCTCGGTGTGTGTCCTTAATGATTATTTCTCGTTTCATAACTTCTCTGAAAAGGGTGTGGTTTGGAGTTCCGCCTTCAGGCGGTCAGGCTCGGCAATCCAAACGCGCCGCCTGAAGGCGGAACTCCAAACTCCAAAGCTGGCGGCCCCGTAGCATTCTCGATGCTGAAGAACAAGCTCTCAGATTGGCAATCTGGCGGATTGTCTAAACCCATATGAACTCATTTTGTCAGCTTTCCTATAAGCCACGCATTTCATTGAATATAATAGCGCCTCACGCAAACTCATCTGTACTCACATTGTCAGGCGAATACGGAACAATTTACGGAGCATTCAAATGGGACGACCGCGGCAGGGAAGCGTCTACTACAACAAGGCACGCAAGACATACATAGCTCAACTCGACTGGACCGACGACACAGGCAAGCGACGGCAGCGGAAGCGCCAGGTAGAGAACATCAGCGCGGGCAATAATCTCGTCAAGAAGTGGATCCGCGAGATTGACGAACACGACGTGGCGTACATTGACGCCGAACGAATGACGTTTAAGCATCTCGCCGAGAAGTACGAAGCCACTCGCCTCATTGAGCCGCAGTACCGGGACGGGGTGAAGGTCGCCGGATTGCGGTCCTGGGAAATGCAGCGCTGGCGGCTGAAGCATTTGATCAAAATCTTCGGCAAGCGGCGCATTCGTTCGATCACCTACGCCGACATCGAGCGGTACCGTAACGAGCGACTGGCGACGCCGGCGAAGATCACGAAGAAGCAGCGGGGCATCGCCGACGTCCAGCGCGGCCTCTCGCTGCTCGGCGCGATCTTCACGTTCGCCGTCGAAAACGAATGGCTAACCGGCCACCCGTTCAAGAAAGGCAAGCCGCTCATCTCGATGGCAATGGAGCCGCCGCGCGAGCGAGTGTTCTCGACGGATGAGCAACGCGCCATCCTGCAGAACTGCCAGACGACGACGCGCAGGCACATTTACCCGATCGTACTCGTTGCGCTCGACAGCGGCTGCCGCCGCGGGGAACTGTTGAATTTGAAATGGGCCGACGTGGATCTCGATCGCGGAACGCTGACCGTCCTGGCCGAGAACGCCAAGACAAACCGCAAGCGCGCCATCGATCTTGAGCCGATCACCGTCGAGCAGTTGCGCAAGATGGCGAAAGAGAGCGGGGGATTCGCTGATCAATTGGTTTTCGGAATCAAGGCGACATTCCAGCGGGCATGGCATGTATCGCTAAAAGACGCGAAGGTGGAGAACGCGCATTTTCACGACCTGCGCGCGACGGCGATCACGACCTGGTTGCTGCGCGGGATGTCGATGCCGTTTGCTATGGCCAGGTCAGGGCACGCTGACCCGAGAACGTTTATGCGTTATGTGCGAATGGCCGAAGAGATCCGAGAGAAGCAGCGCGAACAGTTGCGCGAGTGGGATCTCGCCGCGAGTCTGGCTGAATTGGCTGGCGGCGATGTTGAAATCGAGCCAGAGAGGTCGGAGTTGGTCAATTGATCGCTACCACAAGATGTTGTGTCGGTCTGGCGCCCCACAATCGAAAACACGCCGACTTACAGCTAGCTATAAGGTCCTTATAGCTAGCTGTAAGGACGTTGTACTTTAGTAGAAGATTCTCGGAAGAGCTTTGGGGCGCTGAAAACGCCACCATATTTTGTGTCCCGAAAGTCGCTGAAATCAATGACTTACGGCGCGTTTCATGATTGACACGTTTAATTCGCTTTTGATAGCTTGCGTGTGTGAGAAGTAAGTGAAGGTAATCGCGAGGACCTTGGAAATCAGCGCGATTACCTTCGTAACCCTTCACAATTTTGCCAACTGAGAAAGGATCGAAAACATGATATCTGAAAGTGCTGTTATCACAAGCACAAAACCTCGCCGCAAACCTGGCCGAAAGCCGAAGATTCAACGACCAATCCTTGAGCCCGCGCGCATTTACACGCGCCGTGAAGGCGCCCTCGCTCTCGGCGTCAGTGAGATCACGATGATTCGCGCGCGCGACGCCGGACACCTCGCCGAGTTCCGGGTGGGCCGCTACGTTCGCCACTCAGGTCAACAACTCCTCGACTGGCTCGCGGCCGGCGGCCGAACCTCCTAACGATCAAAAGAAAGCCCGGGGCATCTGTAAGCAGCATATGCCCCGGGCGAATTGAACTAATATGGACACAGTTTATCTTGACTCAGATCAAAAATCTACCCTCGAAATCCCGACCGCCGAAGAAGTCTTCGACCGGCCCTACGATCCACCGCCGCCTCTGCCCGCGGCCTGGACTCGAGATTCGGTCGCCGTCGAGCTCGCCAACAGGGAGTGCGCGCGACCTCTCGTGAATACCTGCCTGTATGACCCCCCGATCACGGAAGAGGAGATCGATCAGTACGCCCGGCGCTGCAGGATCTCGCGCGCCGCCGCGGAATCGAGAATTAGATCAGAGAGGAGGGGCCCGTGGGAGAGCTAAGCGATCTGGTGATGCGGGAGCGGCGCCGGGAGCACTACCGCGAGCGCGTGCGGGAGAAGAGGAGGGAGATCGGCGACCAAGCATACGACGCCGCGCTCGACACCGCGCTCCACAAGCCGATAGATCAGCTCAACGACGACGAGAGAGACCTGATCTTTGCGCACGAGGAGGCGGGACTGGGCGCCCGATCGCGTACCGCCGCCGCGGCGTCGAAGGCCGCAACCCCGGATAGGAATCCCGAGGAGGAATCGAGCGGCGCTTATGCCTGTGTGAAGATGTCATCGATCAAATCTGAAAAGGTGTCATGGCTCTGGAAGCCTTATCTGCCGATCGGCAAGATCACTCTGCTCGATGGCTGGCCAGGAATCGGAAAAAGTTGGCTAACCTGTAAGCTCGCCGCCATCGTCACGCGCGGGGGCGGCTTCCCGAATGGCCAGGCCTTCGAGCCCGGAAATGTCCTGATGTTCTCGGCCGAGGATGGTCTGGCCGACACGCTGCGCCCGCGGCTCGACGCCTGCGGCGCCGACGTCGAGAAGGTCATCGCTTTGAACTTTCTTGAGAAGGACGGACTGGCGGTCTTCGATCCGAAAGGCCTGATCCGCTTCGAGGCGACGATCGCCGAATATGAGGCGTTGCTTGTGATTGTTGACCCGCTGTTCGCCTTCACGGGCGGCGCCCTTGATATACACAGGGCCAATGAATGTCGCGAGGTTTCCCGGATACTCGCAGCCATCGCCGCGCGTCAGCGCTGCAATATGCTGTGCGTTCGCCATCTCAATAAGAGCGGCGGCAATGGAAGCCCAATGAGGGCGGGGATTGGTTCAATTGATTGGCTTGCAGCTGCGCGCGTGGGTTTGCTGGCTGGCTGCGATCCCGATGACGAAACCAAACTTGCCATCACCAACTACAAAAACAATATCGCCCGCAAAGGCGAATCCCTCGGTTATCGAATCGACTTCGATTCCGAAACTGATGAGGGGTCTTTCGAGTGGATTGGCGCGTCGGACCTGACAGCGGAGCGGATTCTCTCGCCCGCGCATCACGAGGACCGGGACGAGGCAGAGCAGAGAGTCGACGCCGAGGAATTCCTGAGAACTCTCCTCAAGGACGGCAGGCAGGAATCCACCGAAGTCGAAAAGGCGCTGAAGGCCGCTAAAGTCTCAGACTACGCCCTGAGGAAGGCCAAGGTAGCTCTCCGAATCAGGCCTTACAAAGAAGGTGGCGAGAAGGGTCGGGAAGGGGCCAAGTGGTACTGGGAATTGCCGCCAGACTGGGAACTGCCGACCTAAGGCGGTGAACCGAGAGAAACCCAGACCCAAGGCGGTGGAAAACGTGACAGTCACCGCCTTGGGTTAAATGACGGCGATAAAGGCAGTTACGATAAAGATTTAACCCAAGGCGTCGATGGTGAATTTTCTCGACATGTTGGGTCGGATCTGCCACAAGAAAGCCAACAAGAGGACGAGGAGGTATTCTAATGTGCGCCGATACTCTAATCGAATCCCTCTCCGGTCGCGGCTTCACGGTCCTGGCCGACGGCAACGCCATCAAGGTTTCGCCTTCGTCCGCTCTGACCGACGAAGACCGCCGGGCGATCCACGCCCACAAGTCTGAACTGCTCAACCTGCTCAACCGCCCACCCGTCGGCTCGATCGCCAGGCCGAGGATCTGCCGCGGCGCCCGGATGCCCATCTTTTGCCCATGGGCGAACTGTGAGGGACGCATATCAGGGCAGGGAGGCGCTTTATATCTCTGCGGAGACTGCGGAACGTGGTTCGAGCTGCGACCGTTGGAGAATCCATGGTGACCAGCAGGATATTACTCGCCGCCTTGCGCCTGCTCTCGCCCCCTGAGCGCTCTCTTGTCCTCGCGCACATCCGGGGCGAGCGGAGCAGGGAAGCGCTGCAAATTTTGCAAAGGATCAAAAGCCGATTGAAACGCGACGCGCGTAAAGGGAAAGAGAGACGACGTGTTTGACGACGAAGACAATTTCGCATTCGCGCTCATCGACGCGGCGCTCGTCGTGGCGGCGATTGCGGTGTGGGGCGCGGTACTGTTCGAGTGAACCGCGACACGGATTCGGTGAAATTCGGTCAAAAAGGAGACGATAGGATGCGGAGAGGATCAACACTGAGCACTACAAATAAAGCGCCCGCGCTCAAAGAAGGCATAAACACGCGCGCCATAGAAGCCGTAAGCGAATTAGGCCTCACGGAGCCGATGCGCCTCGCCGCCCTCGAGATTGCGCAGAACTGGAATTACGACGAAGCCGCCGAGCGCGCTGGCGTTCTGCCTGAGATCGTTCGCGGTTGGACGCTCGATCCTGCCTTCGTTATAGCGATTGGATACGTCGTGATCGGGCTGGCAGATAACGGTGAATAAGTCGGATTTGTGGCTCTGAAGGCTGAGTTTTACAAAGGTTTTCGGCAACATAAGTGAGCAACTTTCCGAGTGTTGAACGATGGACAAAGGACAGTGGGCAAACCAGGTCGGAAATAGTGGAGCGGCGCGCAGGGCCGGCGGTCGCCGGCGACATAACGCCGCGAAAACGCGCCGAATGTGGCAGAGGCGCTTTGCGATTCTCCGCATCTGCGCGATTACCGGCGACCTGCCGCACGGCGGCCAGCGACGGCTTGCCGAACGATTCAAGGTGAATAAGTCGGTGATCTCTCGCGATATTGCCTGGGCGCGCAAGTTCGGATGCTTTGGCGGCGGGATCATGCCGCGCTGCTCATACCGTCGGCGGACCGTCACTGTCGCAATCGAGTGGATCAATCCGATGCCGGCGGCGCGGATCAGAGCAGGGCGACGAGCGCTGTCAACTACTGTTGTAGAGCGAGGAGTAAAACGATGAGCAGAATACCGAACAGAGATAAGCAATATGCGGCGCAGCGTAGCACGCTGCCGCCAGAGCCTCCAGTGTGGAAGTCAGATTACGAGAAGCCCGGACGACTGCTGCCGCCGATCGAAAAGACGCCCGGGCATCAAGAATGGACAATCTCCGGACGCCGCTATCTAATCCCGGACCCCGCGCCGGATAGCGAGCGCGCGCCGCGGCTCGAGGACGACGTAAAAACCGGTCTCGACTATAAGCGAGATACGCGCCCGCCAGTCATCAAACGAGAAGGCTGGGATATTTAACCAATCAACAAAGGAGAATAATGCAGATTCCGGAAACCATTTTACAAGCAGCCGCGCGCGCCACGATGGTGACGGTGGCCGGCACGGAGTTTAGACAAAATGACATTCCGCGACCTTACCTGAACGATGTTGCCGCCGCCGCGCTGGGGAAGACGGGGCAGGACGAAGAGGCCCGGGCGTGGTTCGCGGAAATGGCGGAGCGCGGCAAATGGCCGGGGGTACCGCGCACCCCCCATCCGCCATGTCCGCAGGCGCTCGAGCAGGCGGTCGTAGACGTGAAGGAAGTCCTGCGCACGCTCAAGAGCCCGCACGCGCGGGACCTGTTCAAGACCGACTTCGAGCGGGCAATCCTCGAAGCGCTCGCCGAGACGCCGCTTAATGACTGGCTGATTGAGTGGCGCAAACATGGCCATTAACCGAACTGGACGAAGGAGGACTTTCCCATGCCTGATCAATACGCTTTTCGGCCGAACGACCTGACCGTCGGCAAATCGCTCGACGCCGCGACGACGGGAACCGGACAAGCGATCGCGTTCAACGATTGCCGTTCGATCAACTGGGTAATTCAAGGCAACGGCGCGGTCGGCGCCGGCGCGGTAGTTATCGAGTCGAGCAACGACCCGAATTACGCCGGCGTGTGGATGCAGGTCGTCGCGCCCGTGACCGTGGTCGCCAATGCGCAGGTGGGCGGCAAGGCCGACTTTCCGCCGGGCGGCTTCGTGCGCGCCCGGGTAACCACGACCGTCACCGGCGGGACCGTCACCGTATGGTTGAACGGCCTGAAAAATATCTGAGGGGGTGAAACATGCCTTTCGATCTTCAATCACTCACGAACGGCGATCTCGGGCGTCGCCGGCGACTGCTCGGGTCGCTGCTCGAAGACGACCTTGGCGACGACAACCTGCCGGACGACATTGTTCCGTACAACCCCGATGAGGCGCCTTCGCGGCCGCGGGCGCTGCCGCCCATTGCGAACCCGCGCCCGATCCCGGCCGCTTCGCCTTCAGGCCCGCCTGGCGGCGTCTCCACGATCCCTGGAGCAGGGTCGCGATTGAGAGAGATGACCGACATCGCCTCGGCTGCCAACCCCGAAGATCCGCGTGAAAAGCAGCTCGAAGATACGAAACAACTCTTTATGGCGGGCACGCCGGGGCGAAAAAAATCTCTTCTTCTCGGCGCTCTACGCGGCGCGCTTCAGGGGCTCGGAACGGGGCAGGGAATCGCCGGCGGGATTGGCGGCGCGATCGCCGGCGGCGCGTATGGCGCGGCCGATCCCCGAGGCCTGCGCGAACAGGAATTCAACCAGAAGGTCGCGCCGAAGATCCAGCAGCGATTCGCCTACGAAGACCAGAGGCGTCAGGCCGCGCGCCAGTCTGCTCTTGACGCGATGGGCGCGCAAAAGACGCAGGCCGAGATCGGGAATCTCCAGAGCGAGGCGGCCGCCAGGACGGCGGGCGTGGGTATCGCGCAACAGAACGCCGCGAGACAAGGCGCGGTCAGTGAATCGCAAATCCGTCTCAATGACGCGCGCGCCAAAGCCGCCGCAACCGGAACGCCGCAGTACATTGACCTTGACGAGGGCGGCGGAAAGATCGGCAAGTACCAAATCTTTCCGAACGGCCAGGCGACGCGTGTAGGCGCCTCAGGCGCGGCCGCGATCAGCAAGGCCAACATTCAAAGCCGCGAGAAGGTGGCGACGGAGAAAGAAGCGGGCGCGAACGCTCGAACCGCGGCGCGTCAGGCGAATAAGCAGCCGAAGCAGTACGTCTCGGAAAGTCAGATCCTGCAGGCGGCCGAAGCGTCAGGCGGCAAGATGACGGCGTCCGATGTGCGCGCGGAATTCCGTCGAAGAGGCTATACAGTCGTGAGGTGATCTATGCCAGATGATTTCGATCCGGTGGCGTGGTTGGAAAATCAAAAAAAGTCAGCGCCGCAACAACCCGTGAAGGCCTCGGGCGACTTCGATCCGGTCGCATGGCTCGAGAATCAGCAGAAGCCGAAGAGTGATCAAATGCGCTTCGATCTGAGCGGCGGACCTAAGACGGCGAACATGGACGCGTTGATACCAAACCAATCGCTCGGCTTCGATTATCGCGCCAACGCTCGCAATCAAGCGGCGCGCGCCGCGTTCAAGGCGCAGTCGTTCACCGATCGGGTTTCCGAGCGCGCTTATGACGCGCTGGCTCGCGGCGGCGGCGCATTGGCAAGACAAGGGACGACGCTGCTCAAGGCGATCGGCGGCGGAAGCGTTCCCGGCGGCGCGTATGCGCTTGGCAAGTTGGACGAATTTCAAGCGCAAAGAAACGCCGAACTTGAAGCGCAGCGCCAGGGACGGCCCGAAGGCGATTTTCTCACACAGGTCGGTGAAGGCGTGCTTGAGGCGGCGCCGCAGGTGGCAGCCGCTGGAATGCTCACCACCGCGGGCGTCCCGCCAGTCGTGGCAGGTGGTGGAATGAGCGCGCTCGGAGCTAACTGGCAAGATCCGAAACGAGCCGCCATCGAAACCGCGATCGGCGCGCTTGCTCCCGTTGCCGGAGGAGCGATCGGATCGAAGCTCGGAGCATCAGCGGCCGCTCGTCTCTCGCGCCCAGCGGTGCAGGCGGCGGCCAGGGTTGCAGGCGAGATAGGCGGCGGCGCGGCCGGCAACGTGATCGGCCAGGGCGGCGCCGAGCTGGCCTTCGAAGGTCGTCTGAATCCTCGCGAACTCGCAAAGGCGGCCGCCCTCGGAGCCGTTCTCTCCGCGCCTGGCGCCGTCGCCGCGGGGCTTCCGACAAAAACGAGAATTCCATTTCGTGAAGCCGCGCCTACAGAACGCCTGGTCTATCCGGATGCGCCGGCGACAACTGAAATGCCTGCGCTCTCACGCGCTCAGATCGAGAACGCGCCGACGTCGGCAGACCTGGCCGCTCGCGTTCCGTCCTCACAGTTGCCAATACGCCGGCCCATCAATACCGCCGATTTAGAACCGATTCAATCAGCGCCGCTAGGCGAGCTTTCGGTTCAAGCGAACGACAACACGCAGGAATTCCGCCCTGGCGTTTATGCCGGACCTCGCGCCGCCACGGAACTGGCCTTCAGCACGGCGCCGCAGCGACGGCCACAGGCGCAAGCGCAATTGCCGCCGCCGATTCCGCCAGTCTCTATGCGCAACGCGCGGCAGCAGCCGCTCTTTCCTGGCGCGCCGAATGTGTCAACGCGAACGCCGCCGCTCGAGGTAGTTTCAGCGCTGCGCAAAGCAGGCCTGCTCACGGGACTCAAGACTCACGCCCGCAACATCGTCGGCAACCTCTCGTTCCAACCGGTGGAAGAGATCAGCAAGATACCAGCGAGCATCGCCGATATGGCCGCGAGCGTATTCACCGGACGCCGCACGATAACGGGCGCGTCGCCGACCGCTATGGCGAAGTCCGCTTACGACGCCGCAACCACCGGCGTCAAAGAAGCCGGACAAATCCTTCGCCGTGGTATGACGAGCCAGCAGGCGCAGTCGCTCCAACTCGGCCAGGAGATTAACAGCGGATCGAAGATCATCGACACCTACGTCAACGGCGTCTTTAGGACGCTCGGCGCGGAGGACGCCGTCTTTCGCCGCTTCGCGCTTTCACGCGCGATCGCGGATCGTTCAAGGGCGGCCGCGCTGACCGAGGTTCGCCAAGGCAAGATCTCTCGCGCACAGGTCGAGAGTCGCGCCAGACAGCTTGCTTCGGATCCAGCCATACAGGCTGACGCGATAGGCGACGCCGAGGTCGCGACGTTCAACAACGAAAACACGGTCAATACCTTTCTGAACGCCGGGCGCCAGAAGCTTGCGGGGACGCAATCGGGGCGCGCCGCGAACTTCGCCATCGACCAGGTCTTCCCGTTCACGAAGACGCCGACGAACATCGTGGCGCGACTGCTCGATTACACGGGCGTCGGATTCGGCGGCCAGGTGGCGAAGGCTATAGTCAACCGATCGTTCACGCCGGCGCAGCAACGGGCGTTTGCGACGACCTTCGGACGGGGCGTCACGGGCGCCGGGCTCATCATGCTCGGCTGGAAGCTTCACCAGGCTGGAGTATTGACCGGGTTTGCGGACACCGACCCGGACCAGCGCAATCGAGACACTGCCTCGGGGCGCACTCCGGGCGCCGTTCTCAATCCCTATACGAACACTTGGCATCAGATCGCGGCGTTTACTCCCGTCGGCGCGCTGTTGACGCTCGGCGCTACACTCGATCGCGAGTGGAATCGTCCGCTCAAGAACGAATCGAAGAGGGGCGGCAACGTCGCCGCCGCGGCCGTCACTCAGACCGTGGCTCAGCAGCCGCTGCTCACCGGCGCGAAGGATATCAGCGAAGCGATTACAAGGCCTGGCTCGGTCTCAGAACGCGCTGGAAGAATTGCCGGCTCATTCGTTCCTACCATCGTTTCGGACGTCGGCGACCTGACCGATTCCGAGAGGCGTGAAGGAAAAGGCTTCGCGGCTCAAGTCGAGCGCCGTATTCCCGGTTTGCGAAATTCCCTTCCGCCGGCGACCGACGTCCTCGGACGTCCACTTGAAGCGCGCAAGACGAACTTCTTCGATCCAACGCTCACGAGCTCGGCGAAGGATAAGACCGAGCCGCTTATGCGCGAACTCGTTCGCCTCGACGTCGGCTTGAGCGCGCCGCATCAGAACGAAGATGAATCGCTCAAGGATTACACCGAGCGCAAGGCGAAGGCCGGCGCGATGATCGAACAGTACGGCGCGAAATTGATGGCGTCTCGCAGTTATCAGAACGCCACGAAAGACGAACAGAAAGCCGCCTGGCGCAAGCTGCAGACGGCGATCCACGCCGAGAGCGATGAAGCTTATCCGAACACAGAGAAGTTCGACGCCATGACCATCCTCGAAGGGATCAGAGAAAGCGCCTCGCGCAAGCGCGAGCGACAACTCGAATCGAAACAAAAATAAGGAGATCGGATTTTATGAGCGAATCATTCGATGGACAGGGCGCGGCGAGCGCGCCGGATGCCGGTTCAAGCGGCGGCAATGTGGGGGGCGCGAGCCAGGCCGCGGGAACGCCCGCGAGCCAACCGCCCGCGGGCGGCGGATCTTTAAACGGCGGAAATTCGCCATATGCCCCACCCTCCGTGCCCGGAGATTTCGACGAAGAAAGACTGTTGAGTTACTCCCGCCAGATCTTCGGCGAAGGCCACGAGGACGCGCCCGTCTTCCCGGGAAAGGATCAGGCGAAACCCGAAGGCGAGGAGCCCGCGCCGCTGCCGCCTGAGATTCAAGCCGACCTGAACAAATGGCAGGGACTCGGCGAATACGACCAGGTCAAAGATCGTCTCGGACTCGTCAATTACTTCTTCAGCGAGAACCCGAAAGATCTGTGGGAGGGGCTGCGCGGGGCCGACGTTGACCGCGTGGCCGATCTCCTCGACGCCGCCATAGACGCCTGGCCGCAGTACTTCGTGGAAGCCCTTCAGCGAGGCAACCAGCTGCCTCAGGTCGCGTCGGTAGAACTGAGCGTTCTCGACCCGCGCCATCACGAGGTCTATGGGCTTCTGACGCCGCAGGAGCGATACGAGATCCAGATGGAGGAGGATCCCGATCGGCAGTATCACCTTCTAGAGAGCCGTCTCAAGGAGCTCGAGCGCGACCGGATGATCGATGATCACGAAAAGCAATTCCAGCAGCAGCGCGATCAAGAGCGTCAGGAGAAATCGCAGGGTCTCACCAACACCGTGCGCGATTCGGTCAAGCATGGCGTTATCAACTCTCTCGCGGGCAGGCTCAACCTGACCGGCGATAAGGCCGTGGACGGCGAGATCGGCGAAGCGTTATGGACGTGGGCTGAAAACGTCATAGTCGCCGATCCGGTCAACCAGCGCGCGCTCACCCAACTCCACGCGGCTCTCGCGAGGCTCGACGAACGCGAAGCTCGCCGATTGGCGCTGCCCCTGCAGGCGAAAGTAACCAAGCTGATCGGGGGCTTTCTCGACAGGCTCGGCGCGACGGGCCAGGGACCCGCGCCCCAAGTCCAGGCCGCGCCCGCGCAAAAAACGGCCGCGCGGCAATCCGCCGACGAGCCGCGACCCGGCGACTTCGACGATAGAAGTCTTCGGAAAATGTCACGCAGTATTTTCGGATAAGGAGAATCAATAACAGTGGAACTCGAACAACTTTTACAGACTCTATACCCGGACGGCGCGCCGTCGCGCGTCATCGCTTTCCTCGACGGCTCCCTTGCGAGAGACGACGCTTACGATGAGATCGTCTCGGCGTCAGGTAGTTACCTCGACGAACACCAGCGGATCGAAAACCGCCGCTCTCAGATCAGCGGGACGGTTATCGCCTGCAATAAGCAGATCGCGGACATTAACCAACTCCTCGATGATCGCGACTACGTTCAGTGGGAAGCCGACTGGCTTGCCGGGCAGCTTCAGAAAAAACAAGCGCTCGAATTCATTATTTCGCGCGCCACGCAGGAAGTGGTCGCGCTCAGATCGAATCCGCAGGCCGATCGCGACCAGGCCGAGGCCTGGAGGTCGCTTCGGTCTCTCGCCGAAGAGAGGCGCGAAGCGCTTACGCCTGGCGTTGATTCGATGAGCGTCGTGGAGATGCTCGAACTGCTCTTTCCGGAGAAGATGCCTACGATGGAACATCCGGGTCTTCTTCCCATCGATCTCCATCGCGAGAGCCGGCTGGCTCAGTACAGGTGGAAGATCGAGGAACTCAGCGCAAGGTTCGACCGCGGCGAGATCAGCGGCAACGTGCGCGCGGAGATTTTCGGGATCAGGCAGAGGTATCTGCGCGCCGCGTCGCCGGCCGACGCGCGGAAGCGCGACGCCTGCACGAGACTCCTACAGATCGCCGAGGAGAAGCAGCCGACGCCGTATGGAGCGACGAAGTATTCGTGAGCAGAGGCCGCGGCTTTTAAGCGGAACCGTGAACGGAGCGCGAGGCGCGCATTACGATGCTGAAATTTTCAATCATATTTTTCTTCGCCGCGTACTTCGTCGGCATGGCTATAACATTCGTGGCGCGGCATTACGCGCCACTCGACCTCATCGCCGTTTCAAACGACGACGAGACTTCGCACTACGAACTTCGCCAGCTCGGCCGTCTTGTCGCGCGCGTTTTCGTCAAATGGCGGGAATACCGGATCGAGGTCGAGCGAGTTGGGCGAGTCCGACAACAAACTCTCGACGCGTCGCTCGGATGGATACAGCGACGCGTTTTTGAACTTGCAGGAGAAACAAATGGGCGGATCAACAAAATCGATTCAGACTCCGTACGCGAACAATCAGCAAACCGCTAACACGTACTCCTATATGTCGCCGCTTGAGGCCGGCTCGCCCGGTGTCGAGAACTTTCTCGGTCTCCCGCTCAACTTCGGCGACCCGAATGCGTATCAAGGCAAGGCATATGAAGATATCCCCACCGACTTCCAGGTTGATCCTGGCGTCGCGCGGCGTCACGATCTCGCCGAGCAGGACATTGCGGACCGGTACAATTCGGCGTTTAACTCTGGCGTGCCTACCTTCATCCGCCAGGCGAACATGGAAAAAGAGCTGCGCGCGGAGAGGGCGAATGCGGCCACCGAAGACCAGGAGGCGCAGTACCAGAATCAGCAATTGAAAAATCAGGCGCTGACGACGCGCGCGCAGATGCAGGACCAGGCCGAGCTTAACAAGGCCAATATAGGCAACAATATTGCCGCGCAGACGACGGCGGCGGACCTTGAGCGGCGCCGTCTGCTCTTGCCGCAGCTCGTCCAGACCGGCGGCAATACTTCAGGCAGCGGCTACGGCACGCAGGTCGTTCAGCAGCCGGGCTTCCTGCAGAACCTGAGCGGCGCAATCGGCCAGATCGGCAGCGCTGCTGTGACCAGGATACCCGGCATCTGAGTGGCGCGTGGGATGGGGCGGATTTAAACGCTTCCCGGGCGCTTTTAAACGATTCGGCGCCGGCGCATACCGTAGGGTAGGCAAAATCAATGGCGGTCAAAAGAATCGAAAAAGCCGAGGCGAACAACCTCGGCTTTCTTACTTCCTGGGCGTACCCGACGCGCAAGTATGTCAGCGATCATGCTCCGCGATCCACTCCGCGATCGCGCGATCGAGCGCGGCGCCTCGATGCTTCCGCTTCATCTCCGAAAAAACATCTCTTGCCATCCGTGCCACGTATGGCCGTTTGCGGATTTTGGACCCCGTGCCATCTTCGACGTAAACCGTCTTGCGAAGCTCCCAACCGGCGCCGTCTTTTCGCCACATATAGCCGTCAGGTTGCGGCGGCCTTTTTGCCTTCGACGTGGACGGCTTTCTCACTTTTTTGGGCCCCGTGCCAGTTCGCGCTTTAGGTGTTGAAATTAATCGACTTGCGGGCGCGTTTTGAGTCACATCGTGCGACTCAAAACCGCTGACATCCTGGTAGCGGTTTTCGGGACCGTCGCGCAGTCGCATTTCGACGGTCCCGTTCGTCAGTCCAATGAGTCGTCCCCACGTCTCCGAACGCCGCCAAAACCGATCCGCTTTCGATCCGCTTCGCCTTCGATCAGTTCGGCGAGTTCCGCCGCTTCGGTCGAGGCTCGGTTGGCCATGGCTTCGAGGATCCGGTCCGACTTCAGCGCGTCGGTTTTCGCGCGCAGGATCGTCTCCTGCTGCCGGCCGGCGTAGCGCAGCTCGAGGCGCACAAGTCGGACGACCGGATCGGCGAGCGTGATCGCCAGGACCAGGAGCAGAACGGCGATGAACGTGAAGACGGCGCCGTAGTCCACCCATTGCTGCTGGAATGAGGCGAGCGGCACCCGCTTGGCCTGCATAAAGTGGGTCGTGATGTTGAGCAGCATTACGGCGACCACGAAGCCGATGCCGATGAGCGCAATCAGTCTTTCCAGCCAGGATGAGAAGGACGCGCGGTAGCCGAAGAGCAGCCAGGCGAAGCAGCCTTCGACGACGACGACGGCGACGAGACCGAGAGAGTTTTGCGCCCAGGCAGGGAAGTCGCTGAAGCCTTGGCGGTAGATCGTGAACGAACTGACGCAGCTCAGCATAGTGATGCCGAGCATAATGATCGTGGCGCCGATTATAGTGCGGCGACGGTTTTCGGAATGTCTGTGTGAATTCACGGCTTCTCCTTAACGGGAAATGCCGAAGCGGGTAAAATCGTTGTGCACCATCGACTTACTCGCTTCGGCGTGTGGTTGATGTGATGGGCGCGTTCGACGCTTTCGACGTCGGCGCGCCCTTTGCGTTTTAAGCGGCGATCTCGTCAAAGACCTCTTCAAGATCCTTGAGCCTGCGCCAGTCGGGCGCCGCCTGCTCGCCGAAGTAATCCTCGAGAATGCCGATCCCGGCTTTCATAAGTCGGTCCGTAATCCTGAGCCTGACGAATTCGGCCACCCGCCCTTGCTGTTCGGCGGTGAGCGCGGGCTTGACCCGGAAGGCAGTGAGCCGCGCGGCCATCTCGACGTCGGCGCCCATCACGAAGCCAGGGCCATCCGAACGCAGGACATTGAAGACATAGGCGATTGCGTCGTTGAAAGAAATCTCGATCGCGTCATCGGACCGGCGAGACGCGACCTCGATGATTGTCGCGCCGATCGGCGCCGGCGCGTGTTTGGGTTGATTGAGCATCGTCGACGCAAAGAGGGAAACCATAAATTCTATCTCCTGAAAAAGGCGGCCGTTGGCGCGGCGGTCGCAGTGAGGGGGAACTCTCCCGCGCGAGAGCGTGATCAGGCAGTCTCTTTGCAATAGCCGTCACCGACTTTTCGCGGGCAGAAGAAGCCGCGGCGGCCTTCCTTCATCTTCGATCCGTGAGCAGGGCAGGTAGGCGCGCCGGAGGTCTTCTCAGGCGTTGAGGCCTGGACGGACGGCGGCGAGGCGCCGACCGACTTCAGTCGGTCAATGATCAGCTTCAGATCGCCCGCGCGGCCGTCGCCCTCGATGGTTACGGGGAAGCCGTCGAGCGTGCAGGCGATCGAAAAGTGGCAGGCGGGCTGAGTTTGGCACGATGGACCGGCCCCTTTCGGCACGCTGATTTGGCCCCACCTTGAATCAAAAACAGATTACCTTCTGAACGGAAAAAGAACAGGAGGTAATCATTGAAAAGGAGATCCAAGGTGGAGCTGTTCGAGA
>DASTMP010000417.1:0-4977 GCA_035714085.1 Blastocatellia bacterium
CGAGGCCTTCAACAAGCAGGTGCTGAGCGGGAACGCGACCTTGTCGTCGTTCTCCGCGAGCGATCCTGAGGGAAAGCTTTTCGCCGAAGGGACGATTGAAGCGACCGCCAAATATATCGCCGACCCGACGCTCCTCAAAGACAGCCATCACTGGTTTCGTTACTCGCTCGAAGAAGTGAACGAGAAGCGCGACGGACTGTCTGTGATCGGGTTAGGAATGCCGGAATGGCAGACGCGCGCCGCGCTCTCGCTCCCCGAATCCTGGCTGGGTGATTTCGGCAAGAAGTGGCTCGAAGCGACCGAGAGCCAGCACTGCGCGACCGCGCCGAGGTTCGGTGTGATCGCAGTGCGAAACCGCGATGGCAAAGCGCAACTGCTGGAAGCCGGGCGGCTCTGGCAGCGACTTCACCTGGAAGCCACGCTGCAGGGGGTCGCGATGCATCCGCTCAATCAGATGATGGAGATGGCCGACCACGATTGCTTCGAAGGTCATATAAGCATAGCCGAGTACCAGCTTAACCAGATCGTGAAGGGCAGCGGCTTGCAGGCCGTATTCGGATTTCGCTGCGGTTATGCGAAACAACCGGCCAGGCCCGCGCCGCGGCGCGGCGTCAACGAAGTTATCGAGGGGGTGTAGGTAGTAATGAAGCAACCGGTCATCAAATTCGAGCGGGTTCATTGGTGGATACTTTTGATCGCCTTATTGGCCGGCGTGGCGACCTTTTTCGCGTTTCACATGCACGCTTACTGAGCAATCTTTCAGCGAATACTGATTGCCGGAGAAGATCAATTGAAACAGACGGCCCCGCTTCTATCTATGAATACCGCAAAGGATTCGGGGGCGTTGTTGTTGCGGTTCCTCAATAGTGGCAATGTAAAGAAAGGGAATTTGAACGCGTTCTCTTAAGAAGGAGTGAAATAAAATGGAGAAAATGAAGGCGCTTGTTTTTCACGGAAAGAACGATATTAGAGTTGACGAAGTCACGCGCCCGCATGCTGGTGTTGGAGAAGCGGTAATTCGCATCACTCTCACCACGATTTGCGGCACTGACCTTCATATTGTGCGCGGGGAGTATCCGGTCAAGCCTGGCCTCATCATCGGGCACGAGCCGGTCGGTGTGATTGAAGAGCTCGGCCCGGGAGTCACAGGTTTCGAGGTCGGCGACCGCGTGCTGGTCGGCGCGATCACGCCCTGCGGTCAGTGCCGCGCCTGCCTTTCCGGGCAACTGTCCCAATGCGGTCATGGCGAGGGCTATGAAGCTATAGGCGGCTGGCGCTTCGGCAACACCATTAACGGCGCTCAGGCGGAATATCTGCTCGTGCCGAACGCGCAAGCGAACCTGGCGAAGATACCGGATGAACTGACCGACGAGCAGGTGGTTTTGCTAGCCGACATCGCTTCTACCGGCTTCAGCGGCGCCGAATCGGGCAACGTGCGGATCGGGGATGCGGTGGTCGTCTTCGCGCAAGGACCGATTGGCCTGTGTGCGACGGCGGGGGCCAAACTGATGGGCGCGTCACTGATCATCGGAGTGGACAGCGACGAGACTCGACTGAATATGTCGCGTCGACTGGGCGCGGACGTTACGCTTAACCACCTTGAGGTTGATGTCGTCGCGGAGGTGAAGCGATTGACAGGCGGCGGCGCCGACGTGGCGATTGAGGCTCTGGGCACACAAGGGACGTTTGAGAATGCGCTCCGCTGCTTGAGGCCCGGCGGCGCGCTGTCCAGTCTTGGCGTCTATTCGGGCAAGCTCCAGGTTCCATACGACGCTTTTGCCGCAGGAATCGGAGATTACAAGATTGTGACTACGCTCTGCCCAGGCGGTAAGGAGCGGATGCGACGCCTGATGGAAGTGGTCAAGGGCGGGCGAGTGGATTTCACGCCGCTGCTGACCCACACCTTCTCACTCGATGAGATCAAGGAAGGGTATCGGGTCTTTGGCGAACGGATTGACGGAGCGCTCAAAGTGGCCATTAAGCCATAAGGGCTGACATTCATCGTGACCGACGCGATCAGATAAACAACTCTGGCGAGACCTTGAAGAACTCTCCGAGCGCCTTTGCCTGGGCTTTACTGATTCCGCGTTTGCCATTGACCACTTCTGAAACGCGACCGCTTGAACCGAAGATCTTTACCAGATCGACTTGTTGCAAATCGTTTTGCTCAATCAGGAACCGCAGAACTCGGTGTGGCGGTGAGTCCGGGAAGTTCTCTGTTTCGTCTTCATATCGCTCCACTAGAGCGGACAAAAGATCAAGCAGGCGCTCCTCTTCAGGCGTCAGGTTATCACCTTTCCTCAGCAGCTTTGAAATCTCTCCCTCGACGCGCCGGCATTCGGTCTCATTGCGAATCACGGCAGGCGCCGCCTGCGCCAACAGCCGACCATACTTGCGCTGATCAAAGCGCCGGCGCGCCCGTGGGCGATTGGCGGTCGTTTTAGCAGTTACAGTCATCTTTCCACTTCTCCTTGTCGTACTCTTTGTGTGTCAGAACATACAATGTGTAGACCCTCTGCGCTTGATATCTAATCCTTGTAATCAAGCGGTAATCGTTTCCCTTGATGTTAAAAACTGTACAATCACCGACCGGGTCGGCGTGACGAAAGCTTTCCGGCGCCTCCGCGAGGTTTTGCCAGGACGCCTTGCGCGTAACATTGTACCAGTCCAACAGCGGCTCTTTGGCGTCAGGGTGTTTCTCCCAGAACTCCCGGAGTTTCCTTTTGCTGATTATTCTCAAGGGACTCCTCCCATATTATAAACTCCCATTTTGGGAGGCTCTTGTCAAGGGGGGATAATTTCGATGAGATTACGGGACGGATCGGCTACGAGTCCGGGGCCGCCTTCAGCAAAGCTTTCAAGCGGGAGAAGGGCATCGCGCCGTGGCTGTATCGCAGAGAACAATTCTCCGCTACGGACTAGCGCATCTGGACGTTCAATCAAAACACTGGTTGGCCATCAGCGTTCTTCTTAATCTTCATCTTCGCTGGGCTGTCGTCGCCGCCGCGCGATCTCGACGGAACATTTCGCCTGCGTGGCGACCGCCTGCGAGACCGAACCCAGCAGCGTGCGCTCGGGCCCCCGGTAACCGTGCGAGCCGACGACGATCAAGTCCGCGCCCCATCGCTCGGCCTCCTCGACGATGGCGTCTTTGGGCGAATCTATAAAGATAGTCGAGCTGATCGGCAAAATCCGGGCGTCGCTTTCACGAAGCCTGGCAATCGCGCGCTCGACGATTGTCTCAGCCCGATGCCGCGCCGCTCTCTCAATGTCATCGCGGTAGCGCGGTGGCAACGACAATACCTCCAGCGGTAAGGTCTCAGCCACGGAAATAATTCGCAGCGCGCTGTCCGCGGGCCAGGGCCGATTCGCCACTTCCTCAACAGCGACATCGCTCGATTCCGAACCGTCTACTGCTATCAAGATTTTCATTGCTTTACCTCCGTCACGATTTCTCCAGCGCCGCGCGATTGAGAATCAGGCGGATCAGGTGGTCGCGACCGATTATGCCCAGCACCCGCCCGTCGAGCGTCACAGGAACTTGGGCGACATTCTTTTCATCCATCAACCTCAGCGCGTCTGCAAGCTCCGCGTCAGGCGAGACCGAATAGATCTGATCCGCCCGCCGCATCGCAGCCTGCACTGACGTTTGGCCCCATTCATTGCGTGGGACAGAGAGCACGTCGTTGAGCGTGATAAGTCCGCGCGGCGCTTCGCTCTCGACCACCATGTAACACCGCCGCCCGCTGCGGAGCAGGAAATGCTCGACGAACTCGGTGAGGCTCGTATCGCCCGGCACGGATGGACAGTCACGGCTCATCACTTCGGAAGCTGTGACGCCGGCGATCGCATGATCGACCGCCGTCCGCCGCCATTCCATCTCGGCGGCGTGGACCAGGAACCATCCGAGAAAGCCCAGCCATACGCCGTTGAACAAATGGTTCAAACGAAAAGCCATGAAGACGCCGCCGATGATCATCAGATAGCCTATTGTGCGGCCTGCGCCGACGGCCAATCGCGTCGCCCGGTCTTTATCTCCCGTCACGCTCCATGCGATCCCGCGCAGCACGCGCCCTCCGTCGAGAGGAATGCCGGGCAACAGGTTAAACGTGCCGAGAATCAGATTGACGGTCGCCAGCCATTGGCTCACCTCTCCGATGACCGGCGAACGCCCCCGACTCAGCAGCCATAAGCCGCCGAAGACCACAGCGAGAAAGTAGCTCGAAGCCGGCCCGACGAGCGCGATCCTGATCTCCTCGCCGGGCCGATCCGCCTCTTTCCCGATCTCAGACACGCCGCCGAAGATGAAGAGCGTGATCGAGCGTACGGGCTTTCCGCTGCGAATGGCCATCAGCGAGTGCGCCATCTCGTGGAAGAGCACCGAGCCGAAAAACAGGAGGCTCGCGGCGACGCCTATCAAGAAATTGGCCGCCGGAGGTAGTCCCGGAAAGCTCGCGGCGAAGGTCCCGGCCATCGAGAATGTGATCAACGCGAAGATCACGAACCACGTGAAGTGGATCGCGATCGTGACGCCGAAAATCGAGCCGAGTCGAATTGTGTTAGTCGCATTGTTTCGTTCCATTGTTTCGCTCCCATAATCAGGCGGCGGCCGCTTGAGTTTGCGCCGCCTCTTCTTCGGCGATGACGAAGGCGGTCTTGACGGCCGTATCAGGGTTGAGCGAGATCGAGTTGATCCCCTGCCTGACCAGCCAGGCGGCGAAGTCCGGATAATCGGACGGCGCCTGGCCGCAAATGCCGATCGGCTTGCCGGCGCTGTGAGCCGCCTCGATCGCGCGCGCGATCATCTGTCGCACCGCCGCGTTGCGTTCGTCGAACAGATGCGCGACCGTCCCCGAATCCCGGTCGAGTCCGAGCACGAGCTGCGTCAGGTCGTTCGAGCCGATGGAATAGCCGTCGAAGACCTTCAGAAATTCGTCCGCCGACACGACGTTCGACGGTAGCTCGCACATCGCATAG
>DASTMP010000418.1:0-4720 GCA_035714085.1 Blastocatellia bacterium
CAAACCGGCTTCGCGCGCCGCTTCGGCCAGCGCCCTGACGCGTCCATGGTAAATATACCCGCCGCGGTCGAAGACCGCCTGGGTGACGCCTTTGTCCTTCGCGCGCTCGGCGATCAATTTCCCGATCGCCTTGGCGGCGTCAATATTCCCGCCCTTGCCCACGCCGGCGCTTTTCTCGACCGTCGAGGCGGAGCAGATCGTCACGCCTGCGTCGTCGTTGATTAACTGGACGTATATGTGATTGACGCTGCGGAAAACCGCGAGCCGGGGGCGGGATTCATCGCCCCTCACTTTTCTACGAATGCGCGAGTGGATCGCGCGCCGCACATCCTGTCTCGATCGTTTTGCCATAATCAGATGCAGATGTTAGATGTCGGATGTCAGATGTCAGCGAAGTCCATACTAACATCTGACATCTGGCATCTGATATCTTCAAAATTACTTGCCGGTCTTACCGGGT
This sequence comes from Blastocatellia bacterium, assembly GCA_035714085.1. GTDB lineage: Bacteria > Acidobacteriota > Blastocatellia > RBC074 > RBC074 > JAJVID01. The sequence goes on from DASTMP010000418.1 coordinate 461, forward strand.
TTAAGTTTCATCGGGCGTTTGGCGTAGCGCACCCCTTTGCCCTTGTAGGCGTCGGGTTTGCGCAACTTGTGCATGTTAGCCGCCGTCTGCCCCACCAAATGCTTGTCAATCCCCGAAAGGACGATCGTCGTCTGATACTGATTGATTGTCCGCGGCGCCTTCTCGATCTTGGCCGCCACGCCTTCGGGCAGCACGAACTCGATCGAGTGCGAATAGCCCAGAGCGAAGACGATGGCGCGGCCTCTCAGCTCGGCCTTGTACCCAACGCCGACCACGTCCATTTCCTGCGTGAATCCCTTCGAGACGCCCGCGATGGCGTTGGCCACCAAAGCGCGCGCCGTGCCGTGTATGGCCGTGTATTCATCGCTCTGACGTTCGGCCGTCAATTTGCCGTCTTCCAGTTTGAAGCTGACACCCTGAGGGATCGCGGTCGCCAGTTTCCCTTTCGGCCCTTCGACCGCGACTTCGGATTCAGTGACGTTCACCTTCACGTCCTTCGGAATCTCGATAATTTTCTTTCCAACTCGTGACATACGGTATCTCGGTGGTTGGTGATTAGCGCCTGAGTGGTTGGTGGGTAATGGTCTTTCAACCAGGCGCCAACCGCCAGCCACTAATCCCCACTAATAAACGTTACACAACACCTCGCCGCCGACTTTGGTCTTGCGGGCCTGTTTGCCGGTCATCACGCCGCGCGAAGTGCTCAGGATGTTGATGCCCAGACCGCCCAGAACCTTCACGATCTCTTTGCTCGGAACGTAAACGCGGCGGCTCGGAAGAGAAACGCGCTGAAGACTCGAAATCACGCTCTCGCCGTTCGGCCCGTAGCGCAGGAAGACGCGCAACGTCCGCGCGTTGCTGCCTTCAGCGGTCTTGATGCTGTAATTAGTGATGTACCCTTCCTCTTTGAGGATACGCGCAATTTCTATCTTCAGACGCGACGCCGGCACATCCACCTTGGTATGACGCGCGGCGATCGCGTTCCGCATGCGCGTCAGCATATCTGAAATCGGATCAGTAATGTTCATGTCAATCCAATCGCTTACAAGCTCAATGTGACGCTGGCAAAGGCGCCCGCGCTACGGCGCCTACCAGCTCGATTTGGTCACCCCTGGAATCTGCCCTTCGAGCGCCAAGTGGCGGAAGCAGATGCGGCAGACGCCGAACTTGCGAATGTAAGCGCGCGGCCGGCCACAACGTTTGCAGCGATTGTAACCGCGCACTTTGAACTTTGGTCTTCGGTTCGCCTGAACGATTTTTGATGTTTTTGCCATATTCCTATAGTGATTGATGATTGGTGGTTGGTGGTTTACGGCCTTTCAACCAGACGCCAGCCACTAACAACCAACCACCGTTTATTGTCTGAACGGCATTCCCAAATGACGGAGCAGTGACCGCGCCTCTTCGTCCGTCTTCGCGCTCGTCACGATGCAAACATTCATACCACGCGCCTTATCGATCTTGCCGAAATCGATTTCGGGGAAGATCAACTGGTCGCGCAAACCGACCGTGTAATTCCCGCGCCCGTCGAAGGCCTTCGGCGAAATCCCGCGGAAGTCGCGCACGCGCGGCAGCGCGATGTTGACGAAACGGTCCAGGAACTCATACATCCTGTCACCGCGCAGCGTCACAGTGGCGCCGATGTTCATTCCCTCTCGAAGCTTGAAAGCCGCGATCGACTTTTTCGCCTTGGTAACTATCGGCCTCTGCCCGGAAATCGTCATCAGGTCATTGACGGCGGAGTCTATGATTTTGGCGTTTTGGATCGCCTCGCCCAAGCCCATGTTGATGACGATCTTCTCCAGCTTCGGAATGCTCATTGGGTTCTTGTATCCGAACTCCTTGGCGAGCGCCGGAGCGACCTCTTTCGTGTATTTCTCTCTGAGTCTTGCAGTCATAACTTTATTCAATCACGGCGCCGGTCTTCTTCGATACGCGGACCTTGCGCCCGTCCTGCAAAATCTGATAGCCGACGCGGATCGGACGCCCGCCCTCGACCAGCATCACGTTCGACACATTGATCGGCGCCTCACGCTCGACGATCCCGCCGGCGACGCCCCGTTGTCGGTTCTGACGCTCGTGATGCTTCAGGATGTTCAAACCCTCGACCAGGACTTTGCCCTTTTTGGTCAGAACCTCGATGACGCGGCCCCTCTTGCCCTTGTTCTTCCCCGCGATGACCATCACCTGATCACCTTTTTTTACCTTCATTCGTGTCGGCATAATCGCCTCGTTTATTATGACAGACTGTAGTCTGCCCATAGCATGAATTGAGGGCGGACAGACCGAAGTTTGTCCCGCTCGATTTAGATCACTTCTGGAGCGAGGCTCACGATCTTCGTGAAGCCCCGTTCGCGCAATTCGCGCGCTACCGGGCCGAACACGCGGGTACCGACCGGCTCGCCGTCGGGCTTGATCAACACGGCCGCGTTCTGGTCGAAGCGTATGTAGGTACCGTCTTTGCGGCGGACTTCCTTGCGCGTACGGACGATGACGGCCTTGACGACCTGTTTCTTCTTAACCGCGCCGTCCGGGGAAGCCTCTTTGACCGAGGCCGTAATCACATCGCCGAGGCTCGCCCGCGACCCCGTGTTGCCCCCGAGCGGCAGAATCATGGCGATCCTCTTCGCCCCCGAATTGTCGGCGACCTCAAGAATTGAACGCATCTGAACCATAAGTCACTCTCCCTGAGTCTTATAGGACTTATAAGTCCTATTTACTGGCTTTCCGCAACACCTCGACGACGCGCCAATGTTTGTGCGCCGAGAGAGGACGGGTTTCGACGATCCGCACCTGGTCGCCGGTCGAAACCCCTTCGATTTCATTATGGGCCATGAACTTCGACCGCTTGCGAACGTAGCGCTTGTAAACCGGGTGCTTCACCAGGCGGTCGACGCGCACCACAACGGTTTTCATCATCTTGTCGCTGGTTACGATGCCGATCTTCTCGACGCGGCGGTTGCGGCGGGCCGGCCCCGCCGATTTACCGGCCGTTTCAGTCACAACCGTGACCCCGCCCGCCGGCGCTTCCTGGTTGTTGATTACTTCATCCATAAGTCTGTTAGTAGCCTGTCAGTCTATCAGTCTGTCAAACGATGACACTATTTCTCGATTCCGAGCGCGCGTCCGCGCAAGATCGTCTTCAATCGCGCCAGTTCTTTCTTCTGGACGCGAATTTGTTTAACCGTGTCGACGTCGCCGAGCGCCTTTTTGAATTTGAGGCGGAAAAGAGACTCGTTAAGCTCGACGAGCCGGCTGATCAATTCCTCGCTCGGTTGCGTACGAACCTTGTCCAGCTTGGCTTTCATATGGCGCCTCCTTCCTGGTCGTGACGGGTAATGAATTTCGTCTTGATCGGGAGTTTCGCGGCGGCCAGTTCCATAGCGCGCTGGGCGGTCGCCAGGTCAACGCCCTCCATCTCGAAGATGATCCGTCCGGGCTTGACCACCGCCACCCAGCCTTCCGGCGCCCCCTTGCCTTTGCCCATGCGGGTTTCGGCGGGCTTCTTCGTGATCGGCTTATCGGGGAAAATGCGAATCCAGAGCTTGCCGCCGCGCTTGACGAAGCGCGTGATGGCGACGCGTCCGGCCTCGATCTGCTTTCCGGTGACCCAGGCGGCTTCGGTCGCCTTCAACGCGTATTCGCCAAACGCGATGCTGGCGCCGCGCTTGGCGGCGCCGGCGCGGCGTCCGCGCTGCTGCCTGCGGTATTTGACCTTCTTGGGAATTTTATATTCAGCCATCTCTTTATCGTTTCATCATTGTGTCGCGCGGGTCCATGATGTCACCGCGGTAGATCCAAACCTTGACGCCGATGACGCCGAAGGTCGTGTTGGCCTCGGCGAAGCCGTAATCGACGTCGGCGCGCAGCGTGTGCAACGGCAGACGCCCATTCAACGTCCATTCCGACCGCGCGATCTCGGCGCCATTCAACCGGCCCGAGACGCGGACCTTGATGCCGAGCGCGCCGAAGCGCTGCGCCTCGTCAACCGCTTTGCGCATGGCGCGGCGAAACGCGATGCGCTTCTCCAGCTGCTGCGCGATCTTTTCGGCCTGGAGCTGGGCGTTCAGCTCGGGCTTCTGGATCTCGCGGATGTCGATCAAGATTTCGCGGCCCGTGCGCCGGCTGATCTCCTGTTTCAGCTTATCGATCTCGGCGCCCTTGCGACCGATGATGATGCCCGGGCGCGAAGTGTAAATGATGATTCTCAACCGGTTCGCCGCGCGATCGATCTCGATCTGCGAAACGCCCGCGCTGGCG
>DASTMP010000419.1:0-2577 GCA_035714085.1 Blastocatellia bacterium
GTCATGTCGGAAACCTCCTGTTCTGTAAGTTAAAGATCAGCGGCGGGTCTTCTCCGCCTTGTTGTCCGCGAGCGCGACGACGGCGATGGTGGCGATCGCCAGCGCCAGCGCGAAGACGACGACGAGCGCGAAGACCGCCCAAAGCGGCAGCGTCACGAGCCACCAGGGGCGATCAATGACGCCGGCGAGTTTCAGCGCACTCGGCGCCAGGCAGATCAAGAGCGCGATGGCGATAACTCCGGATGGTCCGTTCTGTGATTTCTTCACCTCATCGCTCCTTTCTGTCGTGGTAATTCCGTGGAATCACAACGAATACGCTGTATCGCCGCGCGAAGTAGCGCAGAGCGACACAAATGACGAATAGGCACAGGCCTACAAACAGCCAAAACATTTTTCTCTCCTTTTGTGGCCGCGCACTCGCGGCTCTATTAGGCGGTCGGTTGCGCCGCTTTTCTTACTTCCTGCGTCCGTTCGCAACCCGTGAGGGTGGTCCTTTGCGTAGCGGGCGTGAGGCGTAGGGTGTTAAGTGTGGGGTGCGCAGCGGTCCCTACTTTGTCGCCGCGCAGTACGCCGGAAGCTATCGGTGGCTTTCGGCGCGGAATATCAAATCTGCAATCCTTTCTGTTTCTGTTTAAGCGGGGCGGCTTGTATCCGATTTAACCCGGCCGCCCCGCTCCTGCGATTCAAACAGATTCTGCCGCTGCGCTAGCTCACGATGTCGCGGCCCGCCGCAAGGCCCCGTGGCCAAGATCGAATTGCAGGCCTCGGAGTTGAACCGAGCGCGTCGGGCTTATGAGACCTAACAACCCACCGGGGTTCTGCCTGCGTCAAGCGCTTTGGCGGCGGCGATACTTACCTTCGTTCTTGCTCCGGGGTGTGGCTACCACTGAGCGCGTGCACTCGCTCAGCATCATGCACCCTATTTCCTGGTCACATTCATCCCAGTTCACGCGGATGGCGCCGCCGCCAAACTTGCAAATTTTTCAAAAGACCGTGGACGCTTGTCCTTGTTTCTGGTGTAGGAGCCTGAAAGCGCCCGAAACGTCGCCCCTAGCTGTTTTGGCGGCGGGCCTTGCATTCTGACGGTCGCATTACTTCGCTTTCGGCGAGATCCCTGCTGACATTCGTATCAAGGCTTTTCTGCTTTTGCCGCCGCCAAACTTGTAAAAGATCATTCCCCTCGGGCGCGGCGCCTGCTCCCCCCGGATGACGCCGCGCCCGCACTCGGAAGCCCGTGGGAAGCTTCCGAAACTCGAACCCAGAGGCGCAGCGCACGATCCCTGACATCGTTTGTCGCGCTGCGCCCCGGTAAATCGGAAGCGCTCCTCCTGGCCACTTCCGACACTTGAAAGATCAAAGCTTCATCCCTTGCTCGACCATCACCTTCAAAACCTTCTCTAACTGGTCGCGGCGGGCGAAGAGCTGGTCGTGCGGATACATCTTCGACACATCCGGGTCGTTCAATGCGGCGAGATAGGCGCGAACGACTCCGATCGCCAGCGTGAAGCCGTATCGCTCGCCGTCGGCGCGGGCTTCTCTGAGCAGGTTGAGAATTTGGTCTTCGGTCATATGCGTTATTCGGCTCGTTTGCCTCGAAAGATCACGCCGCCTTCTCTTCAGTCACTTCATCCTGGGCGACTTTCGCCGCCGCGCGAGCGGCTTCGAAGAACCTCTTAGCCTCTTCAGTCCGCCCTGCCCCGACCGCGCGCGCCACCACGCGCAGCCACCTGGCCACGGCGCTGTCGTCTATCAACGCGATCTCAGCGATCTCCTGAGCCGACGAGCCGACAGCAACCAGGAAGTTCGCGAGCCTGGCTGCGCAGACCGGACCGGAGCCGCGCGAAATTGAAACGGGATCCGAAAGTTTTTCCCCACATATGCAACATTCGGCGTGCTCGTATTGGGCGATAGTCAAAACGTCTTCCCCTCCTTCGCAGCGATCTTCAGCGCGATAGCCAAGTAGAGAATTGCGCCCACGGTGATCCAGAACATTTCTCCCCCTCCCTCTCAGGCCGCTTTCAGTTCCGAAGCCTTCGTGACCTCTGTGCTGGCCTCGATCCGTTCGAAAACAACTCGGGGGCGCATCCCGATCACGCTCGCGTATCGCTTGATCGTCTCGACCCGCATCCCCTCGGCGCCGTGCAGGAAGTCGGAGACCGAATCCCTGTTCGGGGATGAGCCGATCGTCTCCTGCGCCAGCCGGATGAAATCCTCGTAGGTCAGCCCCAGCCGAGCCATCTGCGCCCTTAGCTCCGGATAGTCAATGATGGTTTCTATTTGCTTGCGCCTGGCCATATCGCTAGAATTGCGGCGCGGGCGACCCGGACTCGAATGGCCGCCCGCGCCATCGTTCGGTCAGCGACTGCTACCTCGCCAACCACTTCGCGGGATCGCTCGATCCCGCATCCCCACGCGGGGAACTCCACACACATCAAATCACAGACGGTAAATGTCCCGCCTGTTCAACGACAGGCACCTTTTCGAACAGTTGCGGCATCGGCACGCCCAGCGTTTTGGCGATGGTGTGCAGCCGGTGCAGCTCGAATCGTCCGGTCTGGTCGCCGTTCATAATCTTGG
>DASTMP010000420.1:0-14082 GCA_035714085.1 Blastocatellia bacterium
GCGATGCGGTCGAGCAGCGTGTTGCGGTAATGGTCGCGCAACTCGTTGTAGAGCTTGCGCTGCTCCGTTTCGAGTTCGCAAAAGATGGTTTGCTCCTGCTTCGCCGGGAGGTCTTTAGCGACCTGCCCCTTGGTGCGGCGCAGGATGAACGGGCGGAGAGCCTGAGAGAGCAGTTTGCGTGTCTCTTCATCGGGATTTCGCGCCACCCCGCCGGTGAGCTTGAAGACCGATGCCGCGCCTAGCATTCCGGGGTTCAGGAATTCAAACATGCTCCACAATTCGCCCAGATGGTTCTCGACAGGCGTCCCGCTCAGCGCCAGGCGATGATCGCCCTTCAGCAATCGAGTGGCCTTCGCCGAGGCCGTGTCCGCGTTCTTGATCGCCTGCGCCTCGTCGAGGATGACGTAATCGAACCGCGTGTCCTTAAAAATAACCGCGTCGTTGCGCAGCGTGCCATAGGTGGTCAGGATCAGATCATAATCGTCGAAATGTTCAAGGCTCTCTTTCTCCCTTGTCTGACCGGTGTGATCGAGCACGCGCAGCCTGGGCGTGAAGCGCGCCGCCTCCTGCTTCCAGTTGAAGACTAGAGATTTCGGAACAATTGCCAGCGAAGGGGCGGCGGGGCGACGGGGCGACGGGGCGACGGAAGAACCGGCGCCCTCTTCTTCGTCAATGCCATTGTTCTTGCCTCCTTCACTCCCTCGCTCTTTCTTGCCTTTTTTTCTCCCCGTCGCCCCGTCGCCCCGTCGCCCCACATCTTCACGCAATCGGCGCCGCGATTCGAGCAACGCAAGGACCATAATGGTTTTTCCCAGTCCCATATCGTCGGCCAGACACCCGCCGAAGCCGAATTGCCGCAGGAAGTTTATCCAGCCCAGGCCATCTTTCTGATAAGGGCGCAGTTCCCCATTGAACTCTTCGGGCGGTTCAGATGGCTTGACGCCGTCAAAACGCTTCAGTTCGTCGCGGGCGCGGGCGAAGGTTTCGTCGAACCCGGCTTCGGGCTGTGAGCTAAGGAGGGCGTTGAGCACGCCGACCTGCGTCTTGCGGAAGCGCAGGTGGTCTTCGTGCGCTTCGCCGAGTCCCGCAAGCAAACCGTACTTCTTCAGCCAGTCTTCGGGCAACATTCCGTATGTCCCGTCATCGAGTTTTATTACGACGTCGCCTCGCCTCAACGCCGCCAGTAATTCGGGAAGCTTGGCCGTCGTTTCGCCGAAATCGACCGAGCTGTGCAATTCGAACCAGTCGATGCCGGAGCTGACCTGAACCTTAATCTCGCCTGGGCCGCGGAACGTTTTGCCCTCGGCTTCGACGCGCCAGCCTTCCGCGACCAATTCCCTGACGACGGGCGGGAGCTTCGTCGGGGCGACTTCCCAGCCTGATTGCCTCTCGTAATAGTTCGGCCCGACGTATTTCAAGCCGACCTCGGTCAGGCGTCTGATGAACGCCGCCTCGGCTTCCTGATCGCGCAGGATGTAGCTGCCGCTTTCGACCTGGTAGACACCCCGGCGCGGATCGTCTTTGTCGAGGACGCAGCGGCGCGATTCGGGCGCGTAATCGAACGACAGACGCGCGCGCAGCCTGGTGTTCTGTCTCTGCGTTTTGAAAGTCAGACAGGGTTGGGGTTTGGCGTTGATCTCCTCATAGCGCAACTCTTCCGGCAGTTCGAGCCTTGGCGGCTGGGCTTCGCTCAGGATTTCAGTCATGAACTCGCCAATCTGACCTGCGGGAATGAAGAGGGCGCCGGTGCGGCGCAAGATCGAAATCCAGTGAAACGCGCCGCCGTCGTCGAGCGCAGCGGCGCTTTCAGTCGTGAAGATCAAGCCGCCTTGAAGTATCAGTGTGGCCTTCGCTAATTCGCATCGCTCCTCGCCGCGGCGCAGAGCGCCTTCGACAATATATTGATCAGGTCGCCCGTCGTCACGGCGAACTTGAACCGAAAACCGCCACGGCTCGCCCTCAGCCCACCTGACCTCGTCCAGCTCATCCGAATCGCCCTGCGGCTTCAGGTAGCAACGTCCTGTGCGGGCGATCAGTGGCAGGATGATCTGAGGCAGAGGCGCGGTGAGGCGGTGGCGAAACGGCGCCGTGTCGTAAGCGTCCTGGTAATCGTAACCGTAGTAGCTGTAATCCGACTGCTCGCGCGAACCGGCGAGCATGGCGAAAATCTGGCTGTCGCTCGCGTCGGGCAGACCGGCGATTTGCCATCGCGGGATTCGCTGTTTGCGCGGTTTACCCCATTCGCCGTTCTGCTTGAGGTCTTGAAAGAGAGTGTCGAGGATCAGATGCTGCGACTCGAGCGTGGCTTGGACATCGACTACGTAAATGATCCGGCGCGTCGGCGGCCATTCCTCGCCGACTCCGGCGACCGGCGCGCGGGCGGCGCGCCCGAGCGCCGCCAGTTGGTCCTTCCAACTCGGATGCTTCTCTTTCGAACGGCGCCTGTCGCCAAATACATCGACCACAATGCGGGACGGCTGATCGTAATCGTCATCATCGTCGTTGAAGGCGCCGGCGCCATAATCATGGGAGTCGTCATCGAAATCAGGAACCATCTCCAGGGGGCCGTTGGCGCCGTCGCCGCGAAGGTATCCTTTTCCTTCCACGGCCAGTATCGTCGCCCAGAGGTGCTTGCAAGGCTCGCGCTCGAAAGCCGGGCAATCGCAATGGACGGTGAGCTCATTCCCATCGATTTCGAGGTCGACCCTGTAGGTTCGGCTCCCACGCACTCTGGCGTAGACCCTCCAATCGGAGCCATTCGTGATCTTTACCCTGCCTTCTTGAAAGTAATCGGCGCCGCGTGAACGAACTGCCTTTGAAAAATCGCTCGAGAGTTCTGTAATGAGTGACATAAGTGGTCTGGTGGTTGGCGGTTGGCGCCTGGGTGGTTGGTGAAGCATTCAGTAATAGTCAGATGCCAGGCGCCAACCACCCAGGCGCCAACCACCACGAATAAATTGGCGAAGCGATCATTGTAATTGAAATCGAGACATTGTCACGGCGGGGACGGAAGTTTTCTCCACCTTTACGCCGCAGATCGGAGGGATTAGGATTAGGGTGTGAACAAACGCCCCAGGCCACATGGATCCCCCCTGAAAAGGATTGCGCCGAGGAATATCAAGATGGAGGAAGTCAACAAAGTCGTGAGAGACGCGCAATCTTCAGGCCTGCGCGTCACTTCGCCATCACGCGAACGGACCTGGCGGCGCACCGCGCTCGATATCTGGAACAAGCTCACCGAAGATGATGTCTTCGGGCGCGCGGCGCAACTCGCCTACTACTGGCTCTTCTCTATGTTTCCCCTGCTGATCTTTCTGACCACGCTGTTGGCGTTTCTGCCGATGCGGGGGAATCTGGATCAATGGATCGGGGCGTTCAGCGCCGTTCTCCCTCCCGAAGCCTACACGCTGCTCAACAACACATTCCAGCAGATCGCCAGCCAGCAGCGCGGCGGATTGCTCAGCTTCAGCATCCTCCTGATGCTCTGGTCGTCGTCGTCGGGGATGGGGGCGATCATCACTGCGCTCAATAGGGCTTATGACACGGCGCCGGCGCGGGCATGGTGGAAAGAGCGCCTGCTGTCGATCGCGCTGACGCTGGGGCTGGCCGTCTTCATCATCTCCGCCCTGGCATTAATCTTCTTCGGCGAGATCATCGGCGCGCAGATGGCGAGGTATTTCGGGTTCAGCAGCACATTCGAAACAGTCTGGGCGGTGGCGCAATTGCCGATCATCATCATTCTGACGCTGCTGGGGGTCGAGTTGATATATTACTTCGCGCCGAACATCGAGAGGGGCGGGAACGGAAAACGATGGAGGTGGTTCACGCCCGGCGCAGTTTTCGCTGTCGGTCTATGGCTGTTGATCTCGTTCGGGTTTCGCTTCTATGTGTCGCGCTTCGGCCATTTCGACGCGACCTACGGCGCGCTCGGCGGCGTAATGGTTCTGATGCTGTGGCTATACCTGACCGGAGTGGCGATCCTGGTCGGTGGCGAGATCAATTCGGTATTTCGCCTTGCCAGCGGCATGTCGGGAAACCCTCCCCGATCTGACTGAAACTCCCCATCCCTGACTTGTCGCAACCGCAAAAACTTGACGAAAACCCAACTGATAATATGCGCTTGCTTACGCCGATATGGTGTACTAACTTTATGGGATGGCGCTGGAGGACTATTATGACTGCGCGTGAGTTTGCCAGGTTAATCAATACGCCTGGTGGTAAGGAGCCGCGCAATGACCGAAGATTCGACAAAAGACCTGACCGACAGCGAGAAACTGAGCCTGATCCTTACGAAGCTCTCCGACGTGGAGACCAGGTTGGCCAAGCTCGAAGCGCAGGCCGAAAACCGCTCGCGCGAGACGCGGCCAAAACTCGATCTGATCGTCAAGGAAGTCGCCGACGTGAGCGAACTGAAGGAAGAACAGAGTCGCATGGAAAAAGAACTGCGCTCGATGAATCGCAAGTTTGACGTGTTCAGCAAAGACATGCCTGCGATGAAAGCAGACCTCAGAGACTTCGATGAGCCCCTAACCGAGTTGGAGCGCAGGCCGAACTGACCGAAGCGGTGATGGATGTCAAAGTTTTGAGGTGAATAAATGTTCGATTCGCCATCAGTCGAAGAACAGCTCCGAGAGTGGGTTGGTCAGCTCATGCCCGAGCACAGACAACTGTTGTTGATGATGCTGACTGAAGACGACCGCCTGCAGGGTTCGACTCGGCTCGATTTCGCCGTATCCCAGTTGCGCAAGCTGTGCAAGCAGCGCGGATTCGATTGGGACCGGATGGCCGAGACCGAGCGCGAGTCGTTTCTCGACAACCTGATCCGCGAAACCGAGATGTACGCCACACAGGCCGGCGCGCCTTCGATTGTTCCGGTTCTTCCCTGCTCCTGTTGCGGGCGCGACGTGACGCCGAGCGACCTCTACCGGATCTATTTCGGCGAGCGCCCGCAGAGCGTGGAGGTCGCGATAGGCAAGCTGATCTTGATGGACATGGACGCCAGCGCCCAGTTCCCTCTCCCGGCGGAGAACGAAATCACAATCGGCCGTGTCGACCCTCACCGCGGCATCCGGCCCGACATCGACCTCTCGAAATTCGACCCTGCGGCGCGCATCTCGCGCCGTCACGCGCGAATAACCTCCCGAGGCGGCCAGTTTTATATCGAAGACCTCGGCAGCGCCAACGGCACAACCGTCAACGGCCGCACCCGGCTCAACCCCCAGGAACCATATCCGCTGGTCAACGGCGACGTCCTCAAGCTCGGAGAAACCACTTTAAAATTTGCCGTCTAGCGAATATCCTCCTGGCGAAATGTCGAGGCGGTATTCCCATAACAGATTTCGGCTGAGCAGGTTCCTGGCTGTCGCGCTTGCTATCTGGTTGAGCGGGATGAGGAAGAATCTTTTCGCCTGGCCTTCTTATTTACAGCGTGAGCTTATAATCCTTCTGACGCCTGGGATCGGCCACGCGTGGACGCATCTCTGATGAGTAGCGTAAAAGCCTCAATGCGATGTCGCTCGACGATATGATCACAGCTTTGATGTAGATGCGCCGCTCTTTCCCGCCTGTCAGGCCATCAACAGCAAAGCCGGACGCCTCGTTGTTCGAGTGACGTCCGGCTTTTAGCGGTAAATAACTATTGAGCTTCGTTTTCCTCGGCTCGTCGGCGGCTACTCAAATGATCAACATTCGCAAGCCGCCTGTTGTATCCATTATGCGCCGAACGACGGCAGAAGCAAGGCCTGTATTGTCGCTTGCGCGCCATATCCTTGCGAACGTCCGGCGCGAATACTTTTGGATACCGGCGTCTGGTAGTCACTTCAACAGCCACTCTTCAGCGGCCTGGAAATCCGTAAATACCTCGACATTTACATTTCTATTCTGAGGCGCCAGAATTGCAAACTTGAATGACTCAGCTTGCTTTGGTCTGCAAACAAACGCGACTTTTTCCCGTAGCGCAATCTTTCTCCCTCGAGAGATCTATCCGTAATATAGGGGTTTATTATCATGAATCCCGTAGCGTCAATGAGCAGTTTATCGTTATTCGTATGCAAAATTCATCTTACAAGCGGCCACAGCGCAGCTTGAGCGCTTTTAGAACCGGCTAAGCGGAAGTGATCCGGGAAGAGGAGGCGCGAATATGAAGCCGGGTCAATCGTTCGACTCCGCCGTGTTTGGGACTTCGCCTTTCTTTTGCGCCAGCTTGGCCTCGTCTAACACCGACCTGGCTTCTTCCGCTGCCGCGCGGAGGTCTTCGGCTGCGACGTGGGTCTGCTTGGCGGCCCGGCGTAATTCTTCCGCGCTGCGCCTTTGTTCCTCAGTCATGCGCCTATCAAGTTCCGCCGCTTCGCGCGAATCTTCGGAGGCGATTCGTTCTTGCTCCGCTCGTTCCCGTCTTGCTTCAGCGGAGGCGCGCGAGGTTTCCGCCACTGCGCGGGAATATTCCGCCGCTCGGCGGTTTGCTTCCGCTCTTCGAGCGCCATTCCCGCGGGTAGTCGAACGCGGCTTTGAAGTTGATGAATGTTTATGTTTCATATTGATCTACTGAATTATAACTTTATGTAAGCTGCAAAGGCTGTGCCGAAATCGGCCGCGCCGAAAGGCCATAGTCAATTATGTCAGCAAGGCATTTACCTGATAATGGCCGCCGCAAGCTTGCGCCGACGAGCAGCCTATCGCGGCTGATCGCTGGCGGCGGCGATCTGCGCAGATACGGCGAATTGGCGGGGTGTTGCTCTCGCCGGAGTATGGCGCCCGGCCCGAAGCGGTTCGTCCTTCTCCAAGAGGCGTCAAGCGCGTGACCTGAAACCGCGAGTCCCATCTACAGCGAGTCCTCGCGCTCAGACGGGGTAGTTGATTTGGTTCCCATGGCGCGCTCGGCGGCCACCATTCACTTCCGCTTCCGTTTAGTAAACCCCAGTCTTGGGTCGAGCAAAAGAACCACGGGGAGCGCGGGGAACACGGTGATGAAAAAGGAAAAGGCTTTATGGAAGGAAGGTTCGGTATATCTTCCGACCAGGTTCATCCCCGTGTTCCCCGCGCTCCCCGCGGTTGCGCCCCATCCCGAGTTCAACTCAAGACTGGGATTTAGTAAAACAAAAAAGCCACTCGGTTAGGAGTGGCTTTTTTCTATACTTGCGAGTCAGCCGATTAGAACCGGCGATACCAGCGGTCCCGATAATATCGGTTATCGCGATTGCGTCTCCACCGCCAGTCGTCGTGATCAAAGCGGTCACGACCCCGCCACCGCCTCCGGTCTCTGTCACGGTCACGGTCATGGTCACGGTCATGGTCACGGTCGTGATCCCTATCCCATCGTCTTTCTCTCCTGTCCCTTCTGTCATCATCTTTAGCCTGAACCGTGGACAGGCTCGACAGACCGGAGCAAACGATAAATCCTAAAGTTAGGGCTAACGCGAATACATACTGCATTACCTTTTGTACTTTCATTTCACTTGCGTCTGGAAACGTCAAATAGCGAAATTGCGACTGAGTTCCAGGCTCCTTTCTGCAAGCATTAAAGCACTTATCAGGCCAGAGTTTGAGGGGCGGGCGCCGGGGCTAAAGCGTTCAAATTCAATCTCGGCGATTTCGGTTATCCAATCCAAACATTATTTTGGGGTGTGTTACGTCCCAATTCGTGCAACCCCATGACTAAATGGGGCGATCCAGCCAGCGCCAGCAGCGCGAAGGGGTCGCCTCATCCCAATTGACGTTTACCTCCAAATGACCAAAACTGCTCCGGCAGCGCTTGCTGAAGTTCACCTCGACAACATCATTCAATCAACACGCTGGAGACTTGATGAAACGCCTATTGCTGTCTGTCGTGATGCTCGCCTTCGTTGGCTTTTTCTCCCCCGACGCCCGCGAACAGAACAACGAAAATATAATCGCCATCCTGGGGGCGAGCGTGATCGACGGGAAAGGCGGCGAGCCTTCTAAACAGACCGTCGTCATTCGTGGCGACCGCATCGAAGCCGTCGGGCCGAAGGTCGAACCTCCCGCCGGCGCCCGCCGCATCGATGCCGAAGGGATGACGCTCCTGCCCGGCCTGTTCGATCTACACACGCACCTGCCCTACTCGTCCGTCAGCGGCGCTGACGACGACTGGCCGAAGAATTTGAAGGCGTACCTCTACTGCGGCGTGACTTCGGTGGTGGATTTCGGCGCGTACCCTGAAATGTTCGAGCCGATGCGGCGATTGATCAGGACTGGCGTGGTCGCGGCGCCGCGCATCAGCCTGGCCGTGCGGATAACCACGCCGGGCGGCCACGGATCGGAGGGCGGTCGCGGCGACTTCTTCTCGCTCGAAGTTTCGACCGCGCGAGAAGCCCGCGCAGCCGTGCGGCGCGCGCTGCCATATCAACCCGACGTGATTAAGGCCTTCACCGACGGCTGGCGC
The DNA here is from genome assembly GCA_035714085.1 of Blastocatellia bacterium. Lineage (GTDB taxonomy): Bacteria > Acidobacteriota > Blastocatellia > RBC074 > RBC074 > JAJVID01. The sequence continues at coordinate 8,402 of DASTMP010000420.1, forward strand.
TACGGCGCCGCGCCGGATATGACTAGCATGAACGAGGAGACGTTGACGGCTCTGGTCGATGAGGCGCACAAGAACGGCCTCGAGGTTTTGACTCACACCGTCACGCTCGAAAGGGCCAAGATCGCCGCGCGCGCCGGAGTCGATGTGATCGCGCACGGCGTCGGCGACAGAGCCGTTGACGAGGAACTGTTCAAGCTGATGAAGGCGAAATCCACGACTTATGTCCCGACGCTGGCGGTCTACGAACCGCGCGGGCGCGACATCCTGACGCCGTTGCTCGGCGCCGTGCTGGCGCCGTCGGCGCGACTGATGTTCGTCCCGCCTCAGAATCCGCCGATGCGGCCCGCTGACGGTTCGGCTGAAAACGGCGATCCGCCTCGTTTGCGCCGCTGGACGATCTTGCAAAACAACACGGCCGCGCTGCTCAAGGCAGGAATCACTTTCGGCGTGGGCACCGACTCCGGCGTTACCGGCACGCACCACGGCTGGGCCACCTTGCGCGAATTGCAATTGCTGGTCGCGGGCGGCCTGACCCCGATCGAAGCGATTACGGCCGCGACCGCCGCCGCAGCGCGGGCGATCAAAGTCGACGTCGAACGCGGGACGATCGCGCCGGGCAAGCTCGCCGATCTGGTTCTGATCGATGGCGAGCCGCACAAGGACATCCGGGACATCGAAAAGATCAAGCGGGTCTTCCTGGGCGGCCGCGAGATCGACCGCGAAAGGCTGGCCCACGAAATCGCCGAGCCTGGCCTGACCACGCTCCCGGCGATCAAGGCGCGGGAATTGATCGACGATTTTGAAAGCGCCAACGGACGCAGTTCAATCGACACACTCTGGGTAAATTCTACCGACCACGGCGTCGGCGCTACGAAGATGCTCTTCGGCAGAGTCAGGCGTAAGGGCGGCGATCACGCGCTGTCGGTCACGGCGCGAATGTCTGAAAAAGACCGCGCGCTCGGCCGCGTCGACATCCCGCTCGGCCGCGGCGCGATCGAATCCGTGGACGTGAGCGCGTTTCGCGGCGTGCTCTTCGACGCGCGAGGCGACGGCGATTACCAATTGATCGCCTCGGCCTACGCCGCCCCCAACCTCCAGGCCCCTTTCAAAGCCTCGCCGCAATGGCGGACGGTACGCATTGACTTCTCTTCGCTCAAACAGCCACAGGGCCAAAGCGCTCCATGGCCCGGCGACAAACTGCGGATGCTCAGTTTCGAGATCGCGCGCGCCGCCGGGGCTTTCGCTTGGCTCGAAATCGACAATCTGAGATTTTATCGTTGATTGTGCGGCTGAGAGGGGCTAAATTAACTGTGTCTCAAAACACCTATGGAGAGAGAAAAAATGACACAGAGGTAAAGCTGGATAATCCATATTTCAGGCCGATTATCGTCCTGCCTGGCCGGCAACCTGATCACAACTAGCGCCACAATTAACACTATGACCAATCAATCAACTCTTTATCAACACATCGATAACTACATCCGCAACAGCCGTAACGAATTCGAAGACAAACTCGCAGCGCTCGTCGAATCTCCGAGCATCAGCAGCGATCCAGAGCGGGATGGGGACATCAAGCGCTGCGGCGAGATCGCCGCGCAATATTTGAACGACCTGGGCGCCAGGGCGGAGGTCGTCTCGACGCCCGGCAACCCGGTGGTATTCGGCTCGATCATCACTGACCAGAAAAATCCGACGGTGACGATATATAACCACCTGGACGTGCAACCCGCCGACGCTTCGGAATGGCATAAGGCGCCGTTCACCTTCTACAAGGAGGGTGACCGCTACGAAGGTCGTGGGACGACAGATGACAAAGGGCCTGCTCTGACTGCGATGCTCGCGGTTCGGTACGCGGTCGAACACGGTTTGCCGCTCAACTTCAAATTCATCTGGGAGCTTGAGGAGGAGATTGGTTCGCCGAACTTCGAATATTTCGTCAAGCATAACAAGGGGCACCTGCAAACCGATTCGGTCCTCGTTTCTGACACGATCTGGATTTCGCGCAAACAGCCCGCCGTGCCTTACGGCCTGCGCGGTTTGCAGGGCTTTCTCTTCAAGCTGGAGACGCACGCGAAAGACGTGCATTCGGGGCTGGTGGGCGGCGTGGCGCGCAACCCCATCGGCGAGCTGGCCCAGGTCGTCAGCCAGTGCTACGACGCGAAGACGGGCAAGGTAAAAATACCCGGCTTTTACGACGACGTGGTCCCGGCGACGAAGGCCGAGGTCAACAGCTTCGTCAATTCGGGCTTCACGACCAAGGGATACCAGAAAGCTCATGAGTTGAAAATGATCCGCCCGAATATGAAGAGCGACTCCGATGTGCTCAAAGCGTTCATGGCTCTGCCGACCTTCGAATTGCACGGCGTCACCGGCGGATACAGCGGCCCGGGCGTCAAGACCATCGTGCCTTATCACGCGGAGGCCAAGATCAGCGCGCGACTCGTGCCTAATCAACGCCCGGCGAAAATCGCAAAACTGATCAAGGATTTCGTCAAGCAATTAAACCCCGACGTGAAGGTCGAGGCGCTCCCGGGGCTTGAACCCTTTATCGGCGACTTCCACGGTCCTTACGCCGACGCCGCGCGCATAGCGATGAAGTTCGCGTTCAGCCGGGAGCCGGCCTTCACGCGCGAAGGCGGGTCAATCGGCGCGGTCGTCACGATGCAAAAGCACCTCAAAACGCCGATTACGTTTCTCGGCCTGAGCCTCCCCGAACACGGCTACCACGCGAAGAACGAGAATTATGACTGGGGCCAGACCGCAGGCGGAATCAAAATGTTCGTCAAGTACTTCGAGGAGATCTCGAAAATGAAATAGTGGCTGGTGGTTGGTGATTGGTGGTCGGTGAATTTTGCCAACCACTAACCACTAACCACTAACCACCAACCACCAACTACCTTACCTGGACAACTCCTGAATCACCTGCCACTCCACACTACTCACCGGCATCACGGACAGTAGCGGCAGCCGCGCCGGATCGAAATCGCCCAGCGCGCGCGACGCTCTGATTTCGGCCAATAGAACCGGCTCTCTGAACTTGCGCCTGGGTTTGATTTCGACGACCACGACGGACGCGTCGTCCTCTATAGGATCGGGATAGGCGTCGGTGACGGCTTCGGCCATTCCGACGACCGCATTTTCGTCGCCTTCGTGATAGATAAGAATCTGATCGCCGAGCCGCACTTCGCGCAGGTTTTTGAGCGTGATGCTGTTCCTCACGCCGCACCACATCACCCGCCGATCGCGCTCCAAATCATCATATGAGTAATCTTCCGGTTCGGTTTTAAACAGCCAACGGTTAGGCATGGATTCGACCTCCTATCATAAGAGCCATGTTCAGCGCCATCTTCAGTATTGGATACCGAGAAGACGCCCGGCCCGAAATTGCGCTTCGGGCAAGCAATGACAGAAAGGGAATCAAGGCGTTTGGTAGTCAGCGGGGTGTTTATAGTAAGTGGGGTATTTTATGAGGAGGCTATTTTGATGCAGGTTTTGCCAGATCGGCGATTATCGCATTGGCGGCGCGTCGCAGATCCTCCGGGGCGAGGATCATCTGTAGCCCGCGCCGGCCCGCGCTGACGCTGACGCGTTCATGGTCGAGCGCGCTCCGGTCAAGATAGAGAGGATATCTTTTCTTCGATCCGAGCGGCGAGACGCCGCCGCGGATGTATCCCGTGAGAGATTGTATTTCCTTTACCGCGACCAACTCAACCTTTTTATCGCCGGTCGCGGCGGCTAATTTCTTAAAATCCAGTTCGGCGTCGCCAGGGACGCAGGCCAGAATTACGCCAGTCTTGTCGCCGCGGGTGACCAGCGTCTTAAACGTGGCTTCGGGCGGCATGTTGACCTTGCGCGCCACGCTGACGGCGTCGAGTTCATCTTCGCTGACCTCGTAAGCGCGCAGCTCATAGTTGATCTTCAATTGGTCAAGCGTGCGCGCCGCGATCGTCTTCATTTTTGAATCATGCTATTGTCGCCCAAGTTTGCGCAAGTGAATGCTCCCTCCACTGGTTTGAAGAATCAGCGCTGGCCCGCCACCGTTGAGCGTCCCTCTGAGCAAGCCTTTTCGCAGTTCCCCCTGGACAGTTAGTGGCAGTTCGGTGGACACGCCTCCGCCGCTCGCTTCGGCGTTGATGTTCAAGGAAAGGGCCTCGTCCAACTCCACGGTAATGCCTCCGCCCGATGTGTGGAGGCGACAATCTTTCTTCGGTTGACCGCCGAGCGCCGCAACGATTGGGCCTCCGGAGGTTGAAGCGTCAATGGATCCTTCGATGCGGTTTATCCTGATCCCTCCGCCGCTGGTCCTGACAAACGCGTCGCCGGCAAAATCCTCGATTTCGATCCCCCCGCCTGAGGTTTCGGCTAATAATTCGCCCGCGCCAGAGCCGATGTTTATCCCTCCTCCGGATGTCCTGACCTCGACCTTTCCGTTGCAACCCGCCAGAGTGATCCCTCCTCCAGAAGTGTTTCCAATGATCGGGCCTTCGATTTTCCCAAAATGCAAACCGCCCCCTGAGGTCTTCACACGCACTTCGCCTCGCAAATCGTCCACACGGATGCCTCCGCCGGATGTTTTAAGGTCGACATTGAATTCGGTCGGGATGGAGACCACGTAGCGCACCTGAAGGCCTGGACGACGGCGCCGCCAGAAATCTTCGCGTGGAAATTTCGCCCGGATGATAAGGTTGTTTCCCTGTTGCTCGAAGTTGACCTCGTGTTGGCGAAGTATCTCCTCTGCCCTGTAATCGCCCGCCCGCTCGACCTTCCGGATAACGTCCACGACAATCCGGGAGTCGCCCGTGGTCTTCACTTCAATGGAACCCGGCTCAACGTCCATCACTAACCTGCCGCCGGGGCGAACGGAAAAAGTTCTCTGAATATCCCCCTGAGCCTGGGCCTGTACCGCTAAGCCAGCGTGATTGACGACCCAGGCTAAGGCCAGCAGACCGACGCTGAGGGAAAAGAAGTTGAGAAGCGCAATTTTTTTCATGGTGTTTCCTCTGATACTAGACAGTATTTACAGGATTTCTCAGGATTAAACCCGATGCGCAAAATTCTGAAAAATTCTGTAAATCCTGCCTATTTTTTTTATTTCAAGGGGTGAGTGTAGCTTCCCTGGCCTGCGTTTCAATTTTTTATTTTACTCGCGCCGAATTGCGACCAAACGAATTACTCGCTGCGCAACGCCAGTATCGGGTCGACTTTTGTTCCGCGACGCGCGGGCAGATAGCAGGCGACAAGCGCCACGCCGAGCAGGAACGATGGAACGAAAATGAAAGTGAGCGGATCAGTGGCTTCGACGCCGTAAAGCAGACTGGCGATCAACCGCGTCGCCGCGAATGACAGCGCCAGCCCGGCGCCCGCGCCAGTGAGGGTCAGCCCTACGCCTTGTTTGACGATCAACTTCAAAACATCGCGCGACTGGGCGCCCAGCGCCATACGCACACCAATCTCGCGCGTGCGCTGCGCCACCACATACGACATCACGCCGTAGACGCCAACCGATGCGAGCAGCAGTCCGACTGAGCCTAAAACCGCCAACAATCCCGCTAACACGCGCGCGGGCCAGAATTGGAGGCCGACGGTTTCTTCCAGCGTTTTGATTTCCTGCGCGGGGAGATTATCGTCAATCGCTTGCACTACGCTTCGCACGGCGGGGATCTGCGCTTTCGGTTCGCCGG
>DASTMP010000421.1:0-9961 GCA_035714085.1 Blastocatellia bacterium
GCGGTCTGAGCGAGTTCTTCGCCGTCGGGATGAACGCTGACCGGTTTTTCGACGGCGTCGCTCGCGTCGGAGCCGAACGCCGTGACGCGCTGTTTGCCGCCCTTGACCGAAGCGATGGCGCGGAAGTCGAAGACCACCTGACCGGCGTCTCCGGCTTTGACTTCGACGCGTTTGCGCGCTGCGCCGATCAATTCAAACCAGCTTTCAGGCTTGACCTCGGCGCTGACGGTCTGTGTTTTGTCCAGGTAGTTGCGCAAGACGACGGGGAGTGAAATCTCGTCGCCTTCGGTCAGAATTTTCGGCGGGTCGTGCTCTGCGAAGAAGGGCTGGAAGGCGCGAAACTCCTTTTCGGCGATCCCGATCTCGCCGTCAACCGTCGAGCCGACGACCGACATCTTCCAGGTCGTGATGTTGTCGGCGAGCTTGAATTTCAAATGCGCGCGGCCCTGTTTGTCGGTTTCGATCTGAGGTTGCCAGAGCAGCGTTTCCGGGAAGTATTCGCGCAGGCGGGGAGTCGCGATTTGCTGCGGCGCAATAGTCGCCGACGCTTCAACACCAGAGCGTGTAACTATTGAAACCGCGCTTGAAGTGGCCATCACATGCGGCGCTTCCGCTGAGACCGTCACCGTTTCCGTTACCCCGCCGGCATCGAGCGTCACATCGACCTTCGTTAACTTCGACGAATAGACCGCCACGCCGGTGATGACTGAAGATTTGAAACCCATCGCGTCAAAACGGACTTCGTAAACTCCCGGCGCAAGATCGCGCAACAAATATGCGCCGTTGGTATTGGTTTTAGCCGTCCAGACCGATTCGCTATTAACATGTTTGGCAGTCACATTCACGTTCGAGATGATCGCGCCAGTAGGGTCAATGACGGTTCCGGCAATTGCGCCGCCTTCGCCTGAAAAGCTGAAAACCTTCGGCTTCGTCTGCGGGGTGTTTTTTTCGGCGGTGTCTTTTGCCGACTCTTCGCCAACGATTTGCGCGAAACTGGTCACGTCGAAATCGTCATAAGTCCCTTCTTTGCCATCCGCGCCGAGGCTGCGAATTTTAACGTGCGCGACCTGCTGAGTGACCGGGATGATTTCGGTCTTCGGCTTCGACTTCTCGCCGTATCGCGCCTGATCGAGTTGCGTCACATGATCGGAGTAATGCGAAGTGGTCCTGAACGTCGCATAGTAGCGATTGCCCCAGCCGTCGCGAAGTTCGTCGAAATCAACGCCAAATTTTTTCAGAGCCTCGCGCAAGGCGTCGTAGTCCTGCGGGATCAGCTTCGTTTTTCTGAAATGGGCCGTCAGAGCGCGGTCGATTCGCGCTTTGGTTTCGGCGGTGTATTCGATCAGGCAAGTGGAGACCGTGAAATCGTCCGATCCCCCTTTCTCCCGCTTATCCTCGAATCGCCCGTTCGGCCCGCCACTTTTGACGCTTATGGAATAAGCGCTCCCCTCGACGCCAAACTCGAAGCGATACGGATTGCCCCAGCGGTCGCCGAGCGCGTCAATGTCAACGGACTCGCGCGACATCATTTCGCGCTGCAACGTTTCGCGGTCGCGGACGAAGCCGCCCGTTCGCGCATGATGATTTTCGACTGTTCGCGCGATGGCCGAGGCGGTGTGAACGAAGTATTGCCACGATTTGCTGGATGCGCTGAAATCATCATCCGTGTCGAAGCGTTTGTCAGGTCCGGCGGAGATCAGATCGAACATGTCGTAAATCCCTCCGACCGAGAATTTCGGGCGATAAGGCGTTCCCCACGGATCGCGCAGTTCATCGGGCTCGATTCCGGCGAGCAACATCTGACGTCGCAATGTGGTTTCATCAACCGGGTAGATCGATTTCGACTTGTACTGTGAGTCGAGCGCATCCTCGACGGGTCTGAGCTTCGCTGAGATGGCCGATCTGAACACCCATCCTGGATCGGTCTCGAACTCGTCGCCGCGGAAGATCTCCGGGCGGTCATAGCCATAATCACGCTGGTTGAGCAGAATCTCCGCGACCAGTTCCAGCCCCTCGGGCAAAGGCTTCGAGAGATCGATCCGGTCGAGATCACGTCGCGTGACGCCGGCCAGCTCGTCTCCCACGCCGAGCAGGTCGCGGAAACACTCGTAAAAGCCGAAGCCTCGACCGCCGAACTCCTGATCGGTTCGCGCGCGCTCCTCGATTGCCTTGTCGAAGATCACCACGCCGAGGGCGCTTTCAGCGGCGCGGCCTTGCGACGTGAGCGCGCGCAGATCGGCGCGCGCCTCGTCGCCGGGCCGGTACGAAGCCTGATCGAATTTGACGTCCAGTTTCAGCTCGCGGTCGCGCGGATATAGAACTCTGGCGGCGCCGGCCGAGTTCCAGGCGTCGCTATCTTCGCTGAAGGCCGGATAGGCCACAATCATCAACTCGTCGCCGAATTCCTGATTGAATGGAAATGTGATTTCGGCGCGACCCTCTTTCAATTGGACCGCGCGCGTGAAAAGCAGCCGGGAGCCACGCATCAAATCAACTATCCAATTTGCGCGCGGTGAATTTGAAGTCAATCGCGCTTTGATCGGCTCCCCGAGGCGATAGAGCGTCTTGTCGGTCTCAACGCGCATCGCGGGCGTGGAATGATCCTCGTATTCGTGAACATCTCGCCCCGATCTGCCTTGATCGTCTCGCGCGATGAGCTTTAAACAGAGAGCTTCGTTCTCATTGGTTTTGCCGGCGTCGAGCGAAGCGACCTTGGCGACGCCATACCGATTGGTTTTGACGGTCGCCAGAAGCCGCTCGACATTTCCATTCCCGGCCTTCGAGGCGCCGTCATTCTCATCGCCGAACGTCTGACTGATCGCCACCTCGCACTGCGCCGGAGAGCCGTCCGCATAAAATGTCGAAATATAAACCTGAAGCGGCAATCCATCGCTGACTCTGCCTCGTTCGATCAAGTAAACGTGAATCGGCTCTTTTGTAATGCGCAAGTCAAAACGGCGCTGTTCGGTGCGACCCGTCGTAGGATCGGTCAGATAGGCCGCGTAGCGCAGGTCGCGGAAGCGCGAATACGATCCCGGATTGAAGTCTTTTAGCTCTTCCGCCAGGTCGATGCGAGCGACGAAACGCCCGTCATCGTCAAGCGCGCCTTCGTACTTCTCGCCCTCCTCAATCTCCCATTTCTGCTCGCGGTAATTCCAGCGCCGTTCGGTCTCGCGCACGACGCGGACGCGGCCACGTTTGACAGGTTGGCCGAAAAGATAATCGGCGCGCACTTCGACCTCGGCGTTCTGTCCCGGCAGGTAATAGCCGCGATCGGGTTTGACGTTGACGACGAAATTGGGCAGGTCGTAGCGGCTGATTTTGAACGACTGGCTGCCGGGCGCATTGCGCGGGCTCTCTTCGCCCAGCCAGGCTTCAATGAAATATTCGCCCAATCGTGCGCTGTCCGAGATCGGCCAGTCAACGCTCGCCACGCCGAAGCGCGAAGTCTTGAATCCGGCGCGGAAGATGTAGCTGCCTTCAGGGTCTCGAATCTTCAGCAATCCCTCGACATTCGCCCACGCCTTCCGGTCTCGATCCAGACCGAGAACGCGGACACGCAGCGTCTGCCCCGGTTGATAGAGCGGTTTGTCCGTGCTGACCAGGACCTGGTTCGGATAGAGAAGACTGACCTCTTCCTCAGCCTCCTGTAAAAAGCCGCCGCGCCGCGCTACGACTTTGATCTCGACATCCTCGGCTTTGAGTGGGCCGGGCAGTTTGAATTCCAGCAACGCCTCGCCGATGAAATTGGTCACGCCCGACGACTTCAACTCGCGTTCATTATCGTCCTCTTCGTAAGTCATCCGGGCTTCCACATTCACGTCGGAAGCGGGTTTTCCGGTCAGCGGATGCAGCGCGCGCGCGCGAATTGTGTACTTTGCCTCTTTGCCCGCTTCCTGCGGCGCCGAGACCTGCAACCGGAAAATGTCGGGCATGATTTCGGACAGCGAGATGAGGCCGGAGACCGGATCAGTCTCTTTGCCTGAAGGATCGCCCGAAGGATTGATTGCTGCGATTTCGTAACGGACCCTGTGCCAGAGCAGCGCTCTGACGTCGTAATCGCCCGCGCCGGTTTTGACCAACGGCACGGTCGATACGCTGGGACCTGACGGAATAGAAACCTCGCTCATCGCCGTCGCGCGAACTGCGTCACGCGGATCAACCAACTCCAGCTTGATTCGCGCCGTCAACGCGGAGGAACTGGAATTTTCGATCGCGAGCGAGACGACGGCGCCCGCCTTCTGCAATGAGAATTTCGTGGCCGATTCATTGACGCGCAGGCCCGGGCTGTTCGCCGAAAACCTGGCGGCGCCGATCAAAGCCGAAAAAAGACACACAAATATCGAGCCGATCAGTCGATGGCGCATAACGATTACCTCCTGTTATCCGGTCGTGAGGTTTTCCCAGCACCAGCCCGAGGCCGCCGAAGCGATGGGCTGCGCCGCCGCGCGCTTGACGATGAGTGTCTGTGATCAATAGCGGCCTGCTCGTGGGTAGAACGTGAAGCGTCAGCAGGCTTGCAGAAAAAGCTGGCGAACTCCGGCTTGACTGCCATTATATACGTGATTACAATGTGATTACCATGAGGGCTAAGATCATCAAAATTGGCAATTCGCAAGGAATCCGTATTCCCAAGCTTTTTCTGGAACAGACCAATCTTGGCGACGAGGTGGAACTGGAAGCGCAGGACGATCAGATTATCATCCGTCCGGTCACTTACCCTCGGCAAGGGTGGGACGAGGCGTTTCAAGCCATGGCGGAGCGTGGGGACGATCAATTGCTATATGATGACTTAATCGGCCAAACCCAATGGGATCGGGAGGAATGGGAGTGGTAGTCAAAAGATTTGATGTCTTTTTGATCAACCTGGACCCTGCCACCGGCGCCGAAATGAAGAAGACACGTCCAGGTATAGTAATTTCACCGGATGAGATGAATCGCCACATCGCCACTGTCATCATCGCGCCGATGACCACAAAGGGCACGGCATATCCCACGAGAGTGGCCTGCAAATTCCAAGGCAAGCAGGGACAGGTCGTTCTTGATCAAATTCGCACAGTGGACAAAACAAGACTTGCTAAAAAGCTTGGCCGTATTGATACGAAAACACAATCAGACGTGTTGAGAGTGTTGGGAGAGATGTTTTCCCCATAAATCATTCCCAGCCATCCCCAGACTATCTCCTTCACCGCGCGCGGGCCATCGGCCCCTCGGCGCCCTTCGGAGCGCCGCTGCCGCCGCGCCGTGCCAGCACGATTTCGGCCAGGATCGCGAGCGCGATCTCTTCGGGCGTGATCGCGCCGATGTCCAGCCCGATCGGCGAATGAACGCGGCGCAGATGTTCAACCCCCACGCCTTCGCGCCGCATGTGTTCGCGGATCGTGGTCGCTCGGCGCCGGCTGCCGATCATCCCGATATAGCGAGCCGGTTTCTCGATCACTTCGCGTAAACATATCTCATCGTGCCTGTGGCCGCGCGTGACTATCACCACGTGCGAAGCCTGTGTGATCTTCAGAGACCTCAGGGCCTCGGTGAAATCGCCAGTGACCAGGCGAACGCTGGGATCGGGAAATTTCTCGCGAGATGAGAACTCTGGCCTGTCGTCAATCAAGGTGATTTTAAAATCGAGCATCGATCCGGCCTTTGCGACCGCCTGTCCGACATGGCCTCCGCCGCAGATGATCAATTCCAATGGCGGCCGCGAAATTTCAAAAAGCAGCCGCGCATCGCCGATTCGCCTCTCGTCTTCCGCTCCGATCTCGCTCGCTAGCGACGCGGCCGAATCGGTCAATTCACTCAATCGCGCGACGACTATCTCCTGACGCTCGTCTTTCATCAGGGCGACGGCATGGAGCGCGGCGATCTCATCGAGCGCCCGATATCCGAGCGAGCCTCCGGCGGTCGCGCCACCTTCTTTGACCAGCAGCCGCGCGGCGTGTATAGCGGGCCGCCCGCCCGTCTCCATCAAAGAAATGACACACAGCGCCTCGCCATCGGCGAGCGATTGTTTCAATGCGGATGAGATTTCAGTTGGGGATAGCATAGTGGTTGGTGATTGGTGGTTGGTGGTTGGTGGTTGGTTTTTCTATCGCCGCTTTTATACACAACAACCAACGGCCAACCACCAACCACAATCAATTCCAAACTTCGATGAAAACCTCCATATCGCCGCCGCAGATCATTCCCTCTTCGTCAGGAGGGACATCCGGATTGTCGCGCAGGCTGAATTTGCACAGACGCGGCTTGTTTTCGGCCAGCGCCTCGCGCGCCTCGGCCCAGACATCGGCTTCAACGCAGCCGCCACCGACCGTGCCCATCATCCCGCCGTCTTCAAAGACCAACAGTTTGGCCCCCGTGCGCTGAGGCGTCGAACCGGAAGTCGTCACAATCGTCGCCACCGCGAGTTTCCTCTTCTCGCGTTGCGCCCTGCTGATCTCTTCGTAAACCTCGCTCTGCGTCAGTAAACTCATAGCTCTTTTAGATTTGTTTGCGATTGCGCTTACCGGATCGGCGCCGTAAGCCGGGCCAGCAATTCGAGTTGGATATTGGAAAATCATGTAAATCAGGCTTCAATCATAACGCAAGCCCGCCAAACGTACATATGATACTATGGGTCGAAATACTTAAACGCCCTGATAAATGAGATGAAGACTAAGGTTCAAAAAATTGGTTTCGTCAGCCTCGGCTGTCCCAAAAATCTGGTGGACAGCGAGGTGATGATGGGACAACTGAAACAACATGGTTACGAATTGACCACCGACCGCGAGGCCGCTGACGTGATCGTCGTCAACACCTGCGGTTTCATTCAATCGGCCAAGGAGGAGTCGATCAATACGATCCTCGAGATGGCCGAGTTGAAAGATTCTGCGAATCTGAAGCGGCTGGTTGTCGCCGGCTGTCTGGTCGAACGCTATCGCCGCGACCTGCTTAATCAGTTGCCGGAAATCGACGCCGTGCTCGGCACGAGCGAGATCGAGAAGATCGTCGCGGCAGTCGATCCGGCGGCGGTCGAGGCTCATGACGCGGCGTTTGTCGCGTCGAACGCCCACGCGGCTAATATGACCTGGATGACGCGCGGGCTGCCGACCTACATCTATGACGAGACTGCGCCGCGCCTGCTTGCCACGCCGAAGCATTTCGCTTACGTCAAGATCGCCGAAGGCTGCGACCATACCTGCGCTTTTTGCGCCATTCCGCAAATGCGCGGGCGCTACCGTTCGCGCCGCGCCGGATCGATTTTGCGCGAGGCCGAGCAGCTTGCCGCGGCGGGCGTCAAGGAGCTCGTTCTGATCTCGCAGGATTCGACGCAGTACGGGTTGGATTTGGGGATCAAGGACGGCCTGGCCGATCTGCTGCGGTCGCTCGCGCGCGTTGATGGCGTCGAATGGATTCGCGTGATGTACACCTACCCGAACTCGTTGAGCGACGCGACACTCGCGGCAATGGCCGAGGAGCCGAAGGTCTGCGACTATCTCGACATGCCGCTGCAACACGCCAGCGCCGCCGTCTTGAAGCGGATGCGGCGCGGAGGCAATCGGCAATCACTCGAAAAACTGCTCGACCGAGCGCGCCGGTTCGTCCCCGACGTCGCGCTTCGCACCACATTCATCGTCGGGTTTCCCGGCGAGACCGACGAAGATTTTGAAGAGTTGATGAGTTTCGCGCGCGACATCGAATTCGACCGCGTGGGTGTTTTCACTTATTCCGATGAAGAGGGCACGATCGGATACGAAATCAGCGACAAAGTTCCGGCGAGCGTGATGCGGCAGAGGCGCGCGAAGCTGATGCGCCAGCAGGCCAGGATTTCAAAACGGCGCAACAAGGCTCTGATCGGAACGCGGTTCAGGGCGCTGCTCGAAGGCGTTTCGCAAGAGAGTGAACTTTTGCTGCAGGCCCGATTGGAATCGCAGGCGCCGGATGTTGATGGGCATGTGTTGATCAACGACGCGCCGGAAGGTTTCGCGGGCAGACCGGGCGATTTCATCGAGATCGAAATCACCGAGGCGCATGAGTATGATCTGGTGGCAAGAGTAGTTGTCGAAGAAGGCTTTGCAATCCGCCGAGGCGCGTCGTCGCGCGGCCTGATGCCATCACAATGACTCAAAACAACCCGTTCGATTCCAAACGCGGAAAAGCTCTCAGGATCGAGGGCGGCGCCGATTTCATCGCGGTCTTCGTCGCAACCGGTTTTGGCGCGGGCTTCATTCCGTTCGGCTCCGGCACATGGGGGTCAATCGTCGGATTGCTGATTGCTTATGGGTTGATCGCGGTCTTCGGCTCCAACATATTATTTCTGCAAAACATCCTGATCGCAGCCAGCGCGGTCTTCGCCGCTCTCGGCGTCTGGGCGAGCGATCGCGCCGAAAAGATTTTCGACCGCAAAGACGCGGGCCAGATCGTGATTGATGAGGTCTTCGGACAGATCATCTCGTTCGTTTTCATCGCGCCATATCTGGCAAAGCTAGGCGCGAACTGGCGTTGGTGGATGATTGCGGGCTTCGCCCTGTTCCGCGCGTTCGACATTTTCAAACCGTATCCTATTAACAGGCTTCAGGGTTTGTCCGGCGGTCTTGGCGTGATGATGGACGACGCGCTCGCCGGCGTCTACGCCGCTGTGGCTTTGTCATTATTGTTAACGCTGGCTATTTAAACTTCGCCGCGCGTCAGCAAGGGGGGCTTTTGCAAGCGACCCTTGCTGACGCGCGGCGATGATCAATCTACCTACTTACGACCTACTTATGCTTAACGCTGAAATCATAGCTATCGGCTCCGAGATGCTGACGCCGTTCCGCATGGACACGAATTCGCTTTGGCTGACCGAAAGGCTCAACTCGATGGGCATCGAGGTCAAACTCAAGACCGTGGTCGGCGACGATGAGGCGCGGCTGGAAGAGACCGTCCGCGACGCGATAAAGCGTTCCGAGATCGTCATCGCCACCGGCGGGCTGGGGCCGACCGAAGACGATATCACGCGGAAAATCTTCGCGCGCGTCTTGAAGCGCCAATTGATTCTGGAAGACGCGATCCTCGAAAAGCTCAGGGCGCGCTTCGCCCGCCGCAACATGCCGATGCCGGAAAACAACTCCCGCCAGGCGCTCGTCATCCACGGCGCGCAGATCCTGGAGAACAACAACGGCACCGCGCCGGGAATGCTGATCACCGAGGGCAACCGCACGGTCGTCATGCTGCCCGGCCCGCCGCGGGAGATGAAGCCGATCTTCGACGCCTCGGTCGCTCCGGTCTTGAAACAGCGCGCGGGCGATATGCTGATCGTGCGACGAACCTTGAGCATCTTCGGTCTGGGCGAATCGGCCGTGGACGAGTTGGCCGCGCCGATTTACAAGAAATACCAGAACCACTCGACAACGATCCTCTTCAAAGACGGCCAGATCGAATTGCATCTGACGGCCCAGGCGCGCAAGGAGACCGAGGCAGGGAAACTGCTCGACGAACTCGGCGGGCAACTCGATGAAGTCCTCGGCGAATACATCTTCTCACGTAACAACGAAACGCTCGAAGAGGTGGTCGGCCAATTGCTCAAACTGCGCGGTTATACGCTGGCGACGGCTGAAAGTTGCACCGGCGGATTGCTCGCCGGGCGAATCACCGACGTGCCGGGCAGTTCGGAATATTTTCTCGAAGGCGTCGTCAGTTATTCGAATGAAGCGAAAATCGATCTGCTAGGCGTGCCGAAGAAATTGATTGAAACTCATGGCGCCGTGAGCGAGCAGGTGGCCGGGGCGATGGCCGCGGGAGTTCGCAAGCGCGCCGGTTCGACCTTCGGCATGAGCGTCACCGGCATAGCGGGGCCAGGCGGGAGCAGCGAGGAGAAGCCGGTCGGGCTGGTCTATATCGCGCTCGCGGACGATTCGCAAACCACGACGCGCAAATTCATCTTTCCCGGCGACCGGCAATTCATTCGCCTGCTGTCAGTCAATGCGGCGCTGGATATGTTGCGACG
>DASTMP010000422.1:0-4199 GCA_035714085.1 Blastocatellia bacterium
ACGTCCTGCGCCGGAGCATGAAAGGCGTTCTGCCGGAACCGATCCTGACGCGGCGCAAAATGGGATTTCCCGTCCCCGTCGGCGCGTGGTTTCGCGGGGCTTACCGCCCGGTGATCGATGAATACGTTCTCGGCGCGCGAAGTCTCGATCGCGGCGTCTTCGATCCGGCTTTTGTCCGCAACCTTGTCGCCGAACATCAATCGGGCGCGCGAGATCATTCCCAGCGGCTCTGGTCACTGGTTAATTTCGAGATGTGGGCGCGCCAATTCATCGACGGAGAAATACACGACCACAGAGACACAGAGACACAGAGAAGAGTTGCGGGAAGGTGAAGACTGAACATCTCCTTCACTCTGTGTCTGCGGCGTTTCTGTGGCTAGAGTTGAATGAAGAAATGACAACTGTAAACGTAGCGATCAAGAAGACCCCCGCGACCATCGCGGCCGGCTCTTTGCGTGGCAGAGACATGCTCTGCTTCAGCCACGACTGGAACGGCGATCCGCTGTCGAAGACGCATCTGATGCGGTTGATGGCGCGAGAGAATCGTGTGCTTTGGGTCAATTCCATCGGCTACCGAACGCCGACCGCGTCCAAGGCCGATTTGAGCCGAGCGTTCTGGAAACTGGCGGCGGCGGCAAGCCCGCTGCGGGAGGTCGAGCCGAATATCTTCGCTCTCAACCCACTGGCGATCCCCGCTTACGGCAATCCCGGCGTTCGCGCCTTCAACCGCCGCTTTCTGCGCTGGCAGGTCAAACGCGCGATGCGACGGCTCCGGTTCAAGCGGGCCATCAACTGGGTCTTCAATCCGGCGGCATCGGTGATTGCGGGCGAGTTGGGCGAAGAGATGGTCATTTATTACTGCGTGGACGAATACATGGCCTTCACGGGCGTGGACTCGAAGGCTCTGGGCGAATTGGAGCGGCGACTAATGCGGCGCTCCGATTTAGTGATCGTCTCGTCCGACCAGCTCTATCAATCCAAAGCGCCGTTCAACCCACGCACGGCGCTCGTCCGTCACGGCGTCGATTATGCGCACTTCCGCCGCGCGCTCGACGCGGAAACGATCGTGCCGGAAGAGATCGCCAACCTTCCCCGTCCGGTGATCGGTTTCTTCGGGTTAATCGCCGATTGGGTGGATGTGGGGCTGATGGCGAGCGTGGCCGAGCGTTTTTCGACCGGGTCGCTGGTGGCGCTCGGCAAGGCGACGACCGACGTCTCATCGCTCGAACGCCTGCCCAACGTTCATCTACTCGGGCGCGCGCCATATAGCGCGCTGCCCGCGTACTGCAAAGGTTTCGATGTCGCGTTGATGCCGTTTCGCGTCAACGAGTTGACGTTGAACGCGAACCCGCTCAAGGCGCGCGAGTATCTGGCGGCGGGTTTACAAGTTGTTTCGACCGCGATCCCTGAAGTGGAAGCGATCGGAGGCTGCCGCATCGGAAGAGATCACGAGAGTTTTTTGTTCGAGGTCGAGCAGGCGCTACTCGACCCCGGGCCGAGCGCGGGTCGCAGTGAAGCGATGCGCGGCGAAAGTTGGGAAGCGCGGCTGGATAAAATTCGTGAATACGTGGACGCGTAGGCATGAGCCTATATGGGAGGGGTCATGAAATGGGCTAAAAAAATCGCGTTGATGACGCCTGCGATATTGGCGATCTGCTTCTTCGGCGTCGTGAGAGCCATGCAGGGATGCTACCGGCAACCTGTCGCCACGCCTTTCGACGCCAGCGCGATCGAATCCGTTTTAAACCGACCGCGCCCGGCGACGCTCGCTCCGAGCGATCCGGAGCCTCCGCGCGTTTTTCTGGATACGACTTACGTGGCGCCGGCCGGCAAGACCATCAACGTCATGGCCGGCGGCGACGTTCAAGCTGCGATTAATCAAGCGCGGCCCGGCGACGTGATCAGGCTTCAAGCGGGCGCGACTTTTACCGGCAATTTCCGGTTGCCCAGCAAGAGCGGTTCGGATTGGATCGTCATTCGCACTTCGGCGGCTGACGCAGATCTGCCTCCGCCCGGAACGCGCATCACTCCTGTCAAGAGCGCAATTATGCCCAAATTGATCAGCCCGAATTCCGACCCGACGGTGTATACGGACGAAGGCGCCCATCATTACCGCTTCATCGGCGTCGAATTCGGAGTGGCCGCGGGCAAGAACATTTACAACATGGTCTCGTTTGGCGCCGATCAGAAGTCGCTGGCCAAGGCGCCGCACGATCTGATCATTGACCGCTGCTACATTCACGGCAACGACACCGGCAATGTTTCGAGGGGCGTCGCGCTCAACTGCGCCCGCGCGGCGGTGATTGATTCATACATCTCGAACTGTCACGGCGAAGGATTCGACACGCAGGCGATCTGCGGATGGAACGGGCCGGGGCCGTTTAAGATCGTTAACAACTACCTGGAAGGGGCGGGCGAGAACGTTATGTTCGGCGGGGCCAAACCTTCGATTCAGAATCTGATCGCGTCCGACATCGAGTTCAGATTAAACCATGTCCATAAGCCCCTCTCGTGGAAGAAAGGCCATTCCACTTACGCCGGAAGGCCCTGGACGATCAAGAATCTTTTCGAGCTGAAAAACGCCCAGCGAGCGCTCATAGATCAGAACGTCTTCGAGAACAACTGGGCGGACGCTCAGAACGGCTTCGCCATACTCTTCACGCCGCGCGGCGAGGACGGAGCGGCGCCGTGGGCCACGGTACAGGACGTGACTTTCACCAACAACATCCTGCGTCACTCGGGCAGCGGCTTCAACATCGCCGGGCCGGACGACAGCAGCCCGAGCCAGCCGTCGCAGCGAATCCTGATCAAGAACAATCTGATTGAAGACATTGACGGCGATAAATGGGGCAGCGCCAAATACGGGCCGGCGGACGGCAGATTCGCGCAACTCGTCGGAGGGCCTGTCAATATCACTTTCGATCACAACACGATCATTCATAGCGGCGCGCTCATTGTCGCAGACGGCTCGCCGAGTCAAGGATTCGGCTTTCGCAACAACGTCGCGCGGAACAATCTTTACGGCGTGTTGGGCAGCAATCGCAGTCCGGGCCTGGACGCGCTCGGATTTTACTTCCCCAAATGCGACTTCAAGAAAAACGTAATCGCGGGAGTTCCGCCGGAAATCACTTATCCGGCGGATAACTTTATGCCTCTTCTTCTTAGTCGGGTGGGTTTCGTCGACCTGGCCGGTGAAGATTACCGTCTTGCTCCGACCAGCCCTTATAAAAACGCGGGCGCCGATGGCAAAGACGTCGGGTGCGACTTTAGCGCGCTGAACCCCAAAGGCGCCCAACACGGTGTTCGCTAACGTCAGGCGAGGTGTTGATGTGAACAAATTGATAGTGGAAGAGCTTAGTGGCGCCGAGGCCTTGTCATCATTGGCGCCGGAGTGGCAGGCGCTTTTCAATGTAACCAACGCGTCGCCATTCCTTTCGTGGGAGTGGATATCGGCCTGGCATAAATGGCTGGGGCGCGGAAAGCGCCCGCGCCTGTTCTGCGCGCGAGCAGGCGGTCTGCTGGTCGGATTGTTGGCGCTAGGCGAAGAGGAGCGGCGGTTGAAAGGAACGACGGCGCGCGTTCGTCGAATCTCGTTTCTCGGCGACCAGCTCGGCGGTTCAGATTATCTGGACGTGCTGGCGCTGCCCGGTTATGAACAGGAATGCGCCAATGTCCTCTTCGGGCACATCGCGGAACACGTCGAATTCGATATCCTGGAGCTTGACGGGTTGCCATGCGATTCGCCCAGCGCGCCCTGGCTGGCCTGGCGTTTCGGCTGCGATGCGAATTTCAAGTATCGGCTCGAACCACGTTATGTCTGCCCGCAAGTGAGGCTGGACAGGCCCTGGGAAGAATTGCTGCGAAGCTTCTCGCGCGCCAGTTACTTCTCCCGCAGCCTGCGCCGATTGCACAGGCTGCCGGGTTTCGATCACCGTGTGGTTACCGATCCCGATCAGGCGGTGGAGGCTTTTGAAAGGTTCCTAGCGTTGCACGAGTCGTCCTGGGCCAGTCGGGGAGGCTCCAGCGCCACCGGGCGCCAATCGCTCAGGGATTTTCATCGCGATGTTGTAGTGCGTCTGGCGCTCGCCGGCCGCCTGCGATTCGAAGAGATCTGGATTGACGGCGCGTGTCGCGCGTCGCTTTACGGCATTAACGGCGGAGATCGGTATTGTTATTACCTCTCCGGCTATGACCCGGCA
>DASTMP010000423.1:0-10330 GCA_035714085.1 Blastocatellia bacterium
AATCACGGCATCGAGTGGTGCGGGTTGATCACGCCGATTCGGCAAGAGCCGAAGGAAGGGCGGGGATTCGTCGCCGGCACGATCACGCCACAGCATCCGCCGGGCGGTCAGGCATATGGACACATCGACGCTTTCGATCCCGTCAGCGGCGCGAAAAAATGGACGGTGAAGATGAAATATCCACTGACTTCATCGCTGCTCGCGACGGCCGGCGATTTGATCTTCACCGCCGATATCGAGGGTAATTTCCTCGCTTTTGACGCGAAGTCAGGCGAGCAGCTTTATTCATTCAATACCGGCTCAGGCACGCGCGGATCACCGATCACTTACGCCGTGAAGGGACGCCAATATGTCGCCGTGCCTTCGGGCCTCGGTTCGATCTTTACCAGTGGGCTGGGCTCGTTGTGGCCTGAAGCGAGAAATTTTCAGAGCGGTTCGACGCTCTTCGTGTTTGCTCTGCCGGAAGCGACGAATGAACGCAGGGCCAGCGCAACCAGACGCTGAGGAGCGTCCTTTGAAATTATATTCCCGCGGCTCCGCCGCCCGATGTGCGGAAGGTCTGTGACCTTCCGAGAGCAGGAACTTTTATTTTGGGGCTATGCCCCTCCGGATGCGGCTCCGCCGCCGATGTGCGGAAGGTCTGTGACCTTCCGGGAGCAGGAACTTTTATTTCGGGGCTATGCCCCTCCGGCTATGGCGCCAGAGAAATTTAGAATCTCAAGAGACACCCCGGCCCCATTCATCACAATGGTGGCCAAAGATCGTTTGCCTGTCTTCCAGACCGGCGCGATTAAAACCATCGCCTGCAATGCGATTGATGAAGCGAGGCGATCGCACGGTTTCCTGCTCTTTGCATACGTCATTATGCCCGATCACATGCATCTTTTGACCGATCAACCCGACAAGCCATCGAACCTTTTGCGCTATGTGAAGGGCACAATCGCTCACCGGGTAATCGAATATTTGAAAGTGAAGAACTACCAAAGCTCTCTCGAAAAATTGCAGCACGAAGAGTGGAAGCGTAACCATCAGCACTCGCTCTGGCAGCAGGAGAAGAATGTGTTCTCGATCTTCAGCGAAGCCGTCTTTATGCAGAAGGTGAATTACATCCACCAAAACCCTGTCCGCGCCGAATTGGTCGAACGCGCGATTGATTATCGCTGGTCGAGCGCGCGGTACTGGCAGAAATGCGAAACAGATGATGAACCGTTGCAAGTTGATCTTGATCGAATCGAATGGAGAAGAGGGGCGTAGCCCAAACTAGTGGGCCAGTCGTTCCCGGAAGGTCAGAGACCTTCCGCACATCAGGCGGCGCAGCCGCAATAGAGACTTGAGGAAAGCATTGGTCCTTTCAGGCGGCGCAGCCGCAATAGAGACTTGGAGGAGAGCATGGGTCCTTTCAGGCGCGCAGCCGCAATAGAGACTTGGAGGAGAACATGGGTCCTTTCAGGAGACGCAGCCGCAAAAGAGTCTTGGAGGAAAGCATGGGTCCTGTAATGAAATTGGTTCTCTCAAGCCGCCAAACCACGATCATGGCCTTCGCCGTTCTTGGCCTTCTGGCGTCTTTCAGCGGGGGCAGCGGGGGATTTTCTCAAACTGCTACGCGGCTGGAGATCAAGACACTGTCGTCGCGACCCGATCTGGTCAGTGGCGGCGACGCTCTCATCGAGGTCGGAACGCCCGCAGGCGCGCAACTGAACCAGCTCACGTTGACGCTCAACGGCAAGGATGTCACGAACCAGTTGAGGCTCGACACGGCCTCGGGCGGCTTTCGCGGATTGGTCAGCGGGATGGTCGTCGGAGAGAACACACTGATTGTGAAGATCAAATCGCCAAAGCCTGCGCAGGCGAGTCTGAAGATCACGAACTATCCGATCACGGGGCCAATTCTTTCCGGGCCGCATCTGACGCCTTACGAGTGCCGCACGGTCGAATCGGGACTGGGCAAGCCGCTCGACGCCGATTGTTCGGCCAAGCAGAAGATCGATTACTTCTATCGCGCGTCGGACAACACTTTCAAAACGCTCGCAAATCCGACGGGGCCGCGACCGCCCGATCTGGTCAATACGACGACCAACGACGGAAAGACCGTGCCCTACATCGTGCGCGTCGATTCGGGCACGATCAATCGCAGCATTTACCGCATCGCGATCCTCGACGATCCGAATCCGGAGACGTCGTCCATAAATGGAGATCGTGGCGAGTGGAGGCCCGGACCGGGTTGGAACCGTAAATTGGCCGTGAGTTTCGGCGGAGGCGCTGGCACGCAATACAACCAGGGCGTTAACCAGGCGACCGCCGCGTTGAATCATCTCTATCTTTCGCGCGGATTCGCTTTCATGATCTCGACCGAACTGGTCAATCAGCAGCACGGCAACGCGGTGTTGCAAGGCGAGGCGCTGATGATGCTCAAGGAGTATTTCATTGAGCGCTACGGCCCGCCGAAATGGACTGTCGGCAACGGCGGATCGGGCGGCGCGATCCAGCAATTGGTGATCACGCAAATATATCCGGGCTTGCTAGACGGCCTGCAGCCGACGCTTTCGTTCCCGGATTCATCGCTTCACACGGCGGATTCCGGGTTGTTACAAAATTTCTGGCGAAAGGCCGATCCGTCCATCTGGACAGACGCGAAGAAAACGGCGGTCGAAGGCTTTACCAAAGGCACCACCGCCGCATGGGAACGGTCATTCGTGCCGGTGCTTACCGCAACTAACGCGCGCGGCTGCGCGATGAATGACGCCAGCAAGATTTATGACCCGGTGAAAAATCCGAAGGGCGCTCGGTGTACGATGCAGGAGATGCGCGCCAATATCTACGGACGCGATCCGAAGACCGGCTTCGCGCGCAAGCCGCAGGACAACGTCGGATTGCAATACGGACTGGCGGCTTTTAATGACGGCGCGATCAGCGTGGACGAATTCCTGGAACTGAACGAGAAAATCGGCGGCAATGACATTGACGGGAACTTCATTCCGCAGCGCGCCGTGGGAGACCCGATCGCGCTGCGGGCGATTTATGCGAGCGGGCTGATGAATTCGGGCGGCGGCGGCCTGGCCAACGTTCCGATCCTGCACGCGCGGCCTTACACCGACGCGATAGGCGATATCCATGACCGTCACCGCGACCTGACGATCCGCGCGCGCCTAGAACGGGCCAATGGACGTTCTGACAATCAGGTAATCTGGATCGGCCCCACGCGCGGGCGGAATCAAACCGATCAGAATCGAGGCGCAGACCTGGCGTCGCTCTCGCTCGACACGATGAATAAATGGCTCGACGACATCGCAGCCGATCCGGCCCCGATCTCGCATGACAAGGTCGCGCGCCACAAACCGGCGGAGGCCGTTGACGCCTGCTGGGACTCTGAGGGCAATAAGATAGTCGAGAAGGCCAGCTTCGACGGCAAGGGAAAGTGCAATACACTCTATCCGGTTCACAGCGAGCCGCGGCTGGTGGCCGGAGCGCCGCTCACGAACGACATCATCAAATGCCAGTTGAAGCCGATTGACTTCGCCGATTACAAGGTAACTTTCACCGACGCGCAGAAGACTCGGATGAAGGCCATCTTCCCGGCGGGCGTTTGCGATTTCAGCAAGCCTGGCGTGGGCCAGGGGCCGATTAAAGGAACATATCAGCGATATTGAACAAATAATAGGTCACGAAATTCACGCCCTTCCCCACGGTCGGGCTACCGCCACGTGTAAATCTATCTCAAGGAGAAAGAATGAAGAGACTACGTAAACGCATCATCGCCGCCATAACAATTTCCGCCGCCGCTCTTCTGTTCGCCGTCGTACTGACAGCCGGCGCGCAAACCACGAATGTCGCCGGCAATTGGAAGTTGACACTTGAAACGCCGAACGGCGCCGCCAACCCCTCGCTCGTTTTGAAGCAGGATGGCGAGAAATTGACCGGCACATACAAAGGACGGTTTGGCGAATCGCCGCTCGAAGGCGCGATCAAAGGCAAGGAGATCAAGTTCACCGTCAAGGTAAATGCGCAGGGGCAGGAAATTCAACTCGAATACGCCGGTACCGTTGATGGCGACTCGATGAAGGGCAAAGTCAAGTTCGGGGACATGGGCGAGGCGGACTTCTCCGGAAAGAAAGAATAGTTATCTGCGTCAGGAGGCGCTTATGTCAGGGCATCCGCGTTTATGTCTCGTCAACATGCTCGTCGCAACGGCGTTCGCGCTGTGTCTGACCTGCGTCAGGGCGCCGGCTCAGATCAACACCGGCATCATCGAAAAGTATCGCGCGGAGTTGCAGAAGCAGGCCGCCGATCCCGAGATGAAGCGCGAGCGCGGTACGCAGCCGCAGGATTGGGTCTTCGCGCTGCCCGAAGGCGTCAGATCGCGGCAGATCAGGTTCTACAGCGACGGGACGCCTTGCTACGGCAGAATCTTCTTCCCGAAAGGGTTCAACGCGCGGGGCAAGTGGCCGGCTGTCGTGGTCGGGCACGGTATCAACGCCCAGGCTGTTGGGATCGAGAAATACGCGGCGCGCTTCGCCGAGCGGGGGCTCGTGGCGATGGCGATTGATTATCGCACCTACGGCTACAGCGGCGGCGACGTCTTGCTGCTCGAACCGGACACGACCACCGATGAACGCGCGGTGTGGGAGAAGGAAGCGCGCATTCAAATCAAGCGGACGAACCTGAACAATTTCCGCGAGACCGAAGATTTTCGCGCAGCCATTTCTTACATTCAGACCGAGCCCGGCATCGATCCAGAGCGGATCGGCGTCTGGGGATCGTCGAATGGCGCGAGCGTGGTATTGATGGCGGCGGCGCAGGACGCCCGCGTCAAAGCGGTAGTCGCGCAAGTGGGCGCGGTCGGCGGACTCAACGCGAGCGGCCCGGTCGCGATCCCGCCGCAAATGATCGAAGACGGCGTCAGGCGCGCTCGCACGGGCCAGGGCTCTGAAGTTGACGGCGGCTTCTCTTTCAAGAGCAAAATTGATATGTGGAGCGGCCAGGTCAATCGCGAGTTCCGTCCGGGCGCCGCGCTCGGACGGATCCCTGAAACGACGAAGATACTCTGGATTCCGGTTGAGAAGGACGAGTTGTTGCCGCCACGCAGCCCCAGCGGGCCTTACGCCGGATCGAAGGCGTTCAAGGGAACATCGCAGGTCGCGGAGGTTCCGTATCTAACGCACTTTCAGATTTATTCTTTCGCCGGGTTCGAGGTGAGTTCAAATCTGGCGGCGGATTGGTTCCTGAAGTATCTTGGAATGCGCGCGACGGAGTAGCTTTCAGCTTGAGCGATGCGTCGTTCGCCCTGCAGGAACTTACTGGAACCAAAAATATGAGACCTCCAAAATCCAAATCATCGTTTACCCGCTTTGCAAAATGGACGTCGCGGGTGAGCGGTAGACCCATCGCTTTCGTGATTGCCATTACGGTTATTCTGGCATGGGCGGTGACAGGGCCGATATTCAGATTCAGCGACACGTGGCAATTGGTGATAAACACGGGCACCACGATTGTCACTTTCCTGATGGTCTTCCTTATTCAGAACACGCAGAACCGGGATTCGGAAGCCATACAGATCAAACTGGACGAGCTGATTCGCGCAGTCAAAGGAGCCCACAACGCGCTGCTTGATTTAGAGGAATTGGAAGATGAAGAAATCGACCGTATGCGCGAACATTACGAGATGATAGCGGAACGCGCGCGAACTGCTTTGCGGGCGGGAAATCTTGATACCGACGCCCCCGAAGTGGAAATGGAAGAAGTTGAAAAAAAGTCATGATTGAAGACGAGACATGAGACGCGTATTGATCATACTTATCATTGTTATTGTCATGACAGGTTCATTGTCTCTGCGCGCCGGCTCGCAAACTCGAGGGCAAAGAATGCAGCGCCGGGCTGTAACGACGATTGAGCCACTGCCGGATGGCGTCGCCGCGAAAGACGTACGTTTTTACAGCGAAGGCGTCGAGTGTTATGGAAAGATTTTCACGCCGAAAAACTTCTCGTCTGAAAGCAAAGCGCCGGCGGTCGCGCTAGCGCCCGACTGGGGCGAGACGGCGGCGTCAGTCGAGCAATACGCCGCTCATTTCGCCTCGCGCGGACTTGTGGCGATGGTCATTGATTATCGCGGATGGGGGAGGAGCGGCGGTTTTCCGCAAACGTCGGACGAGGTCAAGACCGATGACCGGCTTCGCTTCTCGCAGATGACCGCCAGAGTGCGCATCCGGCGCAAGCGGCTTATCCCGCGGGAGCAGATTCTGGACATTCGCAACGCTCTCTATTATCTGCAGGGCGAGCCGGGCGTTGATCGCGCGCGCGTCGGCGTGTGGGGCGCTGGTATGGCGGGCGGGCACGTTATCGTCATCGCCGCGACCGACGCCCGCGTCAAAGCCGTGGTCGCCCAGACGCCGATCATCGAAGGCGAGGACGCGCCGCGGAAGGCTTACGCGCCGACGGGCGAACTGTTGCTGGCCGAACAGAGGCGCGCACGTGTTGGATACTTGCCCGTCGCCCGCGCCTCTGTCGATCTCGAGACCAGGCTCGCGCTGGCCGAGTATCATCCGTTCTGGTATGTCGAACAGATTCCACAGAAGACGGCTGCTCTGTTTGTCGTCGCCGAGAAAGACGCCAGAGCGCATAACGCTATCGCCGCGTCAAAGCTGCTCAAAGGGCCGACCGACGTGGCGCGCGTCCCCGGCGTACCACACACGCGGATTGACGTCGGCGCGGCGTTCAATACGGCGGCCACTGCGGCTGCCGAGTGGTTTTTGAAGTATCTGTGACCGCGCCGCGTTCCGCGCGGTCTTAAGTAGGTAAGCGACTGTCGCCTATTCCGGCGACGGTTTTTTCATCCTTTTCCAGGAGGTTTGTTATGAAAGGCGCCATCAGATTGATCACGATCGCCGTCGCGCTAGCTTTGACGTTTTTCTTCGCGTTGCGCTTTAGCCGCGGCGCCGAAAAGATGGCCGGAGTGACATTCGCCAAGGACGTCGCGCCGATCCTTCAGAAAAACTGCACGGTCTGTCATCGGCCCGGTGAGGTCGCGCCGATGTCATTTATGAACTACAAGGAGGTTCGGCCCTGGGCCAAGGCCATCCGCGAAAAGGTGGTGACGCGCGCGATGCCGCCCTGGTTCGCCGATTCCGCTCACGGCGAGTTCTCCAACGATCCGCGCCTCTCGCAAAAGGAGATTGACACCATCGTCGCCTGGGTCGAAGGCGGCGCGAAGGAGGGCGATCCGAAAGACTTGCCGCCGGCTCCGAAATACACCGAGGGCTGGCAGATCGGCAAGCCTGAGGTCACGCTTTCGATGCCAGTCGAATACAACGTGCCCGCCGAGGGAGTGATCCCGTATAAATATTTCGCCGTGCCGACCAATTTCACCGAAGACAAGTACGTGCAGTTAGCCGAGATTCGCCAGGGCAATCGCCGGAACGTGCATCACGTGATCATTGACGTGCGCTATCCTGGGCAGGGCAAGCTGCCGGAGCCGGGCGAGATTCCACCGAATGAACTCTTCTCCGCGCGAGGCGGAGGGGGCGCCCGTGGCGAGCGTCCCGCCGAGTCGGACGGCCGTCTGGTCGGATGGGCGCCCGGTGAAGCCCCGCTGGCGCTGCGCGCGGGTCAGGCGAAGTTGATCAAAAAAGGCTCGATGCTCATATTCCAGATTCACTATGTCACGACCGGCGAATCCGGGACCGATCGCACCAGCGTCGGCCTGATCTTCTCGAAAGATCCGGTCGAAAAGCGCGTCATTACCGCGGGCGCGACGCAAGGCAATTTCGTGATCCCGCCCGGCGATCCCAACTACGAAGTAAAGTCCGAGTTCGCTTTTGGAGAAGACAGCCACATCGACAGCTTGCATCCGCACATGCACGTGCGCGGCAAGGATTTCAAATACACGCTCGTTTATCCGGATGGAACGTCGAAGGTGTTGCTGTCCGTGCCGCGCTGGGACTTCGGCTGGCAGATGACCTACGTCTTCAAAGAGGAGGTTGTCGCGCCGAAGGGGAGCAAGCTGTTCTGCGTGGCCCATTACGACAACTCGCTCAACAACAAGTTCAACCCCGACCCGACGAAAGAAGTTCGTTGGGGGGCGCAGACCTGGGAAGAGATGATGATCGGTTATCTCGATTACACGCTCGACAAACAGGACTTGCGAAGGTCGCAACCGCAGGCCGCCAGTTCCAGCGGCCGATAGTCAAATTCCTCCACGAAGCCACACGAAGGAACACAAAGAAAGAATAAAGCCTTCGCGCCGCTTGGTGTGGCTTAGCGGAGGAATCTTTGAGGGGGGAAATCATGAAACGTTTATTCATCGTTCTGCTCATAATGCTGGCTGCAGCTGCTGGGGTGATCATGAAGAGGAACGAGGCTGCAGGCGTGACTTTCACCAAAGATGTCGCGCCGATCATCTTCAACAAGTGCGCAAACTGCCATCGCCCTGGCGAAGTCGCGCCGATGCCGCTCACCTCTTACGCAGAAGCGCGCCCGTGGAGCAAAGCCATCCGCGAAGAAGTCGTCGAACGCACGATGCCGCCCTGGTACGCCGATCCACACACTTCGACGCTCAACTTCAGCAACGACCGCAGACTCTCGCAAAAAGAGATCGAGACCATCGTCGCCTGGGTTGACGCCGGCGCGCCGAAGGGCGATGACAAAGACCTGCCGCCGTTTCCGAAATACACTCCCGGCTGGACGTTCGGCGAGCCTGATATGGTGATCGAGATGCCAGTCGAGTTCGAGGTTCCGGCTGAAGGCGAGATACCAATGCAGAACTTTTACGCGCCAGTTCCCTTCACTGAAGAACGCTGGGTCGAAAAGGTCGAACTGCGTCCGGGCAATCCGGCGGTCGTCCATCATTCAATCGCCAACGTGGTCAACCTGCCGGAAGGAACAAAGATCGTGAACGGCAAGGCCGTCCGCGACGATGGCTCGACTGCCGGACGACTCAACAGCCAGTCGGCCCGAGAGACCGGCGCCTTGAGCGAAGGCGGCGCGCGCGAGGTCTTCCTGAGCCAGGATTCGTTCACACGCGCCGGCGTGTTTAAGCTCGTCGGGCAGGCGCCGGGCAAGGGATTCGAGCAGCATTATCCCGGCACAGCCAAACGCATCCTGCCGGGGATGTACGTCCAGTTCAACATGCATTACCAGCCGAGCGGACGTCCCGAAAAAGACCGCTCGCGGCTCGGTCTCTGGTTCGCCAAAAAACCCGTGACGCACGAAGTCCTCACAAAAGGCGTCAGCGACACGATCTACATCGGAGGCAAAGAGCTGAGCGAAACGCGCACGATCAACGGCAAGGAGGTCAAATCGCGTGGCCGTATTCCCAACATCCCGCCTAACGTCGACAACTGGGAGATCGGCGGCGAAGTGACGATCAAGGAAGCGATCACGCTCTACGCCTTCGCGCCGCACATGCACCTGCGCGGCAAGGACATCAAATACACGCTCGTCTGGCCGGATGGCCGCCAACAGGTGCTGCTCGACGTGCCGAAGTTCGACTTCAACTGGCAGCTCCATTACGAACTGGCCGAACCGCTGAAGATTCCCGCGGGCAGCAAACTGGTCTCTCTTGCCCACTACGACAACTCGATCAAGAACCGCTACAACCCGGCGCCCGACAAAGAAGTCTTCTGGAGTGAGCAGAGCTGGGACGAGATGTTCATCCCCTGGTTCGAGTACACGGTGGACAGTAAAGTTTTGACGAAACCAGCGGCCACGCAAAGCGCGAGTAAACAACAGTAATCAATCTCATATGCCATATGCCATTTTTCATATGGCATATGGCATATGGCATACGCCTATGACATTTATCCTGATTCTTTCTCTGTTACTTCTCCAACAACCTGCGCAGCAACCTTCCCGGCCCACGGAGCCGAGCGATCCGATGCCGCCGCCGAACATGGATTATTTCGTCGGATCGTGGACGTTTGAATGGAACGTCCCCGAATCGCCGCTCGGCCCGGCAGGCAAATTCAAAGGCAAAGAGACGTACAAGAAGACGTCCAATGGCGATTACGAAAGCGAGATCGAAGGCGAAGGCCCACAGGGCGCTCTCAAAGCGCATGCGACTACCAGTTACAACGAGAAGGAAAAATCAGTCACACGTTCCGAGACAGGGTTGTTCGACGTGCCGCTCGTCAAGACCGGGCCGATTGGCGGCGACCTCGGCGGCTACTACACCATCTTCTGGGAGACACAGCCCGTCAAGAAAGACGGCAAGACAATCAAGCTGAAAGGCAAGACGTTGATGCTCTCGCCGGCCAATTACCGGTTGCAGGTTCAGATTTCGGTTGATGGCGGTCCATACACCAATTTCGGCAATCCCTGGTTCCGCAAGACTGAAGGCAAA
>DASTMP010000424.1:0-23969 GCA_035714085.1 Blastocatellia bacterium
ACTGATCGGCAACATCAACCGTCGCTGCCGCGACTAGGGACTGATGCGCTCATTGTCCCGGCTTTGAAAAGCCGGGCTAAGCTCACATGGTCGCTGCCGCGACCGGGGAAAATGTGGTTGCAATATTTATTCAAAGACCATAAACGCCGGGCTATGCTCAAAAGCCGCTCCGCGGCAGGAGAATCGATTCAACGCTTATTGATCACTTTGATCCCTCACGCACAAGCCGAAGCAGTGTCCTGCTCATGAACTTGTCTCTTTCCTCACTCTTGGCCTGGTCAACTTTGGCGAACAGTTCTTTGGCGCGCTGCAGGTTGCCTTTCCTGCGGTGAGCCTGCGCGAGTTGATAAAGGAAAGATGTCTCCTGGGGATCGAGTTCGAGAGCCTTCTCAAGCTCCGCGATCGCGCGGTCGACTTCGTTGCGACGAAGGAGCAGTTTGCCTAAGAGGGCGCGTGAAGCGGCGAAGTCTGGATTGAGACGAACCGATCTGTCCAGCGATTGAATCGCCTCGTTCTCTTCGGGACTTCTGATCGCAGGCCCGCTGCGATTCAACGCCTCGCCAAGAACGTAGTGGACGATGTAGTCGTCCGGGCTGGCGGATGCCCTCTGACGAAGGAGTGCGATCGCTTTGGACGTCTCTCCCAATTCCAGCAACACAATTCCCTTTGCCGCGTAAGGCAGGCTCTTGTTGGGCGCGAGTTTGCTCGCGGTCTCGAAATCCTCGACGGACTGGGCCGACTGCCCCTTCATCGCCAGGAGCGCGCCGTGTTGAAAATAGAGGCGATCTGATTGGGGAATATTCCTGATGCCGATGCCGACAATTTCCAAACCGAGATCGTAATTGGCGTGGTCAACACACAGCGTCGCTAGGTCCAGGTAGTTGTTCTCGTCTTTCGGGTCAATCTGTGTGGCCGTGCGCAGGGCGTCATAGGCTTCGATGGTCTGCCCATTCCCTTCGTAGGCCTGAGAAAGCAGATTATAAAGCTCGGCCTTCTTGTGGCCTGGTGACAGGTATTCCCGCGCGGCGCGGATGGCGTCAGTGTAATGGCGACTCTTGAGGTAGGCCAGAGTGAGATTGAAGGCGATTTCATAAGGATCGGGATGATCCTTACGCGCCAGCTCAAATTGGCGCGCGGCGTTCTCGTACTTCTCCAGGCGAGCCAGGATGACACCGGCCTCGAAGCGACTAACCGCATCGGTTTCGGGCGGAAGTTTTTCCAGCAAGCCAACCGCCTTTTCCGTCTGATTCGATTCGAGGAGACTCGTGGCGTAGTTCAACACCACGCGGGGGTCGCGGAAAGGCAGATCGCCGCTCTTGTCGTAATGTTTTACCGCTTCCGCAAACTGCTTTTCCTGCCAGTGAATCTCCCCCAACGCCAGATGCGCAACCGGATCATCCGGCCCGACTTCGAGCTCTCGGATAAAGAGAGCCTTGGCTTCTTTAGCCCGATTTAGCTTCATCTCGTTGATCGCGAGATTCTTCAAAGCCGGATAAAACCGCGGGTTCAGCTCAATCGCTTTACTGAAATGGATGTTCGCCTCTTCGATCTTTCCGGTGGTGGTCAGCGCAATGCCCAACAGGTTATGCGCCTTGATGTCATTCGGAGACTCTTTCAGTATCTCCAGCAGCAAGGCGACGCCCTGCTCGATTTGCTGGCGCCGGATCAACGACAGGGCTTGTTCATATGAAGTCGGCGTGGGGGCGGATTGCGCCGCCGCGCAGAATTCGAGCGCGAGCGGCAACGCAATTACGAAGCAGGTTTTGAAGAAAAGTGACCTCACGGGCTCAAGATACCATACGGTACGTAGAGCGTAAGCGACCTGAGCGCAGATCAAGAAGTTTCTTGACCTGCGCTCAGGTCGCTTACGCTCCACTTACTGTACCGCTTTCAGAACTCTATCTTCAATCCGAACTGGGCGTTCCTGGCGCCGAAAGCGCTCGTGGACCTTCCGAAGTCAGGACTCGATGTGTCGCCGACGGGAGGGACCAGGTTCACCCGGTTGAAGAGGTTGAAGAATTCGGCCCGGAAGAGAAGGTTAGCGCCTTCCTTACCCAGGAACCAGGGGATCTTCGTCTTCTTCGCGAGGACGAAGTCGGTGTTGGCGTAGCCGGGACTCGGGAAGGTGTTGCGACCCAGGTTTCCGAGAACGCCGAGCGCCGGACTGGGAAAATCGCTCGCCTGGAAGATGCGGTTGGGGAACATGTAGTCCGACCTTGAGAGACCGGTCTTTGTATTGCCGAAGGCCGGCGCATTGAGCGGGTCGTCGCTTCGGCCGTCGGCGTTGAAGTCGCACCCATCATTGCCAATGATCTTGCCACTAGCGTCCCGCACGGGCTGGAATGACGAACTGCAAGTCACAGTGAAAGGCGGCCCTGATTGTAGAATCGTGATGGCTCCGATTTGCCATCCGCCAAACAGCTTGTCCAGGAATCTCGGCGACGGAATATCGTAAACGATGCTCGAAGCAACCTTGTGCCGGACGTCGAAGTCGGCGCGACCGCGGTTCAGATACAGGCGCAGGGGATCGAAAATATTCAAGCCGCGGCCAAAGCTGCTGGAGGTGTCAATCGCTTTGCCGTAAGTGTAGCCGACCTGGAAATCCAATCCCTGAGTGAATCGCTTCTTCACGCTCACCGTCGCGCCGTGGTAGGAGGAATTGCCGTTTGCCTGCGCGTAGCCGATCACGCCGAAATTCGGATTCAAGCGATCCAGCCTGCCGTCGAGCAAATCCCCGTTGACGCGATTCACATCGTATTCCTGGTAGAGTTTGCGACCGACCGAGCCGATGTAGGCAGCCTCGACCACGTAATTTCTGGCGAACGCATACTGAACCGCCAGCGACCAGTTTATCGAGTACTGCGTCCTCATATTGGGGTCAGCGTTCGATAACTCGTCCGGGACGCCGAGCAATCCGCCCTTCGGATCCAATCCGACCTGGAGGTTCGGGATGACCGGGAATTGCCAGGGGCTTTGCGTCGACGCGCTCAAACCATAAACGGGCAGGACCGGAGGAGTGTCTTTCCTGGCCGTCGCCAATCCGAATACAGGGGCGAAGGTTTGCGCGTCGTGGAAGAACTGGCCCGCAAAACGATCATAAAAGACGCCTACCCCGGCGCGAACCGACATCTTGCCCTCGCGAGTCGGGTCCCAGGCGATGCCGATGCGTGGGGCGAAATTGTTAAGGTCCGTGCCGTTGAGCGGAGGTTTGTTGACGCTCGCGGCGTTGGCGATGCGCTCCGTGAAGGAATTGCCGCCTTGAAATTCCATCCTGGTGAAGAAGTTGTCGTAATCGCCCGGCGCGAAGAACGCCTCCCACCTCAGCCCCAGCGTGATCGTCAGGTTCGGACGGATCTTCCAGTCATCATTGGCAAAGATTCCCAGGCTCGTGAAGTAAGGGCGGAAGTCCACGCCCTTATTCTCGCCGGTCTTCGGATTGAATCCGATGTTGGATTCCTCGAACGGGTCGTCGAGCGCGAAATCGAAGAGGTTGTTGAAACTGAACTGCGGACGCGTGAAGACGTTGGCGAATTTCGCCCCCCCCTTCCAGGCGTCGTCTTTCGCGTAGCGGAAGCCGAACTTGAAGCTATGGCTGCCGCGGTTGTAGCTCATCATGTCGCGCCACTCGAAGTTGTTCTGAATGAAGGTAGCGTCTGAAAAGCCCGTGCCGTATGCGGCGATGCCCGGAACATTGAGCGCCGGAATCTCCCCATGCGCGAGCGGCGCCTCGCCGTAAGCGCGTGTCGCGCCGACGGCCATCTCGTTGAGCAGGTTCGGGCTGAAGATGTGCGTGTGGCTCAGGTTCCCGTAGTTGGTGTACTGAGGCTGAATCGTGGTGAAGTCCGGGTAGACCGAAGGCGCGCCGAAAGTCACCAGCTGGTTGGTCGTGCGGTAGAAGTTCCCGTAGATCCGGTCGTTGCCGTTGTTGAACTGATGATCAACGCGGGCATTCCACTGGATTCCGTTACGCGGCAAAGTCTGTTCGAACGATCCGGTCTTGGTCATCGGGAAATTGCAAGGCATTTGTCCGAGAGGCGTGGTGATCAGAGCGCTGCCGGCGCAATCCGATTTCGCCACCTGACCCGCCGTGAGCGCGACTGCGCCGCTTTGCAACTGATCCCGAAACTTATCCATGACGAACGTCGAAATGTTCTTGGGGAACCTCTGCTTCATGAAATCGATGAATTCATTCGTCACAGTATTGGCCTGAAAACCAGCGCCGACGCCCGAGCGCAAGATGTCCATCCCGGCGAAAAAGTGGGTCTTGTTCTTAATGATCGGCCCCCCAAACGTCCAACTGGCTTCATTGCGCCGGAAGACAGGCACTTCAGTTTGCGTGAAGGTACGGGCTTGCAGTTTGTTGTTGGTATGGAACCAACTCAGGGTTCCGTGAAAATCGTTGGTCCCGCTCTTGGTCAGAACATTGACCAGCACCGAACTGTTGCGCCCGTATTCAGCCGAGTAGTTGTTGACCGAGACGCGCAACTCCTGCACCGTGTCGGCGGCCGGGTTGACGTTGGTGACGCCGCCGCGCGGAGTGGAGCCGACATTGGCCGAATCCACAAGGAACCCGTTCGATTCAGACCGCTGCCCGTTGCCATTGAGGTTCACGCCGTATTCGGCGGAGAAGATGTCTCCGGTCGCCTGCGCGTAGGCCTGGCCGCCGCCTGAAGGCAACCCTGTCACGCCGGGCGTGAGCACCACCAGCGTATAAAAATTTCTCCCCACCAGCGGCAGATCGGCCACCCGCTTCTTATCAATCTGATTGGAGACCGACGCCTGGGCGGATTCGATCTGAGGCGCTTCGGTCGTAACAATCACCTCAGCCGTTTGCGCGCCCACCTCCAGCGCGAAATTCAAGGTCTTGACCTGGGCCACTTCCAGTGTGATCTCCTTCTGCGTGGTCTTGAAACCGCTGGCCTTGATGATAAGGGTGAATGGCGCCGCCGGCAGTGACGATATTCGGAAATAACCGGAGTCGGATGTTTCGACCGTTCGCTCAATACCGGTGCCCGAGCTTTTAATGGTCACTACGGCTTTATTCACGACGGCTCCGTTCGAGTCGGTGACCGTCCCTTCGATTGCGCTGGTGAATTGGGCCAGCGCCGCGGAACAGGTGATGGTCAGCGCAAACAGCAGGCCGGCTGATCTTGATAGCAATCTCACTAGGCTTTGTCTCATAAGGCGCTCCTTCCTGTGGGTACAGTCGCCGATTTCAATCAGTGAAGTTACTCGTTTTGGCTAAAAACGAGCATGGGGGGCGAGTTGACCATCGGACGAGGCGATTCGTCTTGCAAAAATTTAGGGCGCCTTGTACAGAATTAAGGCCGGGTTTGTTGCGCCATCGAGGTCCCCCGGCCCTCTTCCAGCGTGACGATCTGGTTGGCTTTCAGATTTTCGAAAGCTTCTTTTCTCCCGCTCGGCCAGAGGATTTCAACACGGTCGACTTTTGTGGCGTCTCCGATTCCGAAATGCAGGCGCAGATCGTTTTGGGAGATATAACTGTCGCCGCTGCGCACTTCATTCATCTGCTTCAATTTTCCAGTCACCACGGTGACGCGTGCGCCGATTCCGCTGCGGTTCGATTTTTTTCCGACAGTTTTGATCAGGATCCAATTCTTTTTCT
Organism: Blastocatellia bacterium; assembly: GCA_035714085.1. Lineage (GTDB taxonomy): Bacteria > Acidobacteriota > Blastocatellia > RBC074 > RBC074 > JAJVID01. The sequence continues at coordinate 5,627 of DASTMP010000424.1, forward strand.
CGCCATAATTCTTCAACAGGCTCGGCGTATCGTTCATATTGTTGACGACTATCTCCAGGCCGCCGTCATTGTCGAGGTCGCCAAGGGCTGACCCTCGTGATGATCGCCGATCAGTGATCCCTTCGCCCGCCTGAGACGAGATGTCCATAAAAGTTCCGTTGCGCAGGTTCCAGAATAGCAACCGCGCCTGCTTGTAAGGACTGTTCGCGTTATGGGCCTCAACTTCCGGATAGACGTGACCGTTAACCATGTAGATGTCTTTCCAGCCATCGTTATCGAAGTCGAGGAAGCCGGTCCCCCATCCCAGAAACCGCGTATTGACGCCCAACTGCGCGGTGTAGGTCACGTCCGTAAACGCCCCGTCTCCGTTGTTCCGATAGAGGGTCGGGGTATCGTCGGCGAAGTTCGTCTTGACCAGATCGAAGAAGCCGTCAAGATCATAGTCGGCGGCCGAGGCGCCCATCCCGGCCTGCTCCTGTCCGTCTTCATTCACCGCGGTTCCGGAAATGAATCCGATGTCGGTGAAAGTTCCGTCGCCTTCGTTGTGGTAGAGGATGTTGGGCGTGGAATCGCAGGCCACGTAGATGTCCGGCCAGCCGTCGTTATCGTAATCTGAAACGAGCGAGGTGAACGCGTAACGGCCGGCTGGCTTGGCGACGCCGCTTTTTTCGGAGACGTCGGTAAAGGTTCCGTCGCCATTGTTCTGAAATAGGATGTTCCTGCCCGCGGGCAATCCGCGCGGGCCGCACATCACTGGAATACCTTTCCACAAGCAATACTGGTTGCTCCCTTTGGCCGGGGTCTTCTCGATGTCGAAGTCCACATAGTTGGCGACGAACAGATCCAGGTCGCCGTCCTTGTCATAATCGAGAAAGGAACATCCCGTGCTCCATCGAACGGTCTTTTGTAACAGGCCGGCCTTTTCCGTAACATCGGTGAAGGTTCCGTTCCCGTTGTTGCGGTAGAGCGCATTCTGTCCCCAATAGGTCACGAACAGATCGTCATAGCCGTCGTTATCGAAATCTCCGACACACGCCCCCTGGCCCCAACCGCTCCGCGCCAGATTGGCTTTTTCGGTAACGTCTGTAAACGTCCCGTTCTTGTTGTTGCGATAGAGATGATTGACCGGTTCGCTGCCTTTCGGAAAACCTTCGAGCGTGGTTCCGTTGACGAGGAAAATGTCGAGCCAGCCGTCGTTGTCGTAATCGAACAACGCGACGCCGCTTCCGGTGGTCTCGATGATGTATTTCTTCTCGGACTGAGCGCCCGTCACATGGCGCGCATTCAAACCTGCTTTGGCGGCGATGTCTTGAAACCGAACCTTTGGCGGCGAGGCGTTGAGCCTGATATCGGATTGAGGCTTGGCCGGCCGCTTGGGGACAGCCACTCCCTGACTCAACACCTCAAGGGATACTTGCCTACCAGCGGCAATGAACAAAAGAAAACAGATGGTCCAGCGCAAGCGGTTCATATGCTATTTTGAAGGGGAGCATTCACTTCTTCGCCGCGTTAGCGGCGCCTGAGTTTAGCCGTGGGTTTTAACCCCTTGTCATTACCCAAACTTTTGCACAAAGCGCGTTTGTTGTACCCAAGCCCGCGAACGCGGGGCAGTATAAAGCCTTGTCATTACCCACATTTCGACGAGTTCTTAGCCCGCGGATGCGGGCGACAGAATAAAGCCTGGGGTGGAGCGCAGCCGCAGCCCCAGGTACGATCAGAATTTATCGCGCAAGCCCGCGGATGCGGGCGACAGCCATTGGCTCAATGATGATGAAATGGCGAATAACAAAAAGCTGCCGCCCGCCTCGCGGGCTTGATGTGTGGTTACGCCATCTTCCTGGGGTTCCGCTGCGCTCCACCCCAGGCTATATTCTGCCGCTTGCTCCGCAGGCTGAAGATGTGAACATCCATTTAGTGTAAAAGTTTGGGTAATGACAAGGGGTTGAAACCCACGGCTACATTGCAAACGCCGCTAATCCGGCGAAGCATCCAAATCGCCATTTCATATTCAAGGCGTTTTGAGCGAGGGATTGAGGCGCTGAGCCAACCGCAATTCGCTTTCGGCGTCCTCGACTTGTCCCAACGCTTTCAGCGCAAGGCTCAATTGTTGATGCGCGGCGGCGTCTTCAGGCTCCCAGGCGATGACGCCGCGAAACTGCGCCGCCGCCGTCTCCCAATCCTTGATTCCGATCGCCGCTTTGCCCAAGGCGCGGCGGGCATCTAAGAAACTCGGCGCCAACTCGACGGCGATTCGATATTCCGCTATAGCTTCAGACGTCTTCCCCTGGCTCTCGAGCGCCATCCCCAACTGATGATGCGCGGGAGAGTGTTTGGGATTCAATTCCAGGACCCGCCTGAGCGTTTTTATTACTTCCGCCGGATCGGCCGAAGATTGGCGCAGCGTTGAAGCCAGCAGTAAGTAAGCTCCGGGCGATTCCGGATCGAGCGAGACGGCCTCGCGAAGTTCGGGGATGGCTGCTTTCAGGTCGCCGGCCTTCACCCGCTGGGCTGCCGCCTCGGACAGAACCAATGCCCGGCCGGCGTTCGCCTTCTGAGCAATGATCTTCTGCGACTCTTCCATCTCCCTGCGGGACTCTTCTGTCCGTCCGGCTTTTCGCAAAGCTTGAGCGAGATTGATACGGGCTTCGGAGAGGCGCGGGTCCAGACGCGCGGCTTGGCTCAATTCGTTGATGGCGGCGTCCAGGTCGTTTAATTTGAAAAGGGCCGTTCCCAGATTATGCCGCGCTTCAGCGTCGTCGGGGCGGTCGGCCACGGCGGCGCGCAGTTCTTCGACCGCCGCAGGAAGCTCTCCTTTCTGACGTAGCGCGAGGCCCAGCGCGCGGCGGGCCAGCGTGAATCCGGGATTTTGTTTGAGCGATTCGCGAAACTCTTTTTCGGCCGCCGCCGGATCGTCGTTCTGTTTGAGCGCGATCCCCAGGTTATACCGGTACTCCGCGTCGCCGGGCGCGAGTTCAACGGCTTTCCGTAACGACTCCACCGCCTCCGCCATCTTGCCCTTCTCAGCCAGCGCCTGACCGAGCGCGAGATAGGCTCGGGCATGAGCGGGCTGCGACCGGATGACGATCTGCAGTTCGTTGATCGCTTCATCCAAAGCGCCCTTCTGCTTCAAGCCGAGCGCAAGGTTGAAACGGGCTTCGGCGAAATCGGGCTTCACCAGAACGACATTTCGGAGCAGCCGGATCGCGCCGTCCACATCGCCCTGTTTCCAGCAGGCGGCGCTCAAAGCGTAGCGGGCGTCTTGGAATTCGGGCTTCAGCCGCAACGCTTCCTGATATTCGACAATCGCTTCGGCGGTCCGTCCCGTGCGGTCGAAGGCCAGCGCAAGATAATAGTGGCCGAGATGAAGCTTGCGGTTCAGCTCGATGGCTTTTTGCAGCTCCGGGATGGCGGCCTCCGCCTGCCCTGAATCGCACAAGATGGCGCCGATGAAGAAGCGTGATTCGGCGTCCTGCGGATCGATCTGCGCGGCGGCGCGGAACTCTTCGAGCGCTTTCTGAGCTTCACGATTCTGAAGATAACGAATTCCTTCTTGGCGGTGCTGAGTGGCGGAAGGCGCGCCGGCGGGCTCTTGCGCAACCGACGGCGCGCAAATAAGCGCCATCCAGGCCAGAAGAGCGAGCGCAAACCGCAGTCGGTGGCAATCAGACGCGTAGACCGATTCTCGCAGTGATGATTTCAGATTGATCTTCATCAAGGCCCAATCAATATCACTGCCCGGCAGAGCAGACAAGCCTTTCGTTACCTTCTAGCTGTCTCGCAGATTTCATCATTTCGGGGCGTCGCAACGCGATACGAAGGCTCCTGAAGAAATGCGCTTTGAGTTCCAGCTTTAGGCAGCCTGAAATCAGGCCGGCCGAAGGCGGGACTCAAAGCGCCGCCAATTCAATCTACTTCCAAATGGTCTTTATCCGGCAATTTCGGGAATGGGGCGTGCGGCTCTGTCTGATACCAGAAGGCTACTGAAGAGATGTCGTCCATAAGAGGCAAATATCTCCTGCCGCTGCGCCATCCGAGGGCATGAATCGTGACCCGCAAATCCTGGTCAAAGCGTATCGGGTCCGGAATGTGCCAGCGATATAAACCGAACCTCTGCTGCGACTGATAAAGCCCGTCAGGTTTGATGACTTGAATCAATCCCAGGTAGGGGGTGGTGTACTCCTCGTACTGTTTCTTCTCTCTGTTCTCGAAGTTATAGGAGCCGCCGAAATAATCTTCCGTGCCAGTCCCGTTGATGGTCGGGAATTCCTGATCCCCGTCGAGATAGAACTTGATCTCGCCCTCGCCCCACCAGCCGTTGTTGTTTACGCCCCACGCCATGTAAGTGCCGACGTATTGGCCCTTCCCCTTGACGTTATCCACGATGGTGTAGACCTGTTTGTAAGGGAGCGGGTTGACGCGCCTGAACTGGGCGTGGAAGTAGGCCGCGTCCGTGGGCGCCTGAGTGAGCGTATAAGTGACCTGGTAGTAAAGTCTCATCGCTTGCGCGTCGAGATTCTCCATGGTGATCCGCGCCTTCTTTCTGAATGGCATGGGCCAGTAGCAGTTGAACGCGCTGCCCGGGTTGACGACGACCGGGATGGAGGCGACCGGCGCATACTTGCCCCAGCCCATCGCAAAGAAGTCTCCCACGGGCGCTTCCACTGACGGCTCTTTCTCGTCGTCCCAATACATCCTGATGATCGAGAAGCGCCAGTTGCCGGTCGGGGTCATCCAAATGTGCTGGATCGCTCCCTGGCCGTCAATCTCGGCGAGCGTAGAAGTCTTCCCAGGCTCAATGATGATGAAGGGATTGACCTTCCAACCTTGTCCCAGGTCGCGGGCCTCCTGAGAGGCAACGCCTTCGATCGCCATCCCGCCCTTTCCCTTCTCGCCGGTGAAGTTCTCCGGGCTGATAGAGCGCGTCTTCGCATTCGAGACGCGGTAGAGATTGCTCAGGCTGTTGTTCAGTCCATCATAAGCGCCCTCTTGCGCCAGCGCCGACAGTGGCGCGCAGAGCAGCAGCCCAAACATGATGAAAGCAATTGATTTCATGATCGGCAAGTCCTCCTTTTGACCTGTTCTATGTGATTTGCGCTTCGGTGTTACCTTGGGATCGTCAGATACATTTCGGAATCATCCAAACCGCCGTTCCGGATCAGCGGGCTAAATCCCGGCAGTTCCCCAGCCTTTGTCAGTTCATGTCCCTCACGGATTAACGAACCGCGCGGCGTTCTCCCTGGTGATGCGCGCCGTGGGGAGCGTAATCTTTTTCGGCGTCGGTTCTTTGTTCAGGATTTTGACCGCCGTCTCGACGGCCTCTTTACCGCAGTTCGGGTAAAGGAACGTCGCGTTGAGCTTGCCGTCCTCGACGGCCTTTGCGCCGCCCTCCGGGCCGGGCAGGCCGTCAATGCCGATGATCTTCAGACCCGCGGCGCGGTTCATCGACGTCGCCGCCAGATATGCGCCCATCGCCATCGGGTCGTTATGCCCATAGACCAGATCGATCTTTTCGTTGGCGCGCAGCGCGGCTTCCGCCTGTTCGCGTCCCTTGTCGCGCAGCCAGTCGGCGACGGGGTCGGCGAGGATTTTGATTCCGGGGTGTTTTCCGACCGCCTCGCGGAAGCCCGCGCTGCGATCGATCGCGGGGGTTGAGCCGGGCAATCCTTTGATCTCGACCACGCTGCCCTTGCCGCCAAGCAACTGCGCCGCATACTCGCCCGCCGCCTTGCCGATCTCCCGGTTGTCGGCGCCGATGAAAGTCGTGTAGCTGTCGCCCTCGATGCCCCGGTCGAGCACGATGACGGGGATGCCGCTCTCGTATACACGCTTGACGACGCCGGTCAGCGGTTTGGCTTCGTTCGGCGAGATGATGAGCAGGTCGACGCGCTGCCGCAGGAAGTTCTCCACGTCGGCCACCTGCTTGCTGTTGTCCTGTTGGGCGTCGGCGTAGCGCACTTCGAGCTCCGGATGCTTCGCCGCTTCTTTCATCAGCGTGTCGTCCATCCACGTCCGCCACGGCTCGGCTTTGTTGGCCTGCGAGAATCCGATGACGAACTTGTCCGTCGCGCCGCCGCGCCCGCTGGCGCGATTGCACGCGCCCGCCAGCAGGGTCACGGCGAGCAGGAGCAGTGACAGGCCGGCGCCGCGGCGGCGTGCGATGGCGATTGTAGTTGTAGTTGTCGCTTTGATCTTTGCTCTCATATTGCGTTTATCAAGTCTTTCTTTCGCCCTGAAAGGGCGGCGGATATTAGCCGGTGACTGACACTATTTCCTTTGCAGCAACACCGCGCCGACGATGATTACTCCTTTGAGCAGGAGTTGAACGTTGGCGTCAACATTATTGAGACCGAGAATGTTGTTGATGACGCCAATGATGAGTGTCCCGGCCAGCGTGCCGATGACCGTGCCGACGCCGCCGGAGAGTGGCGTGCCGCCGATGACAACCGCCGCAATCGCGTCGAGTTCGTAGGCCACGCCGTCGTTCGGATTGCCCTGCTCGAGCTGCGCGCAGTGGATAATTCCCGCGAGCGACGCCAGTAGACTACAGATCGAGAAAGCGCCGAACTTGACCCAATCGACGCTCACGCCCGACAGTCGGCTCGCCGTCTCGTTGCTGCCGACGGCGTAGACGTAGCGCCCGAAGCGCGTCTTGTTCAGGGCGACCCAGGCGACGGCGACCGTGGCCAGAAAGATTAAAGCAGGGACCGGCGCGAGCGCGCCGACTTTACCGCCGACCGACGCGAAGCTCTGCGGCGCGCCGCCCGCGCCGTAACCGATCTCGACGCCGGAGCCTCCCGAGACGAGCCGCGCCAGCCCACGCGTTGCGCTCATCATGGCAAGCGTCACGATGAATGATTGAATCCGCCCTTTCGTGATGACCGCCGCGTTGATCGCGCCGATGAGCAGTCCGGCGGCGAGTACGGCGATGATGGTTTCTGGCGTACCATAGCCGCCGCGCATCAGCATCACCGAAGAGAGCGTCGCTGCGAAGGCGAGCGCAGAGCCGACCGAGAGGTCAATGCCGCCCGCGAGAATCACAAACGTCATGCCGACGGCGATGATGCCCTTCTCGGAAACCTGGCGCAGAATGTCGGTCAGGTTTCCGAAGTCGAGGAAGATGATCTCGCCCCGCCGCGCCGGCGAGAAGGCGCACGCGAGCGCGAAGACCGCGATCAGCCCGACGAACGGCTTGAGCCGCCCCAGCTCGACGCGGCCGATCCGCCGACGCTCGAACGCCGCGGCGAGTTTTTTAAGACGCCCCGCGCGCCATTTCGTTTTCGCCTTCTTCGTTTCTGAGAGTCGCCAGCTCAATGATGCGTTCCTCCGTCGCCTCCGAGCGGTCGAGCGCGCCCGCGAGTCTCCCTTCGCGCAGCACAATGATGCGGTCACTCAGCGCTAACAGCTCCGGGAGCTCCGATGAGACGAGAATGAAGCCCAGGCCCCGCGCGGCGAGCTCTTCGATCAAGCGATAGATTTCGGCCTTGCCCTTGATGTCGATGCCCTTCGTCGGCTCATCCAGGAGCAGAATTTTCGGATCAGTCAGCAGCCACTTCGCCAGCACTATCTTCTGTTGATTGCCGCCGCTCAGGTTCGCCGCCGCCGCGCGCGTATCCGGCGTATTGATGCCGAGGCGCGCGATGAACTCGCGCGCCGCCTCTTCTTCGCGCGCCGCCTGAATGAAGCCGAAGCGAGAGAATCGCTTCAATCGGGCGAGCGTGATGTTGCCGCCGACATCCAGGTCGAGCGCAAGCCCCTGCGCCTTGCGGTCTTCTGAGACAAACGCCAGCCCGGCTCTGATCGCCTGTCGCGGGTCGTTGACGGCGAGCGGCTGCCCGCCCATCTCGACGCGCGATTCGCCGGTCGTCCGGCGCCAGCCGAAGAGACTTTCCAACAACTCCGTGCGCCCCGCCCCCATCAATCCGGCGACGCCGAGCACTTCGCCGGCGCGCAGATTGAAACTGATGTCCGACAGCCGGGTCGTGCGCCCCACGCCCGCCTCCGGTGAACTGAGACTCTCAACGCGCAGCAGTTCGACATTGCTCCGCGCGTCGCTCTGACTCCGCTCGCCCACTCGCTCATAGGATATTTCGCGCCCGACCATCATCCGCGCCAACTCGCCGGGAGTCGTTTCGGACGCCGCGCGGCGCCCGATCAATTTGCCGTCGCGCAACACGGTGAACTCGTCGGCGATGCGGAAAAGTTCGTCCATTTTGTGAGAGATGTAGATGACCGCCGTCCCCGCGCCCGCGAGCGTACGGATAATGGCGAACAACCTTTCGACGTCGTCCGCCGCCAGCGCCGTCGTCGGTTCGTCCATAATCAACGCGCGGGCGCCCGTCGAGAGGGCTTTGGCGATCTCGACGATCTGCCGGTCGCTGACCTTGAGACTGGAGACGTCCTGGCGCGGGTCCAGCGCGTGTCCCAGCCGGTCGAGTAAGGCCCCTGCGTCGCGCTCCATCTTCCGCCGGTCGACGAAGCCGAAGCGCGCCGGCAATCGTCCGAGAAAGATGTTCTCGGCCACCGAGAGCGCGGGAGCGAGGTTGAGCTCTTGATGGATGATCACGACACCGGCCTCTGCGGCGGCGCGCGGCGAATCGAACTCAACAATTTTGCCGTCAAGCAATATCTCGCCGGCGTCGGCGCGGTAAACGCCTGACAGGATCTTCATCAGTGTCGACTTGCCCGCCCCGTTCTCGCCGACGACGGCATGGACCGAGCCTCCGCGCGCGCCGAGACTCACCCCGTCGAGCGCCTTCACGCCCGGAAAACACTTGCGGATGTCACGCGCCTCGAGGATGAAAGACATAGACGATTTCGGTTCGGCTCACCCGGCTCTGAAGTTTTTACTTGAACTGGTCGTTCAACCATTTGGGTTGTGTCGCGGACGCGGTCGCCGTGACAGCCTCGCGGTGTCTTCTTCACCCTTGCCTTCCTTATCGCCACGTCCAGTTCGGTAAACCTTTTTCGCCGGCTTGGCTGCGCCATTGGTTACCGGCGCCACGGTAGTCGTTCGCCAAATGAAATCAGAGAGACGTATAGGAAAGCGTTGACAATAATCAGCGATCTCATGCTGCAATCTTTTGGACTCGTCGGGCGAACGCAAAAGCGCATTGCTCGCTTGCATAGCGACGTCGCGCGCTTCTTTGAATTTCAAAACATACCGTTGCAGTAACTCTTTAGCGACGGCTTCGACCATTCGCCAACTGAAAGGCTGTAAAAGAAGATTTCGAGCGCGAATAGTCTGTAACGCGTGGCGAGCCGAGATTTCGTCCAGACTGCGGCTGTGCAGGCTTAACAGATCAAAAATGGCAGGCCAGTCACCCCGTGCGCCTCCGAAAATTCTCTTTTTGGCGAAGAACTGCTGCGCAACGTATCCGCCTGTGAAAATAACTACCTCGCTATCGATCCATCGGCGTACGCGGGGCGAATCGTCATATTCGATCCGGGCAGGCGCGCGCCGAAATGATTTGCATTGGCTCAGGCCGCCGTTGGCTTTATTCGGTTTGATTGTCACGTACTTAAATGACACGTCTTGCAACATGGCGCATACGGCGTGTCCGGCTTCGTGGTACGCATTCACTTCGATGCGTTTCATTTCGCCCGCGCCCCCTTCTTCTTCGCGGATTTCATCACGTTGGCCTTTCTGGCTGACGAGTTCTTCGACGCCTGGCGTTTCGGTTTTAACGGCGCCGGTTCGGCGGCCGTCGTAGCGAACGTCCTCGCAGTTAGCATATCTGTCTGGTTCCTTTTCATTTCGCTTGACCTATCAGCCTATGCGGTAATTTCCGACAAGCGCTTAGGATAGCCCAGCCGGCCATAACAAAAAAACACTTTATACCCAATACGGAAACGGCCTGCAATATGTATGCCGTACAAGGCGTCAAGTACCGGCGCGCGGCGTCCGCGATGACACAGCCGTCGCAACGCCGTCGCGAACCAGTCGGAGAGCGCCGCACATCGCTCGCTAAGCCACAGTGTCAGCCATAACCGGCGCGTTCCGTCAGGAAAATTTGGCGACCGGCGAAATCTGAATTATAGTGTTACCCGTCGCTGGCTGGTCGAAGATGCCCACTCCGTCCAACCCAAAACCTGAAAACGCAGGTACGCGGCGGGTTACCGCTTTTTATCGAAGTCGTTTCGATCTGGCGCGCCTGTCGCTCCTGCCTCGAACTTGTGCGGCAACATGAACCCCTGGCGCAAAACAATTCTCTTCACTTTCGTCGTTCTTCTGCCCGCCGTCGTCGTGGGCATCTCGAATCTTCACGTCTTCCCTGACTCGGCGCTTTCGGCGACCATAATGTTGTTGGTCACGGTCGGCGTCGCCGCTATCTTCACATGGCAGTCCGGCGCCGCGACGGCGAAGATCAGCCGGTATTGCATCCTGGCCGACATCGTTATCTGCATGATCCTGTGCGTCAACCTCGGCGGCCATTGGCTGCTCGCGCGTGAAATCAGCGCGGCCCGGCAAGGCGTCGAAGAGCGTCATGCTGAAGAAGACCGCGAAGACCGCAGACGGATGGCCGAGGCCGAGCGGCAATTGGCGCTGAAGCGAGCCGAGGCCGAGCTCAAGAAGGCCGACGCGGATCTCCAAATGGCGAGCGCCCGCGCGTCCGAGGCCGAACGCCGACGCCTGGCTGAACTGCCTATCGAGCAGCGGCGCGAGAGATTGGCGTCGCGAGCGCCGCGAGCGCCCCAGACTGCGAGAGCGGAAGCCGCGTCCCTGCCACGTCTGGGAAACAGCGCCACGCCGGAAGCTGCGCCTGAGCGTACGCCCAGGCTGACGCCGGAACAGGTGCGCGAAAAGTGGTGGTGGTTTCTTACCGCGCTCGCGTTCGCCGAATGCTTCGCCTCGATTCTGGCGGGCGCCATACTGGCCGGAGTTTGGGAGTGGGATCGCAACAGCGACGGCGCCTCCGACCGTCCGCAAGCCGACATTGACCGGACAGTGAATCAGATAAGCCATGCGGCGCCGCGGCCGCAGATGAATTCTCCGGGCGAGCGGGCTTTTCGCGTCCTGCGCGACGGCAGGCGCGAACTTGGTCACTCCACCCACTCAGACGAAGCGGGGCGATTCTGGCCGTCGGAACTCGCTCCGGTAATTGAGCCGGGAAAATAGCGGCCGTCACAGTTGAACCGGTCGGGACTGTGGCGGCGGACAATAATTCACCCGACAACCGAAGAAGGCGATATGAAACAGCGGAAGGATCAAGAATCAATCAACCGGGCGAGGCTGGTGGCGGTGATTATATTCCTGGCGAGCGCGGTGGTCAGTTTGCTACTCAATCTGCTTTTCGACCGGCAGCGCCGGCCGAAGGCGATCCGTCAAGGACCATAACCAGGGTAGAACCGACGCCTAGAGAGCGGCGTTATCCTAACGCCGAGCCGGAAATTGCCCACGGAAATGAACCCGCTCAAAACCGTGGGCAAATCAGTGGGCAAATCAGTGGGCAAATCCCGGCAACCGCATCTGCTGGCTGTGAAATACAAGAAATTGCCCACGAAATACCCACGAAAAATGCCCGCGAAATAATCCGTGGGCAAATCACTGAGAAATCTGTGGGCAAATCAGGAAATGCCCACGGATTTTCGGCAGCCCGCACGGAGTGGTTTCGATATGAAATGGACTTCCGGGAGCGCAAGAAAGGCGGCTACCAGGTGCTGATTCGTCGGCGGCTGAAATGGTCGGCCAGCAGGTACGCGCCGACGATTGCGAGCTGTCTTTGCGTGGATCTGACCAAGCGGATGGTCGAAAGCATGAAGGACGGAAAATTCACGAACGCGGCGATCGTCTCGCTGCAAAATGGAGGGATCAGTCATGAGATCATCAAAAACCTTCTCGAGCGAATCGGCAAAGGGAACGGCAAAAGAGCAACCGAACTTACAGAGCATGAACGATCTATACTCGCTAGAATTGAGTCAGGTCTTGCTGCAAGCGGTGGACGCCGGAATGCTTCAGCCGGAGGAATGGGACGACGGATGGATTTTCCACGTGCCGATGTGCCGAACCCACATGATGGTGAGTTTACCGAAGTGCCCAATGTGCATTGAAGCGGAGGGCGCAACGTCGCCGATGGCGGCCTGATCGCTTCCCTTCCCCTATTGACCACGCCCACAAAACAGCGAACCCGCATGCCTCATTTCATTTTCGGTGTAATTGTTGAGAATATGAGGCGCCAAAGGGCAACTGAACAAACGCTCTTAAAATGAAACGACTCAATGGAGGAAAAGTCATGAACAAGCTCACAAAAACTATCGTCGGCGCTGCTATCGCAACGCTCGCCGTCATACCGGCGCCGTCGACAACGGGGAAGGCGCAGGACGTAGAGTCGCCCGCGTCTATACAGGCCAGGCGCGAAAGGAGAGACGCCACGTTAGAAACTCTGATAGCCACGCAACAAAAATGCTACGATCAGTCAATGGCAAACGCTCAAGCAGGACAACAGAAGAAGCTCCTCGAATGCCCGGTGCTCGACGAAATGATCGCGCAAACCCCGCTTGAAACTCTCGTCGGGCAACATGTGCGCGGCATAGAGGCGCGGGTGCCGTCGGAAGAAGCCCTGAAACTCAAACACGCCATTGTCGATGCGGCTTACTTCGGGTACCAGCGCGGCAAGTGGAAAAATGCGAAATATTGATACCGCCGCGCTGCAAGGAATAGCCAAGGCGCCACACATATTGATTTCCCTGCGGCCAGGTGTAAATTTGTAATTGGGAAGGTACGAAACAGTCTAATAGGTCCTTACTTTTCGTCGCTGACGCGTTTTTATTCAGCGTCAGCGACAATAAGCCAGGATAACGGAGCGCAAGCGTCGTTGTCAGCCTATTAGAAGGATTTCGTACCTTCCCAATGCTTTTTGCCGCGCGTTTCCCCCTCAGTCGAGGGCGGTCAAGGTAGGATGTAGGTTACCGTCTTCGATATCTACTGTCGTTGATGAAAAGGACCTGATCCGCGGGCCGACCCAAAGCCATTGTCTTAAAGCCGGGCACAGAGGGACTTCGGCTGTACAGCGCGATATTCTGAATTACGGCGACGTTTCAGAGATGAGCGACTACTCTGGGGTTGTGCGCGCCGGCGTGAGCGTATTGACGAACAAAAGCGCGTCGAAAGCGACGCTCGGCGACATCGTCAGCGATGAGGTGAAATTCGTCCGCAGCTGGCGCTGCTCCGCAAGCCAGGCAGCCACGGCGCGGTCGGAACGCGCCGCCCGGAGGTCGAGGAGAAATAGAGGCGCGCCCACACGCAAGAGCGTCGCATCGAGACCGCCCGGTTCGAGGGATCCCGTTGGCAGCCCAGCCCCGTTCTCTGCCGAACTTAGCCCGATGATGACCAGATCAGAGCCCAATGCCGACCGGAGATGCTGTCCCATCACCGTCGGCGGTCGTTCAAATGCAAATGATCTCCACATTTCGCCTGCCGCGGGCGCATTCATGACGTGGCCGTTGTGCGCAAAGACGAGAACCCTCCCGGTTGGCCCTTCTCGCTCCAACACCCACCGAACGTTGTCGGCCATCGCGGCGTCCCGCTGATTAAGCCCACGCCACGCCGAAGACCTACCTCCACCACCTGGCGCATATGGCGACACACGGTAAAGACGATGCGACTGACGCGCCACAATGGCGTTGCGATGCGCCCATTCGTAATCGGCTTCCGATGTGGACGCGATAAACGTCAGGCGTTCACGTTCGAGCAGGGCGAGCAAGTCCTCAATGGCGGCGCTCAGGCTGTCGCTTTCCGCTTGTGATAGTGGCGCCGCATTCGGCGCCGAAAGTCGATCCAGATAAGGCTGAAAAGTAGCGCGCATCCGTTGCCCGGACGCCTGGTCAACGCGAGTTAGGTACGTCAGCGCATTCTCAAAGGCGAGAGGCGTGCCCTCCCCGCAGCGGCCGAGGTCAATTGCGTAAAACCGGACTTTGCGGGCGGACACAGCCTTCGCGTTGTACTCCCGCATCCATTGCGCTAAGTCCTCGTTCTCCTGGTAGGCGCCGAGGCCGCACGTCAAGCTACTGCGAACGACCTGCCTTACGGTCCCCGGCCCGCCAGCAACGAAATCAGAGGTCGGAGGCGAATCTGGAAGCCCTGACTCGATTGCAATGGCTGTGAAGCCTAACTCTTCGACCAGATACCGGAACAACCGATTGCGAAAGGCGAGTGGTTCGTGGGCGCCGTGAGTAGGCTCGCCGATAGCCACAACACGCGCGGCGCCAATTAGTGACTTGAGCTGGCGTAAATCATTGATGTCACTCCCGAGTTCGACGGTCTGCAACTGTATCGCATGGGCCTTCGCCCAGCGCTCGAAGCTGTCGCCGCTCTTCTGCGCGCCGGGATGAGCGCACATCATGGATCCAGCGAACGCGACAGCAACGAGCACCCTGCTCGCGCGAGGCCACAGCCTGGCGCCGCTCATCCGGCTTCTCCTCTTTGTCTTCGTCGGACGCCTCCACTCGGAGCAGCCAAAGACCTCACTGATCGATTCCATAACACACCTCCTGATAAAGCAGTTTAGTCTGGGTGATAGTGGGGCAGGTAGAATTTAGCTAGACTCCGACACATTCCAGTTTGTTCCTCAAATCGGCAGGCGTCGCCAGATCACGTGAGAGGATTCATCGGCCGATGTGCGCTTTTTTCTCGAACGCACGCCGGCCCAACGAAGGAACACGCGCGATGAGCTTTCGCGTCTTTAAAATGTGGGGCATTTCGGGACGCTCCTATACTAAAAATTTTGGGGTGTTTTGGGACATTCCACACGCCCAAACCGGCGAAATGCCTTGTACTCAACATTCTCATTTTCGGCGCCGCAATTGCACTTCATCGTTAGGCGATTTTTGGGGGAGTCGCCTGCGTCACGCCCATGCGGTTACGGGGATTCACTATGGGCGTGACGCACTTGAATATCAGGAAGAAGGAGAAGGACGATCGAGAGCGGAAAGATCAGGAGTTTCTCGATCAATTGCGCGGCGCCTTGACCGAGTTCGCCCTATTTTACGCGATTGATGAGTTACTTGGTCTCGGTCGTATCAATGGTGGAGAGGTCATCGTTGTTTTTCATAGGCGCCGATCGCGCCAATCCTATGCCAGGCTAAAACCAACGCCAATCCCGGAGCGCAAATATTGTCTTCTTTCACGAGGGATCACTGCAGGGAAACAGTCTATCTCTGATTAGCTAGTGTCTGCCCTTGAGCTAGCATCTTATCCAGCGCTTTGCGATCATAGAATCGCCCGTTCATGATGACTGCGTCAATCCTTTGAGTATTTCGGATATCTTCCAGCGGATTCGCATCAAGCAAGACCAAGTCGGCAAGTTTGCCTTGCTCAATCGTTCCCAGCCTCTGATCCAGCCCAAAGAACTTTGCCGGATTTAGAGTTGCGGCCCGCAAGCTCTCGGTAGGGGTGAGACCGGCCTTGACGAGCAAGGCAAGTTCGTCATGCAGGCTGAAGCCCGGGAAACAAAATGGATTACCTGTATCTGTTCCTGCGAGGAGAAGAACGCCGGCCCGACTCATGTCTCCTACTACCTCAACCTGTTTTTGAAATAGTCTTTTTTCGTTCGCGTAATTCTCGGGTCTGCGATTCGCGATCCGCATGTCCCATCTCTCCAAGATCTGACGCGGGATAAATCTGAGGCGTTCGTCATTCCTGAAATTCGGATCATCCTGGTAGGCAGCGCTTCGCCGTACAGTCAACGTCGGACATTGCCAGGTTCCATTCTTGATGAAGCGCGCAAATAGTTCCGCCTCCTTTTTGGCGCTGAAAGTTTCAATGGCCCGCACTTCGGGACGTGCGCGAGCGGGTTGGGAGTTACCGTTAACACGCCCGCTTCTAAATTCCGCCTCCTCGTCAGAGCATGCCAGAATGACGCCGGTCAAGTGCTCAATACTTTTCTGGCCGGCGTCCGAGGCTTCCGCGGCGGACACAGTGAACGGAACATGGCCCTCAAACGGGAGACCTTGCTTCCTGGCTTCATCAGCGATCCCGAAATAGGCATCGCGCGGTAGCAACGAATAGACCTTCACGAAGTCTGCGCCCCACTTCTTTACTTTCGTTACCGCCTTACGCCCCTCATCCTCGTTGCGCACGGAGATCGAATTGGGCCAGACCGGTTGTGGGCCGTCGATAATGGGGCTGGCTACAACCATGCGCGGTCCTTGCAACGAACCTTTAGCGATCTCATCACGCCACCGGAGCAAGTCTGAATTGCCAAACATCTGGCGAATCCCAGTAACGCCATTAGCGGTGAAAAGCGTAAGCGTGTCTCTGCCGTACCAATGGACGTGCATGTCCCAGAGGCCGGGGATCAGGAACTTGCCGCCGGCATCGATTACTTTTCCGCCTTGCGGGACGGACACTTTGCCGGCCTCTCCGAGATCAGTAATGTGGTCGCCGGTGATGACAACAGTCATATCGGGCTTTGGCGCCCCGCCTGTAACATCGATGATCGTGAGGTGAGTCAAGACCAAAGCTTTTTGTTCAAGATCAGTTCTCGCGCCCGCGAGGAGCAAGGTGGGCAACAAGAGAAGAGAGGCGATGATTTTTATCATGGTAAGTCCCTCATTTCGTGTGGCGCGGGACAGGATGTGTTATACGGCGCCCAATTGCAAGCCAGAGTTGTTACTGACAAGGAAGTCATCATCAAAGATGGCCTGTTCCCAATTTTTGGCAGCTTTGATTTGTTCTACAGTCAGATTCCTCGCTTGACGAAAGTCAGCCTCGGCAAGATCAGCATCTTCAAAGATTGCATCTTGAAGATCAGCATTTCGAAGGTTGGCATTCCTGAGGACTGCCCTATGGAACCCGGTCTCTTGAAGAATAGCATTCTGAAGGTTAGCTGACAGTAAATTGGCATCTCCAAGTTTAGCCCCGCTAAGGTTAGCATTTTGTAGTTGGGCACGACTGAGGTTACCTCCAATCATTGCCTCCCTAATATCCGCCTCTCTAAGATCTGCCTCTTCAAGCTGAGCATCCCACAGCATCGCTTGTACCAGCATTGCCCCCCTCAAATCAGATTTAGGCGCTATTCTATAGGCCCTGGCAATGACTTGATCAAATCCATCCGGAAATTTCGTAGCATCATCGTATAAGGCATGTCTAAATACAGCTCCATTACGAAAAGTCGCCTCCCGGAAGTCAGCTCCAAATAGCCTGGCCCTTTGAAAATATACATTCTCAAATATGGTTCTGGTGAAGATAGCTCCGCTCAAATTTGTACCTCTAAAGCCCGCAACATAGAGATAAGCATTATTCAGATTGATTTCCGTAAGATCGGCGCCTGAAACATCGAATGGACCTATTTTGAATGGCTTTCCTTTTTTATCTTTCTCCTGGGCCAAATTCTCCAGAGCGATCTTTAGCGCATGACTGGAGAACCGACCGTAACGTGAACTGGCTCTCGCAACGTTTGCGGCATCGATTGCCCGCCAATAATCGAATCTCCGCTTCTTAGCCTCTTCCTGCTCTTGAACTTTCCATCTCGGAATTTGCCTCAAGAAAGCAACGATGGCTATAAGGACACTGAGCTTGCTGAGAGAGTCAAGCGCCTTCAAAAACGTTGAATTTGCGAGCCAACCGGAAAGTTTGCTGGAAAATATCAGCGTCAATCCTACAAGGATGGAAACTGCAAACCCAATTACCCATCCATTGAAAAGAGGTTTCCAAAGAAAAGAAATTAATCTCCTTCGTTGGGTTTTCATTTTACCCTCCGTATCTCATTCGTTACCTTGCGCGGTCCACCGCTCCCATTGAGCGACATCATGGTTCCCGATGGCATGGACCTAACGCTGATCAGTAGTGCGCCTTCGGCTGGCTGGCGCATTCGCGAAATTCCAAACCACGCCTCGTCACCGAATTAACCCTCGCACCTTACGGGGACAGAATATTCCTTCAAAGAATACTCCCAAGATCCGGGTGTTTCCGTCTGCATATCTCGCGGCTTTCCCGCGAGCATTGGCTTCTGAAACAATCCTGCCTCTTCACCACATATGGTTGACACCTACTCGGCCTATTAAGGGCCGAGAGTGATGAAGAAGTTACTCCGTTCCCGACCGGTGTTTGGCGTTGAGTTTAGAGCCTCACTGTTCGCCGGGAGATTGATGGATGCATACCTGGCCAGAGGCTATGGTCAGGCCATTTCATGAGAGGACAGCTCTCATATCTATATCTCCGTGTCCATTTTGGACCAGGCCATTACTCCACGTCGGCCTGTTCAATATAACGACGATTCAGCCGTGAGTTCGCTTTAGCTGCTCATGCCCAACTCTGCTCGACGGGATTCGCCGTTGGAGTCGACGTTACCGCCTTTCATTCCCGCTTTGCGGATTGATGGTCAGTCGCTACCGCAGGGAAAGCGCA
>DASTMP010000425.1:0-10635 GCA_035714085.1 Blastocatellia bacterium
GTGGAAGATGATCAGCCACCCCCCGCGATCCGCTTCGCGGATGTCAAACTCGTTTTCGCCAATGCGGACACCGAGCTACTCGCACTCGATGGCGTAAGTTTTGACGTGCCGCCGGGCAAAATCACGAGTGTCGTTGGTCCATCCGGATGCGGGAAGACAACCCTGCTCAGGTTGGCTTCCGGACTGGTGCCGGTCTCGGCGGGAACAGTGGCCTATAACGGAGTAGCGGTTAGCGGACTCAATACCAGCGTCGGTTACGTGACCCAGGATAGCAATCTGTTTCCCTGGCTTACGGCTCTCGGAAATGTCGAATTTCCCCTGGCGATTCGCGGCGTGCCAGCAAAAGAGCGGCGAGAGAGGGCCAGAGATTGGCTGCGTTTGGTTGGGCTGGACGGTTTTGAGGACCACTACCCATCGCAACTTTCAGGCGGCATGCAAAAGCGGGTCTCGATCGTCCGCACCCTGATCTACGAGCCGAGGGCCATTTTGCTCGATGAGCCCTTCGGCGCCCTGGATGCGCAAACGCGAATGACCTTGCATCAAGAATTGCTGCAGCTTTGGCAAAGACTAAAAAGCACGATGTTGTTCATTACGCACGATCTTGTGGAAGCGATTACGCTGTCTGATCAAATCATCGTCATGACCCGACGGCCAGGGCGGGTGAAGGAAATCTATCAAGTGCCACTGGTGCGGCCGCGCAACGTTTTCGAAATTTATCTGGAGCCAGGATTCGACGACGCATATGCGGCGCTTTGGCGTCATTTCAAATCGGAAATCAATCTGAACCCCGCGGCAAAGGCCTGACGTGGCCACGACGCTACGCGACGTTAACCTGCACCATATCGCCCTCGATCCTGACCGCCAGGGTTTTCAGGTCACAGGTTATGGGCGCACCAAGTCCCTTTCCGGTTTTGACTTCAAACCGCCCGCCATGCAGCGGACACTCGATGACATCGCCCTCGAGCCAGCCGTCGCTCAGAACTGCTTGGGCGTGCGTGCATATGTTGTCAGTGGCAAAGATTTCGCCGTCGATATTGTACAAAGCAATGTCGAGGTCGCCCGCCTTCACGCCGGTTATGCTACCGGGTTCAAGCGTGTCGCGCGGCGCCACAGTGATCCAATTGTCCTCTGCACTCATTCCCACTGCTCCCAACATCGACCCCCCGAAACCCGCGACCGCAAGGCGTCCTCGCGGGCCCTCGAAACCGGATATCGTAAGCACGCTACCTCGGCAATAAAAGCGCTGTGCAACATTACACCTTTCGCAGCCGCTACCCGCTGCCTTAGCCGTGAGAGCTTGAGCGAAGCGGCTAACGCTTGATCACATTCAGCGACGATCAGGCGCGCCACGTTACCCGCCAAAGTCGGACCAGCGGTAAAGCCATTGATTGACTTGGCCAAAACTGTGAAATATCAGTGGTATGTAACGTCCGCTGGCTGAGCGATGAATCGATGACCTTAACGAAAAGAAGGGTTTCCGCCGGGCCTGCGCGCCACGTCGTCGGGGCGGCGCCTCGACGCGATCTTCCGCGGCTTTCGCTGCGCGACCGTGCCTACGAAGTCATCAAGGAGCGGATCATCACTTGCCAATTTCGGCCAGGCGAATGCATCAATGAAGCATCCGTTTCGGCGCTGATCGGTCTTGGCCGGACGCCAGTCCATCAAGCCATCGACCGGCTTATGCTGGAGGAAATGGTAGACGTCATTCCGCGCAAGGGTGTGATCGTCAAGCCCGTGATTCTGCAGGACGTCATGCAGATGATCGAAGTTCGCATGGTCAACGAAACACAATGCGCGCGACTGGCGGCGGCTCGAGCCGAAGAAAGCCACATCGAGCAAATGTCCGCCGTACTCAGAAAAGCGACGCGGGCCATCGACAAACAAGACGTTCATAGTCTCATGGAACTCGACCGCGAGTTCCACCTCCTGCTCGCCAACGCGAGCAAGAATTTCGAGCTTGCGGAAATCATCCGCCGCTTAAACGAGCGCTCGCTCCGTTTCTGGTTCATTTCGTTCACTACGCCCGACCACCATCGCAGCTTCCAGCGCCAGCACGAAGCATTGTTCGATGGGGTCCGCAGGCACGACGCCGACGCCGCCGAGGACGCCATGCGTGTGCATATAGAAGCATTTCGCAAGAGCGTTGCCCGGCACCTCTGAAGAATAAATCCCGCCTTTGGTGCAGGAAGTCGGATGGAGTTCCGCGATGGCTAGCGGCAATCGTCGCGTATTGATTTCCGGTGGTGGACCGGTGGGCCTGCTCAGTGCATGGATCCTCGGTCGCCGGGGTATTTCCGTTCGGCTGTTCGACAACAATCCTGGCTTGCAGGCTGATCCCCGCGCGGCAACCACACATCCGGCCACCCTCGATCTTCTCGGTGAAGCCGGATTAGCGGACGATATGGCGCGCGTTGGGCTGGTGGCACCGATCTTTCAATTTTGGGATCGCCCTTCGAACCGGCTGGTGGCGCAATTTCATCACTCCACTCTCGCGAACGATACGAAACATCCGTTCGTGGTCCAGTGCGAGCAATTCAAGACTGCCTCGCTCTTGCTCGAAAGAGTACGTGCGCTGCCGAACGTCGAGGTTTTGTTCGATCACGAGGTGATCGATCTGCGCCAGTCGGCTGATGCGGTGAGCGTCGACGTCCGCGGCCCGGACGGCATCGCGACGCATTCAGGCATCTATCTGATCGGCGCAGATGGCGGCCGCAGCGTCGTGCGCAAACGCAGCGATATTGAGTTCGATGGCTTCACCTGGCCCGAACGATTCATTGTTCTTACAACGCCTTTCGATTTCGAAGCGGAACGGGGTTACTGCTACCGCAGCTATTTTGCCGAGCCCGGCGCCTGGTGCAATTGCTTCAAGGTTTCGGCGGACGGACCGCCCGGCCTTTGGCGCACCGTGTTCCCGACCGAGCCGTCGATGACAGACGACTTGCTCCTTAGTGACGAGGGAACGCAGGCACGCCTGCAGCGGTTTTTTCCGAATGATCGCCCTTATGAGATCGTGCACCGCAATCTTTATGTAACCCATCAGCGTGTTGCGGCGACGTTTCGAAAGGGGCGCGTCCTGCTTGCGGGCGATGCCGCGCACGTCAACAATCCGATCGGCGGCATGGGGTTGAATGGTGGCATTCAGGATGCCGTTAACTTGTCGGAGAAACTGATTGGCGTGCTGCGCGAAGGTCAGTCCGACCAGGTCCTCGATCTCTACAATTTGCAGCGCCGTACTGTCGCAATCGAATTCGTTCAAGAACAGTCGATCGCGAATAAGAAGCGGCTCGAGGAGAGCGACCCCGCCGCGCGCCGAAAGAACTTGGATGAGCTTGGTCGGATCGCCGACGACCCGGAGAGATCGCGCCAGTTTCTGTTGCGAACGGCCATGATCGCCAGCCAGCGGCGCGCCGAAGCCATGAGGCTGAGTTGATCCACAGCCGCTGGCGATCGGGAAACGCCTGCAAGAAAGCTGGCGGTGGACTTTACATGAATTGCGACACGTTTCGCCGGAACGATTCGATGTGTCGGCGCATTGCACTGTCGGCTTTGTCAGCCTCGTGCCGCCCGATCGCCTCCAGGATTGTCGCGTGCTCGTCCTGCACCAGCTGATACTGGGTCGGAGCATTGAGCGAAATGAACCAGAAACGCAGCGACCGCTCGTGAAGATTGCGCAACAGCTCCGTCAGCACGTCATTCCTTGCGGCCTTGGCGACCAGGAGATGGAATTCCCGGTCCAGCAACATGAGTTTCTCGACGTTGCGGACGCTTGCCCAGTGTTGGGCTCGCTTGAGCACATCGGCCATCTCGGACAGATCGGCATCACTGGCATGTTCGGCGGCAAGCCGGGCACCGAGCGGCTCATTGATCAGCCGCACTTCGATGATCTGCAACACCTCGTTCATGCTGACTGGTTTGACGATGACGCCTTTGCGCGGAATGACCTCAACCATCCCCTCGACCATGAGCCGGTCCAACGCTTGGTGAACAGGCGTCCGGCCGATGTTTAATAGGCCGGAAAGCTGCAGCTCGTTGATATATTCGCCCGGCCTGAAGGCGCAGGTGATGATACGGTGCTTGATCTCCTGATAAGCGGTGTCACGAAGAGACGCCACGCGGCTTGCCGCGGGCGCACGGCGCGGGCCGCCGGCTCTAGTCTTGGGCACCCTCTTGGTCGGCATGGACGAGCCTGTCGCCACCTGTCACTTTTGCCGAAGCGATGAAGTTGCGGCGCCATCATAATCGTTCTCCGCGGCACGGGTGAAGAGGAAGCGCGCTTCTTGCCACAGAATGCTGGTTGGGCTATTTGAAGAGTAAGTGATATTTCACCACAGGCGGGCCCCATGTCTTCCCAATCGAAAAGCCTGCGCAAAACCCCCTGGGTCGATATTCAGCAGGGGCTTGTGAGCCGTGATGTCTTCGTGAGCGACGAGGTGTACCGGCTGGAACTGCAGCGTATTTTCGATCGAACCTGGACTTTCCTTGCGCATGAAACCGAGCTGGCAAATCCCGGCGACTTCGTAACGCGGACCATGGGTCGGGTGCCCGTGGTGGTCGTCCGCGACAACGACGGCAGCAGGGTGCACGCGCTTTTGAATAGCTGCCGCCATCGCGGCGCCAAGGTGTGCCGGGCCGACTCGGGCAACACTCGTCATTTCGTCTGTCCTTACCATGGCTGGACATACGAGCAATCGGGTCGACTGGTAACAACGACATTCGACAGACACTTTCCAAAGGGATTCGACTTTTCGCAATTCGGATTGGCGAGCGTGCCTCGCCTGGAAGTCCATAAAGGACTTATTTTCGGCTGCTGGAATGAAGGGGTGGAGTCGCTCGCCGACTATCTCGGCGAGATCGCGTGGTACATTGATCCCTTCCTCTGCCGATCGCCGGGCGGCATGGAGGTGCTGGCGCCGCCACACCGCTGGCGCGCGAAGTCAAACTGGAAGGTCGGCGCGCTGAACTTCGTAGGCGACAGTCAACACATTCTGACCACCCACATAGGCCCTTTGACCCTTGATCCTGTCCGTGCAGCGCGAGCTGGTTTCGCGACGGCGGCCGAGAACAGTTTTCAAGTCGTAACGGATCAGGGTCACGGGTGCACGCTGACCTACCTTGCACCTGGCCTCCCTGAAGATGCTTATCAGACGCACCCACGCGATCTTGAGGCGTTATATGGTCAGTTCCTCAAAGGCGATCAGTTGAAGCTGCTCGAGAGATTGCGGGTTATCGTCGGCACTATCTTTCCCAACCTGTCTTTCATCGAGACCCAGGTTGGGCCTGCACAGAAAGCGGTGATCATTCGCCAATGGCAACCCGTGAGCGGCACGGAAATGGAAGTGCTGAGCTGGGTCCTGGCCGAAAAGGAAGCTTCGCAGGGCTACAAGGATGATGTCCTGCGCAAGGGCTTCCATAACTTCGGCGCTGCCGGCGTCTTCGAGCAAGACGATCTCGAATTGTGGGCATCGGCCACCTACGCCAGCAACAATGAGATAGCGAAGCAATTCCCGTATAGTTTCCATACGGCATTGCCTTACATCGACAAGCCGCAAAAGGACCACAAATGGCCGGGCCGCGCATTTAAACCGGCCGATACGGAGGTCGCCCAGCTGGAATTCATGCGTCAGTGGGATCGCTGCATGACGTCAAACCAGTGATGCGGCTGTCCAAGCGAGAAGAATCAGTCCATGAGCGACGCAAGAGACCGCGCAGTCAGTGACGCGCTCTTTGTCGAAATCCAGCGTTTTCTTTACCGCGAAGCGGGCTTGCTTGACCGCCGCGACTACACTGGCTGGCTTGCCCTAATCACCCAGGATATTCGTTACCGCGTGATGGCGGGCGTCGCGCGGGATGCCGACGCCAAGTCCCTGAACTATGCGATCGTCGATGAAGACTTGACCGGTCTCAAATCCAGAGTCGACCAGATTTCGAACCCGCGCCTCACACGAGCGGAAAATCCGCCGTCCATGACGAGACGCGTGGTTTCGAACGTCGAGGCTTATCATTCCGACAAGAAGGGCGAATTCGAGGTCGTCTCCTATCTTTTGGCTTACCGGAACCGCCCAAGTGCCCCCGAAGGCGGGTTTTACGTCGCGGCTAGGTTCGACACGTTAAGACGCAGCGCGTCAGGCTGGGCTCTCGCAAGGCGGGATGCTCATCTCGACCAGACCATGATCTTCGACGGCGCTCTGAGCACGCTGCTCTGAGTAAGGTCGCGGCGAGACCTCATGGGCAACGACGGTCAACAGCAGGCGGCGCGCGAACCTCTTCGCCTGGGCATCGCCGGACTTGGCTTGGCCGGGGCATTCATGATCCGTGCTGCCGCGGTGCATCCGCATATCCGATTGTGCGCGGGTATGGATCCACTACCAAGACCGCGCGAGGCATTTGCGCGCCAATTCGATGCCAAGCCCTACGCCGACTTCCGCGACTTGTGTCGCGACCCCTCAATTGAGGCGATCTACATCGCTTCGCCGCATCAATTCCACGCCTCCCAAGCGGTAATGGCCTTGCAGAATGGCAAGCACGTGCTCGTTGAAAAGCCATTGGCGCTGACGTTGGCGGAGTGCGACGCCGTTGTCGCCGCCGCCGATCGCACCGGGCTGCATCTGATTGTCGGCCATACGCATGCATTCGATCCGAACGTGCGGGCGATGCGGCGGATCATTGATAGCGGCGAGCTTGGCAGGCTCGGCATGATACTGGCGTTCAACTACAATGATTTTCTATTCCGCCCGCATCGCGCCGACGAGTTCGATACGAAAAACGGCGGCGGAATCCTATTTAACCAAATCGCGCACCAGATCGAGATTGTCAGGCTCCTTGGCGGTCCGATACGGAGCGTTCGTGCCAACGTAGGTGCCCCAGTTGCAGCCCGCGGAGCGCCGGGTCATTGCACCGCTTTCCTCGAGTTCGAAAGTGAGGCGGCCGCTTCGATTACATTCAGTGCTCTCGATTTTTTCGATAGCGACGAATTCCATCACTGGATTGCGGAGGGCGGCGCAAGCAAACCACCCGACCGGCATGGCATGACACGAAAGGCGTTCGCGGCGCGGAAGAGTGATCGCGAAGCGCATGAAGGACTCGGCTTCGGCAGCCGCCTCTTGCCTCTTGAGCAGCCCTATTTGCCCCACTTCGGCTTGGTCATTGCGACCTGTGAGCGGGGCGACCTGCGGCTCTCGCCGGACGGCATCTTCATTCACGGCATCGACGGGACACGCGAGGTTGCCGCAACTCGCGGCGTCGGGCGACCTGGTCAGGGCGACGCCCTTGATGCGCTGTGGAACGCGGTCCGCGACGGCCAACGCAGCATTTGCGACGCCCGCTGGGGCAGGGCAACGGTCGCGGTCGTCCTCGCGATGTTCGAATCGTCTGCAGAGCGGCGCGAGATCATTCTTTCAGGCACGGCCTTAGCGGAGTGAAAACCGCTCAAGCTGTGGCGTTTGACAGACCGCCGTCACTGCCCGTACGCTGAAATGTCACTGAAATACCAGGGCCCGCCAATGTCCAAGCTCCTCCCCATCACAATAGCATGCGCGGAATACGACCGGACGCGCGCCATCAAGGATGGTCGTGTGCGTGTGGATGGCTGCGACGTCACCTACCTCCCGCTCGACCCTGAAGAACTATTTTTTCGCGCCTTCCGTTATCAAGACTTCGACGTCGCCGAGCTGTCATTCAACAGCTACCTGATGACGACGTCTCGCAACGTCTGTCCCTACATCGCCATTCCGGCGTTCGTATCCCGCCATTTCCGGCACTCGGCGATTTACATCAGGACCGACCGCAACATTCGGGGGCCGATCGACCTCAAGGGTAAGCTGGTTGGACTCCCCGAATATCAGCAGACCGCTAACGTCTGGATGCGCGGCATCTTCAAGGAAGAATGCGGTCTCGACCCATCCGACATCCATTGGCGTACCGGCGGGCAAGAGGAACCGGGGCGCGACGAGAGAACGCCTTTGAAGCTCGGCGGCAATATCGACTTGCAACCGATCCCGGCGGGCAAGACGTTAAACAAGATGCTGGTCGACGGCGAACTCGATGCTGTTTTCAGCGCACGCGAACTCTCGTGCTTCGTGAACGGGGCTGCGAATGTCGGACTGATGTTCCCGAACTATCGGGAAGTGGAAATGGAGTACTATAAGAGATCGGGCATGTTCCCCATCATGCACCTGATCGGGATCAGGAAAAGCCTGGCCGAACGATATCCCTGGCTACCGGCCACGGTGTACAAGGCGTTCTGTCAGGCAAAGAAGATTGCGATCTATGAAATGCGGGAGATGTCAGCAACCAAGATTACCCTGCCTTGGCCCGAGCTCGGTGTTCAGGATGCCGTGCGGCTTATGGGCGACGACTTTTGGCGGTATGGCGTGTCGGAAAACGCTCGTGATATCGAAATTCTGGCGCGCTACTCGTTCGAGCAGGGACTTGCGGCGAAAAAACTGACTGCGGAAGAAATCTTCCATCCATCTGTTATGGAGATTTCGAAGACCTGAGTGCCCGCGCTCATATCAAGATTAGCTCCACGAACGAGCGCAAAGGAGAAGGGATGATGAACGGGGCGACACCGATCAAGTTGCTGGGTATTTCAGGAAGCCTGCGCGCGCAATCCTACAATTCCGGTGCATTACGTGCGGTGGGTACAATGCTGCCGGAGGGCATGATTTTTGTTATTGCGAGCCTGGCTGACGTGCCGTTTTACAGCGCTGACGTCGAGCAACGCGGCTTCCCGCCAGCAGTAGAAAAGTTGCGAAAAGAAGTGGCGGCAGCTGACGCGCTGATCTTTGCCGTGCCGGAATATAATTTTTCAGTTTCGGGTGTACTGAAGAATGCTCTTGAATGGATATCACGTCCTCCTGATCCTCCGGCCAATGGCAAGCCGTGCGCGGTATTCGGTGCATCCGTGAGCCCGCTCGGTACGGCTCGCGGACAGTTTCATTTCCGTCATATCTGCGTTTCGCTCAATATGATCCCGGTCAATATGCCACACCTGGACATCACAAATTCCAAAGCGAAATTCGATGCTGAAAGCTGTCTCACGGACCAGCCGTCACTCGAGCTGATGCGTCAGCTTCTTCGCGAGCTGCGAAGTTTAGCGGCCCGTTTGCGCTCCACTCCGTAATGCGTCCGCGACGGTCAGACGTCGCGGACGGACGGGTGACACACTCTTCACCAAACCACTGCCCTGCGAATCGAAAGAAGCCTGTAATGAACTTGGATCGACGCCAGCTCTTTGGATTGGCCGCGGGCGCCGCCTCACTTTCGAGCGTCATGGGTCGCGCCAGCGCCCGGTCGTTTCCGACACGGCCAATCACGATGGTGGTGGCCTTTGGGGCCGGCGGTCCGTCCGACGTCATTGGTCGCATTCTCGCGGAAGGAATGCGCGAGACCCTTGGTCAGCCTGTCATCGTCGAAAATATTGCCGGAGCCTCAGGGACGATCGGAACGGGCCGGGTCGCGCGAGCGGACCCGGACGGGTACACCCTGGTGCTCGGTAACTGGGCCACGCACGTGCTGAACGGGCCTTTGTTCAATCTTCAGTACGACCTTGTCAGAGATTTTGAGCCGGTTGCGCTCGTTTCGAGCGACGCGCTCATCATAGTCGGGCGGTCGAAGCTTCCCGCTGATGACTTGAACCAGTTCATTGCCTGGCTGAAGCAGAATGGCGAAGCGACCCAGGGCACAACTGGTGCAGGCGGGATTTCGACGGTCGGAGGGCTTCTGCTACAAAAGGAAACCGGCGCTAAATTTCGTTTTATTCCTTACCGGGCTGGCTTGGTCGCGGCCATGCAGGACCTGATCGCCGGGCGGATCGACTTCATGGTGGACACTGTCGCCAATTCGCTGCCGCAGGTGCGGGCGCACACCATCAAGGCTTTTGCCGTTACGTCAGAAAAGCGTGTGGCCAACGCTCCCGAAGTGCCGACAGTCGATGAGGCTGGCTGGCCGGGGCTCCGCGCACTTAATTGGCAGGCCGTATTCCTGCCCAGGGGAACGCCACAGCCGATCGTGAAGATTCTGAATGAATCCATCACAGCGGCCCTGGCAGCACCCGTCGTCCAAAAGCGCCTTGCCGCAGTCGGCCAAACCATCTTCCCTCCCAGCATGCAGACCCCATCCGCCCTGGCAGAATTTCAGCAGGTGGAAATCAAGAAGTGGTGGCCCATCGTTCGTGAAGCAAACCTCAAAGCGGAATGAGCGGAACAACCTCCAACAGCGAGTGCTGCGAATGAGTTGTGAGCCGATTGATCTACCGGATGTCGTGGCAGAAGTCAGAGAAAGCCACGATAAATATGAAGCGGCGCTTTCAAGTAATGATCTCGCTACGCTGGATGCGTTGTTCTGGCGAGATGCGAAGACCATTCGTTTCGGGCCCAATGGGACATTGATTGGTCACGCGTCAATTTCCGCCTTTCGGCGCGGCCGAGCATTCAAGGAAGCAACGCGGGTGATTTTGGCGCAGCATATAACAACGTTTGGACGTGATTTTGCCGTCACGAATCAAGAAACGCGTGCTGGCGAAAGCGGGGAGGTTATCCGTCAGAGTCAGACATGGGTAAGAACGGAGCACGGATGGCGTATCGTGGCGGCTCATGTATCGAATTTGCCCTGATGGCGTGGGTTTGATTTAGGCTG
>DASTMP010000426.1:0-4999 GCA_035714085.1 Blastocatellia bacterium
TGGCGTCGAGCGGGACGTCTTCCTTGATGAAATTTACTGTGTAGCGGTACTGCGAGGTTGAATCCTGGCCGTCGGTCTGGAAATGCACCGTCGCAAGGAAAGTGGCGAAGGCCATATCATCATTTCCGGAAACGCGCAGATCATCAAACTCGAATTTCTTGATCGAATCGAGGTTTTTGACTTCCGCAATCTCCTCAGCCTTATTTCTGGTTTCCCCCTCAGGCCCAATACCGACGTAATCATCCTCGAGAACTCTTTCAAAGAATGCGGTGTCGCGGCGCATACTGGCGTAGGCGATTTCGCGCAGTAGGGCGAAGACCGAATCGCTGTCCTTGTGCCAGCGTAAAGGCGCGAGCGCTTTGTCGGACTCGACGGTCATCTCTAATGACGACGGCGGCGGCGGGGGCGGCGGTGGGGGCGGCGGCGGTTCCTGTGATAACTCGTTCAGTTGATCCTGAAGAGCCGAGACATCCCGGGCTTGAACATCTTTGCTCTCGCTGGTCTCTTTCAGCCATTTGATTCTCCACAATGCCCGGAGCCGAAATTCGGGCGCCGGATCGGACAAAGCGATTTTCGTCAACGGCTCGATCTCGCTTATCCAGCCGAGCGTGTCAATCACCATCGCTTTGACTTCCGGGTCGTCGCTCTTGTTGTAGAGTTCGAACATCGCCTCTGTGCTGCCGTCGCCTTCTAATCCCATGAGTTGAATTGCCGCCAACCGGCGCATCTCCGCGTCAGGGTTTCGCACAGCCATCTCGATCAACTCGTCAAAGGCCTTGCTGTCGCCCAGGGATTTCACAAGCTGTAGTTTGCCCTTCGTGTCGGCGGGTCGCGACTGAGCCAGCCCTGGCCTGGTCTGGCGCCCGGGGATGAGCAGCCACGCGACCACGACGATTAAAGTCGCGGACAGAATCAAATATTTCCATTTCCGCGCGATCACACGCGTACGGTCCTTGTTCAAAATCATCTCGATCCTCCTTTCGAGAAATTGTCTGGCGGAAAAGAGCGCGAGCTGGTGTGCGCCGCTCAGCGCCCCAATGCTGCGCTCGGCTGCTTTGATAATGCTCTCGGCGTAGGCTTCGGCCTCGGCGCCGGAGACGACGACGTGATCATCGCAGGCTAGCTCCCGTTCCACGGTCAATTGCCGGCATGCGTAGCGCGCCAGCGGATGGAAGAAGAAGACGACTCCGAGGACGGTTTGAAAGAGATTGACGTGATGATCCCGCCGCTCGACGTGCGCCAGTTCGTGTCGCAACATCGCGCCTCGTTCCGCTGGGGATGTCCAGGCGGCGATGTCAGCAGGGAACACGATCATCGGGCGCAGCACGCCGAGCAGGATTGGCGATTGAATTTCATCCGAAAGCGCGATCCTTACTTTCCATGCGCTCAATGCCTCGCAGTCGCATTCGGCGCAATCAAGATCGGCAAGGGAAGCGCAACGCGCGCCGGCCTTCAAGCGACGTAACCTGACGCTATCGGTCATGGCTTTCAGGACTAAGGCGCACATGCCCACAAGCCACAGGGCGAATGACAGGCTCAAAATAATCGGCCGTTTGGTCGAAGGTTTGACGCTCACAGCCCGAGATGGGTTATGAACCACTGGCGCGGCGTCGTTTGTGACGACGATCCTTGGAAGCTCGACTGCGTAACTCAGCGCCCTGTTGCTCGGTTGTGGCAGAGGCAGGCTTTGAACAACTCCGCTCAGAGCCGGCATCGCGACGACGGTGATCAAAGCGAGGAGCCAGACCTGATGGCGCAGCGCGGGCGATTTGACGCGAAAGATTTTCAATCCCGCCCAAACGCAGGCGAGCAAAACTGCGGCTTGCCAGCTCCACACGACCAGCCACGCCGCGCCTTTGGCCGAAGCCGCGACGAACGGATTAGTCAGCGCGTTCATTTCTGTCCTCCTTTTTTAGGTTTGGCTGCCGCCGTTTTGCTCGCCTGCGAGCGAGCGGCCATCTGCTCGCGCACTTCCTTCAAATCCTCTTCAGTCAGATCGCCGGTCTCCACCAGATGCAGGATCATCGCCGCCGCCGAGCCTCCGAAGAGCTGTTCGATCAAATGGCTGAGCACGCGGCCCTGAGCTTTCTCAGGTTTGGCCTTGGCGCGGTAGACATGCGCTTTGCCTTCGGCGCGATGAGTCAGGTGGCCTTTGCGTTCGAGCACGCGAATGATAGTGAGCACGCTGTTGTAATGGCGCTCGCCGGGCAATGCTTCCTGAATCTCTTTGGCGGTCGCCTCGCCGCGCTCCCAGATCACGCGCATGATCTCCAGTTCTTTATCGGTAAATGTCTTTGAAGGTTGTCTAGGCATAGTTCGTCTCTTTCGATTCAGTTATTGCGGCGCCCGGCCACTCGACTCTTGAGCAGGGCGCTGGACTGTAGCGGCGCCGCTACGGCGATCGGACCGAGCAGCCGGCCACGGCGCCTTCGACGGTCAACGTATTTATACGTTGGCGCGGACAGTAACGTATAAATACGTTGATGTCAACGGAAATTTTCGACGGGGGAATCAAATTCGGGCCAATTTGAGTCCCGCCTTCAGGCGGCGTCTTTCGCATACAGCCGAATGGATTACATTTGAGCCCTGCCGCCTAAAGGCTTGTCATTACCCAAACTTTTGCGCGAAATGGATGTTCAGATTTTCAGCCTGCGGAGCAGGCGGCAGCATAGAGCCTGGGGTGGAGCGCGTTTAGCGCGGAACCCCAGGAATATGGCGTAATTGCGCATCAAGTCCGCGAAGCGGGCGACAGCTTTTTGTCAGTCGCTATTTCACCATCATCATCCAGATTGGATTAATCGCTGTCGCCCGCTTCGCGGGCTTGGGTGATGAATCTGTGTCGTACCTGGGGTTGCGGCTGCGCTCCACCCCAGGCTTTACTCCTACGCCCGCATCCGCGGGCTAAGACATAACATACGCGTTTTGTGCAAAAGTTTAGGTAATGGCAAGCGCCTAAAGGCGGGACTCAAAACGATTTTTCTGAGAAGGCTGCCAGATCGGCGCCGAACCGCCGCGCTCCAAAGCTTGTTGTATGTGGCGGCCGGTGCGAATATATCGCGGCTTATCGCAGACATGTCTGGATGGGCCAAATCTGACTAATGACGAGAAATAGAGATGGTTATTCAGCGGCGACAGGACTCGTAAAGCATTTCGAGGATTGCAAACTATGAAGTTGAAGAAGAGAAAGATCGTGATCAGTGTTGCAGCCTTATTGTTTTTTATACTGGCGATGGCTTTCCCATTCGGCCCGCTGCTGCCGTGGTCGCCGGTCAAGCCCGGTTATCACGCGGTCAGCTACGCCAGCGCGGATATCTACATTGGCGGCGGCGACAATCAGGTTGGCGATTACGGCGACGTAGATCGAATGATGCGTGACGCCGAAGCCTTTCATCAGATGAAATATCTTCGCCGTGTCGAAGTCATCGCCTGCAAGAGCTGGGGCGATTGCGAGCGCGCCTTGCCCTGGTTGCATGTCAAAGCCCTCGGCGGAGTGACATTGGCGACCGGCGATGTCATATACATTACTCCGAGATTAAAGGAGAAGAATTTCAGCGCGGCGGAATTCCTGCGCCACGAGCTTTCACATGCTCTTCTCAGCCAGCGCACGACGATCCGAAAGTCGCTGAAGATGACCGAGCAGGCGTGGTTCAGCGAGGGGCTGGCGGTTTCTTTTGGCGATCAGAATGCGTATCTCAGCCAGGCCGAGTTCCTGGAGCGGGCGTCCAAGACGGACCTGGCAAAGTTCATTGATCCGGAGCTGATGAATCATTCGGCGCCGGACTGGGACCAGCGATTTGCCTATCCCGCCCAGCGCTACTTCCTCGAATACCTCAAACAGCGATTCGGCATGGATCGCTTCCAGGACTTCACGGTCAAATACATCGACAACCCTGACGATTATCGCAATCTGTTCAATGAAACCTTTCAGCTCTCGTTTGCGGATGCGATCAAACAGTTCGCGCAAGCGATCAAGACCGGGCAGTGGCCCGCCGCAGCGAAGTAATCATAAGGTGTGATCGAGTCGAAGATGAAAAACACGTACAGAGTTCTCTCCATTATTCTTGTCCCGCTTCTCCTTGTCGTCGCCGCTCCCGCGCAACCGAAGCGCCCGATGACGCCTGAAGACGTCATCTCGCTCAACCGCGCCAGCGACGCCCAGATGTCGCCCGACGCGCGCCGCGTCGCATTCGTCGTCAACACGTGGGACCGCGAGAACGACCGCTTCAATTCCGACATCTGGCTGGTTGACGAGCTGCGGCAGGCCATTCGTATGACGTCGCATCCGAAGCGCGACGATTCGCCGCGCTGGTCGCCCGACGCGCGCCGCATAGCTTTTTTGTCGGAGAGGGGCGCTGACGCCGACGCCGGCGCGCAAATCTACCTGCTCAATCCGCTGGGCGGCGAGCCTGTTCAACTGACCTCTCACAAGGCGCCTATTCAAAGTTTCCAGTGGTCGCCCGACGGCCGGCTCATCGCGTTCATCGCCGAGGAGGCGCGAGAGAGGTCGAGGACCAAACCTCCGGTCCTGGCGGACGAAGATCACCGCTTCGCCCAGTTGTGGGTCGTCGACGTGGCTTCGGGAGAAATAAAGCCGCTGACCAAAGGCTCGCGCCACGTCACCGCTTTCAACTGGTCGTTTGACGGGTCTCGGATCGTCCTCACCGCCCGCGCGACGCCGAAGCCGGCGCGCAAATATTCCTGCTCAACCCCCTCGGCGGCGAGCCTGTTCAACTGACCTCGCACAAGGCGCCGATTCAAAGTTTCGAGTGGTCGCCGGACGGCCGCCGAATCGCGTTCATCGCCGAGGACGCGCGCGAGCGGCCGAAGACCAAACCTCCGGTCGTCGCCGACGAAGACCACCGTTTCGCCCGGTTGTGGGTAGTCGATGTGGCTTCGCGGGAGATAAAACAGTTGACCGGTGGCCCGCGGCACGTTACCGCTTTCGACTGGTCGTTTGACGGATCTCGGATCGTATTCACCGCGCGCGCGACGCCG
The DNA here is from genome assembly GCA_035714085.1 of Blastocatellia bacterium. Classification (GTDB taxonomy): domain Bacteria; phylum Acidobacteriota; class Blastocatellia; order RBC074; family RBC074; genus JAJVID01. Next base: position 4,996 of record DASTMP010000426.1, read on the forward strand.
AAGT
>DASTMP010000427.1:0-60941 GCA_035714085.1 Blastocatellia bacterium
TCATTGTCCGCCCTCCCCATGACGGCCACTGCTCAGGCAGCCTTCTCCACTCACGACGGAAAGGAACTTACTCCCCCACAGTTCCTCCGAATGCATTGCTGCATTCGCTCCGTACCTGAGCCTGACCAGAATCGCAAGTGATCGGTCGCCCGTGATTAAGGCAATCACAATGCCACCGGGCCGAAAAATGGATTCGGCGCGACCCGTTCCCCGCGCACGCATAAAAATGAAGCGCTGAACAAGAACTAACACGTTTTTGAGCGGTATCAATGATCAGATTACATCAGATCGCCGCGGATTACGGATGTCGCTATGGACAAAGGGTGGATAAAAGGCGTTCGCATCGCAGCTTCGATGAACAACTCTGAATGAAAGGAATGCAATGGCCTGTATTGGCCGGCGGCAGGTTGTATCGGCCCAAATACGCTCGAAGACAAAGCTTATAACTTAGTTCCGGATTTGAAAAAAAGCCTCTACGAGCAGATCGACTGGCTTCCCATTTGCCTGATTTTCATTGATATAAGCCAACCCTGAATCCAATCGCAATTGGCGAATTTAGCAGATCAGGAATTGGCGTTGCGGTGGCGCGGATAAATGAACTCGATCAGGTCAAAGCGTTGGCGGATCGTGCAGCCGGACTGTATCAAACATTTTCTGCAGGCATTTTCTGCAGGCATTTTCTGCAGGCGTTTTCTGCAGGAGTCTTCACAGTGAGCGCCGCAGGAGAAATTATAAAAGCAGACTGGATTGACAGGTTTTTGTGACTTGGATTGATTCCTGAGCAATTCTGTCAATCTTTTCTACTTTCTGGAGAGGAGAGCGATGTTCTACGGAAAAGAAAAAACGTGGGTCGAAAGGACTGGGATCTTCAGTCGGAAACCGAGAAGGTTTCTGAGAAGAGAGATGAGAAATTGGGTGGCGATCAACCTGTTGCTGTGGGGCCTCAGTCGCATCGGCGAGATTCCCGCTGTGCGCAAAAGGGTGATGAAGATGGGGTTGAGCCGATGGAGAGCGGCGATAGATTCGGGCGTCGGTTCGAGGCTGTTCAAGCGAAGGCGAGCGGAATCCGGGATAGGTTCGGCGATGACGGCCTGCGTGACTCTGGGGACAGGCGCCGGATTGATGTACCTGTTAGATCCCGAGCGCGGCTCGTGCCGTAGAGCGAGGCTTAAGGACAAAGCCGCCCATGCCATCAATAGAACCGGCGCGGCGGCTGGTTCGGTTTCGCGCGATCTGACCAACCGCGTTCGTGGACTGGCGGCGCAAGCTGGCTCGGTCTTCAAGAATTGCGGCGCCGATGATGACACGCTCGCCGCTCGCGTGCGCTCCAGAATGGGCCGCGCGGTTTCGCATCCGGGCGCCATTGAGGTCACGGCGCAAGACGGCGTGGTGAAACTGAGCGGCGACGCGCTGACTCACGAGGTCGACACCCTGCTCTCATGCGCGCGTTCGACGCCCGGCGTGCTCGACGTGGACAATCAGTTGCGGATTCACGACAGGCCGGGCGACACGCCAAATTTACAAGGCGGCCAAGGCGCGAGGAGGAGGCGCGGCGCGCGTTTCGAGTTGATGCAGAGCAACTGGGCGCCTGCGACCAGGCTCCTGGCCGCTGTAACCGGTGGCGCGCTGATGGGCTTGTGTTTGCGTCGCAGAGACGCGCTCGGCATCGCCGCCGGAACGCTCGGCTTCGGGTTAATCATGCGAGGCGCCACAAACCTCGAAACGCGACGCATTCTCGGGATAGGCGGAGGGCGGCGCGCAATAGATTTTCACAAGACGATCAATATCGACGCGCCAGTCGAACGCGTCTTCGAATTCTGGAAGAATCCCCAGAACTTTCCCCACTTCATGACCAATGTGCGCGAGGTGCGCGACCTGGGGAACGGGCGTTCCCAATGGACGGTGGCCGGTCCGGCCGGCCTCTCGGTGAAATGGAATGCGGTGCTGACCGATCTCATTCCCAACAAAATAATCGCTTGGAAGAGCGAACCGGGCTCGGCCATCGCTAACGCGGGCATCGTCCGGTTCGATCCGAATAACGGCGCCGGCACGCGCGTCACCGTCAGGATGTCGTATAACCCGCCTGCAGGCGCCATCGGCCACGCTTTCGCGAAAGTCTTCGGCGCGAACCCGAAGCGCGAGATGGATCAAGACCTGCTGCGAATGAAGACAATGATCGAAACGGGCCATCCGCCGCATGACGCCGCGCAACCGGCGCCAGACTTCTCGCGCGGCGCCGAGCCGACGCCGTTCATTTATTGACCCATTGGCCGTATTGGCCCTATTGGCTCTATTGGCATGGACGTTGCCTCGATTCATGCAGAGACCGCGCGGTCTCGATGATTACTACCCGCGGGCCGCTTCATTTTGCGGCCCGCGCGCAATCTGTTTTTTTTCAATCATAGAACTTGCGGTTCGCTCACTTTGAGAGCGATCTTTTGAAATGAATTTCCGGCTTTGAGTGAACTGTAAGACAAAAAGGACCAATGCATTTATGAATCAACAAAATATAAATTCCAGTCAGAATTTCCCGATAGACAACGTGGTCTATGATCTGATGATGATAATCACCAAAAAGTCCAAATGCTTGAAGGCAATGGAGCACTATCTGCAGGACGCTCAGAATAACCAGAGGGTCAAAGACTCATTTGAGAAGATCCGCAAACAGGACGAAGAATGCATCAAGGAGTTGACGCAACACCTGAGCTTTCTGATCGGCCAGCAACAGGAGGCAGGCCCAATCCCGGGGCGGAGCGCGGCCGGCGGGGCGTCCAGTCGCTGACGGTTATTCACAAATATGGGACGTATGGGACTTCTGAGTCTCATGGCTCCCATACGTCCCATAGGTCTCACATGATGTTCAGTGATGTTCGACTATCGGCGGGGGCGCGGCTTTGAACGAGGGGTCCATGTGCCTGAAAACATCGAAGAGCGCCAGCGTGATGGCGATCATGACAGGGCCGAGCACCAATCCGAGCGGCCCCCAAATCTGCAATCCGCCGAGCACGGAGAAGAAAATCAGCAATTCGTGCAGTCTGGCTCTCTCGCCGACCAGTTTCGGGCGCAGGAAATTGTCAATTGTGCCGATCACCAGCGCGCCCCAGAGGGCCAGGGCCAGCGCCTTCCCCCAATGCCCGCTCATCCCCAGGTAGATTGCCGTCGGAACCCAGATCACGGACGACCCCACCATAGGGACCATTGAAAGAAAAAACATCACCACTCCCCAGACTACCGGCGAAGGCAATCCGAGAGCGGCGAAAGCCAGGCCGCCGAGCGTCCCCTGAACCATTGCGATCACGATCACTCCGTATACGCTGGCGTGGATGACTTCATGTGTGCGGTCGAAAATCTTCCGCGTCTCGGCCGCGTTCAGCGGGATCGCCTCTAGCATCGCTTCGTAAATCCGGTCGCCGTCGCGAAACAGGTAATACATCGTGAAGACCGTGAAGAACATCTGGAATATCACGCCCACGACGCCGCCGAGGAGTCCGAGCGTCCGCCCCGCGATCGCCCCGCTGATGTTTTTCAGCCGCTCCAGTAGATACCCCTGCAGATCGAGATGACTCGCGTCGACGTACCGGCCCAGCCGGCCCGTGATCCATCCGATCACCGGGGAACTCGTATCGAGCAGCGAGCGGAGAAATTCCTGAGCGTTCTTCGCTACATCGCCAATCTCCTTCGCCACCACCAGCGTCAGCAGCGTCAGCGGGAGCACTATCACCGCAATCACGATCACGGTCGACAGCAACGCGCTCCAGCCAGGGCGCTTCGTCAGAGCGACGAGGCGTTGATGAATCGGATAGAAGAGAATCACCAACACTGAGGCCCACGCCAGCACATTGACGAACGGCAGCAGCATCAGCCAGCAGACATAAAGCGCTGCCGCTGTAAGCGCCAGCAACGCCAACCAGCGAATATATATTTTGCGCTTGCGCTCTTTCACTATCATTTAAGACCCGGCCGAGTTTGAGCCAACCTCATGTCTTCCTGATCAGTTCCGGGATCATCCGGATCATCAGGTCTGGGGGCTTGGCCAGCGCGGTTCCCAGGCGGTTGTCCGCTCGGCGCGGGATCGGGATCAGGCGCCTGCGCTATTGGAGGCAGCAGGTCAGGGTCTGATTGAAAGGGGTCATCGGGGCTGATTGGGATGTTGGGCAGTTGCGGAGCAGGCATAGGCCTCGGCGCCGAATCCGGCTTGTTATTCTTAGACATAACCCTCCTCCTCCAAAATAGTGGGCAGTGGGCTGTGGGCTGTTTAGATCTCTTCACTGCCCACTGCCCACTGCCCACTATCCACTTTCAGTTTTTCAGGGCATCGCCGCAGCGCCCTGAATGATTCCTCAATATTGATACGGCACGCCTTTCCTAAAATGAAAATCAGCGGCATCGGGGCCACTAATATTCGGCGTCCCAACAATGTCTTCCCCGGACGGTTCTTTGGGCGGCGTCGATTCTTTAGGGGGTTCGGGATCGTCGCCTCCGGCGGCGCCGAAACCCTGTTCCGCCAGATCAGGATCAGGATCCGAATCCGGATTCGGATCCTGGTTGAGCGCCTCCGATTCGATCAGATCGTCCTCGGCGCTGTCGGCTTCCGGCGCGCTCTGCTCTGATTCTCTGATCGTGTCATGAAGGTTGTGTTTCCTAAGCATGCTGTAAAGGCGCGGGCGATAGAGGCCCAGCAGGTTAGCCGCCGCCTGTTTGTTGCCCCTGGTGCGTTCGAGCGCGGCGCGGACGATCGCGCCTTCGAGCTGTGTGAAGATGTCCACACGCGAGGCGCCGCTCTTGGGGCTGGGCATCTTGTTGACGATCAACCTCGCCAGTTGCTCCAGCGTCAGTTCGCTCAATTGCGCGGGCGGCGGCGCGCCTACGCCCCCTGCGCCTGGCTGAGTCGCGGGCCGGCTGACCAGCGGAGGGGTCGCGACGGTCGCCGTCGCCGCCCTGGCGGTTGGCTTAGGCATCGGGATGGCGCTCTCTTCTATAACGTCGCCCTTCGCCAGCAGCACCGCGCGCTCCATCACGTTCTGCAGTTCGCGCACGTTGCCCGGCCAGGAATAGGAGAACATCCTCTCATACGCCAGCTGCGAGATGGAGCGCACAGACCTGTTGTATTTCTCGGCGAATATCCGCAGGAAATGCTCGGCCAGGTGCTGCACGTCTTCGGCGCGCTCGCGCAGCGGCGGGACCTGAATCTCGATCGTATTGATGCGGTAGAAGAGGTCTTCGCGCAGCGACCCGTCGCGGATCGCGTCGAGCGGGTTGCGGTTAGTGGCCGAGATCAGGCGGAAATCAGCCTCCAAAGCCTTCTCGCTGCCCACGCGGTAATAGACTCGCTCCTGCAGCACGCGCAGCAGCTTCGGCTGCAACTCTACCGGCATCTCGGCGATCTCGTCGAGCAGGAGGCTGCCGCCCGCGGCCTGACCGATCAACCCCATCTTCTCCATCGTCGCCCCGGTGAACGCCCCTTTGGTATGGCCGAAGAGTTCCGATTCGATCAACTCTTTGGGGAGCGCCGAGCAGTTGATCTTGACGAAAGGCTTCTTCGAGCGCGCGCTCTTGAAATGGATGGCGTTGGCGATCAGCTCTTTGCCGGTGCCCGATTCGCCCAGGATCATCACGTTGGCGTCCGATTCGGCGATGCTCTCGATGATTTCGTAGATGTTCTGCATGGGCCGGCTGCTGCCGATAATGTTGTAATACGAAGCGCGCTCACGAAGTCGGCCGCGCAGTTGCTCGATCTCCATGACCTGACGCCCGCGCTCGATGGCCCTTTCGATGAGCGCCATCAGTTCCTCGAACTCGACGGGCTTCGGCATGAAATAGAAAGCGCCCGCCTTGGTCGCCTCGATCGCCTCGGTCACCGCGCCATACCCGGTGATCATAATGACTTCGGTGGCGGGCGAGGCTTCTTTCAATTTCGCGACCAGTTCGATCCCATAAATATCAGGGAGTTTTAGGTCGGTCAACGCGACCTCGTGGCGACGCTCAGCGACCAGCCGAAGGCCCTGCGCTCCGGTTTCCGCGCAGGCGACGTCGTAGCCGTTTTTCTCCAGGTGGAACCTGGCCAAATCCAGCATCTCGGGGTCGTCATCAATGACCAGAACTTTTGCTTTGCTCATCACACTCTCCCCTATTACAGAATTATACCAGCGGGATGTCCTGTCAGGTTGGCGATGACCATCGCCAACTCTTCCGGTTCAACCGGTTTGGGCACATGCATCGAGAAACCTGACGCGAGCGCTTTAATGCGATCGCTCGGTCGCTCGAGCGCCGTCAGCGCAATCGCCGGGATTTTACCACCTTCTTCGGGCGGCAGTTTGCGAACGCGCTCAATCAACATATAACCGTCTTCTTCAGGCATGCTAATGTCAGAGACTAACACATCGGGCCGCGCGCCCGCTTCGCCTTTGCGCAATTTATCGAACGCCTCGGCGGCGCAGGATGCGACAGTCACGCGCGCGCCATATTGTTTGAGTAAGGTCGCGATCAACTCGCGCGCGTCGGCCTCATCATCCACGATCAGCGTCCATACGCCGTCGAGCGGGAACGCGGGATAATCGCCTCGGACTTCGCGCTCCGTCGCGCGGCCGTCGCGCTCTTCCATTCTTAGAGTGGCGCGATCCAGGCCTCGCGCGGGCGTCGCCTCGCCGCGAACGGCGCGAACGGGCAATCTAACGATAAACGACGCGCCCTTCCCTTCACCGAGGCTGTCCGCGTAGACCTGACCGCCATGCAATTCGACCAGGTGTTTAACTAATGCCAGACCCAGGCCCAAGCCCGCGAAACGCCGGCTGCTGGAACTGTCGGCCTGACGGAACCGGTCAAAAATGAAAGGCAAATCCTCTGCCTTAATCCCGCGTCCGGTATCAGTCACCGTAATCTGAGCCGAGGCGCCGACGCGCTCCAAAATCACCTCGACGCTCCCGCCGCGCGTCGTAAACTTGACGGCATTAGAAAGCAGATTCCAGACCACTTGCTGCAGACGATCCGGGTCGCCGGTGACCTCATCCGCGCAATTAATAAAGAGACGCAGATCGATCTCCCTGGCCTCTGTCGCCGGGCGAACGACGTCGGCGGCGGCCTCGACCACGCGCGCCAGAGAGACCGGACGGGTCTCCAGACGCAATTTGCCTCCGACTATCCGCGCCATATCGAGCAGGTCTTCGATCAGGGTCTGTTGAGCGCGGGCGCTCCGCTCGATCACTTCGACGGCATGCGACTGTGTCTTCGCGTCTACGCCGCCCTTTTTAAGAATCTTCGCCCAGCCGAGCATGGCGTTGAGCGGGCTGCGCAATTCGTGCGAGACCATGGCGACGAACTCGTCTTTGCCGCGGTTCGCGGCCTCGGCCTGCTCGCGCGCGTCACGCTCCTTGCGCAACAAGTCTTCGCGTTCCATCTCGGCCTGTTTGCGCTCAGTGATGTCAATCATGATGCCGACCAGCACCTCAGGCTCGCCCGACTCGTCGAGCGTCAGTTGCGCGCTGCTGTGCGCCCACCGCGCGTCGCCACCGGCCCGGATGAAGCGGAACTCCAGTTCGGCGTCTTTCCGCTCCTGTAAAACCTCGCTCATTTCGGCCAGAATGCGATCGCGATCTTCAGGATGGACGCTGAGTATGAAATTATCCAGCGTCGGCTCCATATCGCCGGGCGCCATGCCATAAAGGTCGTAATATTCATCCGACCATATCAGCTTGTCCTCCTTGATCCGCCACTCCCAGGTCCCGGCGCGGCCGGCGGCCAGCGAAAGTTTCAACCGCCGTTCGCTTTCGCGCAGCGCCTCCTCGGCGCGCTTGCGTTCGGTGATATCGGTGACCGCCGTCACGGCGCCGAACGGCCGTCCCGACGCGTCGCGCAATATTCTTGAGGTGATCAACCCCCACACGACCCTCCCGTCTTTGCGCATGCACCGCGTCTCGGTGAAATGTTCATCAACCTCGCCGCGCAGGAGCCTTCCGATGTCGGTCCATTTGTCTTCGAGGTCGTCGGGATGGACGATCTCTTCGAGTTTCATCTCCAATAGCTCGCCCTCGGAATAACCGAGCCAGTCGCAGAACTCGCGATTAGCGCGCAGGAAAATCCCCGTCGAAGGGTCTATCTGCAAGATGCCGATGCCGGACAGGTCGAAGATCGTGCGGAACAGTTCTTCACTCGCGTGCAATCGTTCTTCGTCTTCCCTGCGCTCGGTGTTGTCGAACGCGACGCCGATGATGCGCGCCGCTTTCCGGCGGCGGCCGTTGCCGACGAAGAGGGTCTTGCCTCTGGCCAGCGCCCAACGCGTATTCCCGTCGGGGAGTTTCGCGCGGAACTCGTGCTGGAACTCGCCGTCGCCGCGCGGGTCGAGGGCGGCCTCGATCACTCGTATCATCTCTTCGCGGTCATCGGGGTGGATCAGTCCGAGCGAACTGTCCAACATGACGGCGTCGTCGTCCGAGACGCCGAAGATGCGCCTCAACTCCGGCGACCAGTAATTCTCGCCGCTCTGCAAATTGACGCTGTAGAGGCCGAAGCCGGCCGCCTGCGCCGCCTGGCGCAGCCTCTCTTCGCTCTCGCGCACGGCTTCTTCAGCGCGCTTGCGCTCCGTGATGTCCAGGACCACGCAGCCGATACCCTGCACGCTGCCGTCAGCGGCTTTGACCGGATAATAGCTCGCCAGCCAGTCGCGCTCGCCCTCTGACTCGCGCTGGGTTTCGGCGCGTATTTCCAGGTTCATGATCGGCCGCCCTGTCTTGATCACCCGCTTGAAAACTGGTTCGAGGCGATCCGCCATTTTGGGCGTCACCTCGCGCGCCGTGCGACCGAGCGCCCGCGAGACAGAGGCGCCGTCAATTTTAGCCATCGTTTCATTGAGGCGCACAAACCTGAAGTCGCGGTCGAGCAAGGAAAGGCCGACGGGCGTCGCCTGATAGATATTCTCCAGCTCCGCATTCTGCCGGCGCGCCTGTTCCTCGCTCTCGCGCAGCGCCTCTTCAGCCATCTTCAGATCGTGAATGTCGGTGAAGGTCCCGAACCATTTGACGATCCGCCCCTTCCCGCCGTTCAATGCGACGCCATTCCCGCCGCCCGCGGCGTCATTCTCGCCGTCATGTTTTCGTGTCGTCGCGCCCCGCCGTTCGTCTCTGTAAGGAACGCCGCGCCCGATGAACCAGCGACATGCGCCGTCCGCGCCGCGCAACCGGAATTCGAAGTGGAGGTGCTCGCCCACCCTCACGCTTCTCTTCCACAATTTCTCCACGCGTTCGCGGTCGTCCGGATGAATAAGCAATCGCCACCCCTGATTCAACGATTCGTCGGGAGTCGTTCCCGTGTAGGCGTACCAGCGCTGGTTGAAGTAATCCACGCCGCCGTCGGCGTGGGCGGTCCAGACGAGCTGCGGGACGGCCTCGGCCAGCGCGGCGTAGCGGCGCTGGCTTTCGCGCAGTTCGTCCTCGAAGCGTTTGCGGTCGGTGATGTCTTCGGCGACCCCTACGATGTGGCGGATATTGCCATCCTCGTCACACACCGGGAAGCCGCGGTCATGCACCCAGACCGTTGATCCGTCAGGCCGCACGACGCGATAGGTCTCGTCGTAATCGCCTTCCCCCGCTCTCGCAAGATATTTCTTCCTGACGCGCTCGCGGTCCTCAGGGTGAATCGCGTCAAACCACTTGTCCCCTCCCCCGTTGAGATCCTTCGCAGGTCGGCCCCAGAGCCGCTCGCAGGCCGGGCTGAGATAAGTTGGCGCCTGGGACTCGGGGCGCATAATCCAGAAGACGTTGGGAATGGTCGAGACCAGTTCGCGGAAGCGTTCTTCGCTCTCGCGCAGCGCATCTTCGGCGCGTTTGCGGCCGGTCACGTCGAGATTGATCCCGCCGAAGCTGACCGGGCGTCCGGTCTGGTCGCGGCGCACACGCACGAAATCCAGAATCCATCGCTCCCCGCTCTCTGGATGTATGATGCGGAACTCCTGCCGCATCTCGTTCTGGTCGGAGTTGAGCAGCGCGTTGTTGCCGTCCACCACGCGCTGTAGATCGTCCGGGTGAACGCGGGTGGCCCATAACTCGTTGGTCGCCTCATCGGCCTCGGAAAAGCCGAAGAGGTCCCGGTACTCCTTGCTCCAATAGGCGCTGTAGGGATCGAACTTGACTTCCCAAACGCCCGCCTTCGCGCCTTCGAGAGCCAGCCGCAGCCGCCCCTCGCTCTCGCGCAGCAGTTCTTCGGCGCGCTTACGATCGGTGAGGTCGATCCTCAGCCCCTTCATTCGCGCCGGCTGTCCCGCTTCATTGTAGAAAGCATGGCCGATGTTACTCACCCAGCGGACGGCGCCGTCAGGGCGGATGGCGCGATATTCGACGTAGAGGTCACGCCGCTCGGCCAGGCTCTTCGCGATGTCAGCCTCGACCCAGTCGATGTCTTGAGGGTGCACGGCCGCGCGCCACGATTGATAATCTTGTTCGACGTTGTGCGCCCGGGACGAGATATGGCGACCCGGCGTCCAGACGATGACTCCGGAGGCGATGTCCCAATCGAAAGACCCGGCGTTGGCGGCCTCCATCGCCATCCGCAAGCGCTCTTCGTTCTCGCGCAGCGCCTCTTCCACCCGCTTGCGCTCGGTGATGTTGATGACGACGCCGGCGACCTGTACGGGCCGGCCATCCGCGTCATGCACGACCAGGCAACGGTCGAGGACATCGACGTAATGGCCCTCCCTATGGAGCATGCGATATTCGATCGAACTGCGCGCCTCCCCCCGCAGCGCGGACTCTTCGGCCAGCAGTTTTCCGACTTCCGAGCGAAAATGATCGCGGTCATCCGGGTGCATGATATCGATCCACCATTCGAGTTGCGCCGCCGCCTCTTCCGGCTCGAAGCCGATTAACTTGGCGAGTCCTTGGCTCCGTTCGGAGGCGTTAGCTCTGATGTCGTATTCGTAGATGTAACCGTCGAGGGCGTCGAGAGTGATCTGGTAGCGGCGGTTGGCGCGCTGCAGGTCCTCTTCGGCCAGTTTGCGTTCGGTGATTTCCTGCGCCACGCCCAGGATCTGGGAAGGCCACCCGTCCTCGTTGCGCATGAAGACCATCTCCCGGCCGGCAATCCATCGCCACTGGCCGTCGCGATGCTTCATCCGGTATTCGATCTCAATGACGGAGCCGTCCGGCGCTTCTCTCAGCGTCTCGAAATGCGCGAGGGCGCGGCGCCAGTCCTCCGGATGCATCAGAAGGGGCAGGAAATCCGCCCCCATGGCCGTCAGGTCATCCGACGTGTAACCGAGTTGAGAGGCCAGCCTGGGATTGGTGAAGAGGTTGCGTCTCTCTTTCAGGTCGTAAATGTAGATGCCCGCGGGAACGGCGTCGATCAGGCTTTGAATAAATCTTTCCTTCTCGCTCAGCCTTTCTTCGCTCTCGCGCAGCGCCTCCTCAGCCTGTCGGCGGTCGTGAATATCCGTAGCGACGCCGAACCATTTGGCGACGCTTCCCCGAGCGTCGAAGGCCGGCGTGGCGCGTATCAGGAACCAGCGGTATTGGCCGTCGCTCCGCCGGAGGCGGATCTCGGTCTCGAATTCGCATCCGAGTTCACCAGCGCGAGTCCATTCGGCAAAGCAGCGCTCCAGGTCATCGGGATGGATCACGAGTCGCGTCCAATCGTCATTCTCTTTGGGCGCGACGCCGCAATAGTCGAACCACCGCTGGTTGTGGAAGGTGATGATCCCGTCCGGCGCCGCCATCCAGGTGATCGAGGGAATGGTGTCGGCCAGTGTGCGAAATCGCTCTTCGCTCTCGCGCAGCGCCTCCTCGGTCCGTTTGCGCTCGGTGATGTCGTTCGAGATGGCCAGGATGCACTTCCTCCCGCTGAGCGTGATGATGTCGGCCGACATCAAAACCGTTCTGATCCCGCCGCTCTTCGTCCCTAGCGGGACTTCCAGGTCGCGGACCGGACCATTCTGAAGCTCCTGAATCAGCCTATCCCGGCCCTCAGGCCAGGCGAATATTTGCAACTCCTCCCCCGTGCGACCGATCATCTCCGAGCGTTCATAACCGGTAGCGTGCAGCACGGCGTCGTTGACATCAATGTAGCGCCCTTCGTCGAGGGTGGCGATCACGATCCTGTGAGAGCTGGCCTTGAAGACCTTCGAGAATTTCTCCTCGCTCTCGCGCAGCGCCTCTTCGGCCAGCTTGCGTTCGGTGATGTCAATGGTGATGCCGACCAGCAGAACCGGGCTCCCCTGATCGTCGTGGAATGTGATGCCGCGCAGTTCCAGCCAGCGCGCGGCGCCGTCAGGCCCGGTCGCGCGGTAGATCATCTGGGCGTCCTCGCCACGGCGAACCGCTTCAATCGCGTCTTCGGCGCGCGCGCGGTCTTCGGTCGACAGAGTCTTCAACCAGCCCTCGACCGTCGGCGTGAAATCGCTGGGCCGGCAATCGAAGAGCTCGTACATCTCATCGGACCATTTCACCTTGTCTGTGACCAGATCCCATTCCCAGGCCCCTCCATTCATGGCGGCGATGGCCAGTTTCAAGTGCGATTCGCTCTCGCGCAGCGAATTTTCGATTTGTTTGCGCCCGGAGATGTCCACCACGCTGCCGATGACGCGCGTCACACGCCCTGTTTCGTCACGCATCAGCCTGCCCCGATCCCAGACCCAGAGGTAGCGCCCGTCCTTGTGACGGATGCGGTACTCCTGCGAATAACCGTCCATCTCATCCATTCCCTCCCCCGAAGCCACCCTATTGAACATCCCATTCACACGACGGACGTCATCGGGATGGATCAGTGTTTTCCACCAATCAAAAGATTCGGCGATCTCGCCCTCGTCATAGCCCAACACCACGCCGAACCCCCCGCTGCGTTCGACGCAATTCGATCCGGGGCGCCGATCATACACGTAGCCGTTCGCCGCGACTTCAGCGACGGTGAAGCGCTCGTTGGCGAGTCTCAACGCATCTTCGGCGCGCCGGCGGTCGGTGACGTCGTCGAGCGTTCCAATCCACAAGAAATGTCCGCGCGACTCCGCGTCGGCGAAGAGCGGCACGCCGTGCGCGCTGTAATGGCGGTATTCGCCGTCGCGCGCGCGCAATCTGAATTCGACCTCGAATGGGGCGTGAGTGTCGCGCGAACGCCTCCAGACCGCGCGCAGAGCTTGGCGGTCAGCAGGATGGACAGTCCTTATCCAGCGCCCCCAGGCTAAAGCCCTGGCGGGAATCCCGGTGACCTTCGACCACCATTCCCAGCACCTATCGCTGATCCCATTGGCGCCCGCCGTCCAAACCAACTGCGACGAGGCCTCGACCAGCGCGCGGTAGCGCGCTTCGCTCTCGCCGAGCGCCTTCTCTGCCTCGTACCGGTCATGAATGTCAATGCTGACGCCGACCCATTCATGGACGGCGCCGCTCTCGTCGCGCATCGGGACCGAGCGACACAAATGCCAGCGGTATTCGCCGTCCCAGCGCCGGTACCGATGTGGCGCCGCATGAGGCGCGCCCGCAGCGACGGATTGCTTCCATGAGGCCAGGATGCGCGGCATGTCGTCGGGGTGAACCGCCGCCGTCCACCCGTCGCCCAGGCCCTCTTCGACCGTCAGCCCCGTCAATTCCGTCCAGTAGTCGTTCTTATAAGTGACGGATCCCTTATCGTCGCTCATCCAGACGATGCCGGGCAGCGCTTCGACCAGCCGTTTGAATCTCCTCTCGGCGCCGGTGAGCGCTTCCTCGACCTGCCGGCGCTCGTTCACCTCGCGCTGCAGGTCGACCAGTTGCTGTTCGAGCATGAGATTCTTGAGCGCCAACTCGCGCCTCTGCCCTTCGACTTCGCGCTGCAACGCCGCCTTCTCGATGGCGTTGGCGATGGCCCGCTCCAACATCTCGGGAGTGATCCAGCTCTTTTTCAGAAAATCGTGCGCGCCGTATTTCATCGCATCCACGACGACATGCATGTCGCCGATTTCGGCCAGCATGATTACCGCGAACGGCAAATTTCCGTATTTATCCGCCAGCGCCTGTAGCACTTCAAGCCCGTTCATATCGGGCATCCGGAAATCGAGCAGCATGCAATCCGGCCTGCGCCGCTGGCAGATCGCCAGCGCTTTCGCTCCCGTCGTGGCTTCTCGAATCTTGTATGGGCGATCGGCGCCGCGAGTCAGATGGCGTTTATAAATCGCGATATCTTCGGGGGCGTCATCCACGATTAATATCAATGGTCGCTTCGCAGTCATGGCTTTCCGCCTTCAAGGTTCATATCCGTTTTAGGTCTTTGTGAATTCGAAAACGGATGGGGATTTCATATCAAGAATGGGACTTATAAAACTTAGAAGACTTATAAGACTCATGAGTCTTATAAGTCCCATTCCTGCCGCTCACATAATCTCGATTCTAGGCCCACCTGCCGCCAGCCACCAACTTCAAAATTTTTTGCGGGCGCTCTGGGGCGCCTTTAACAGTCATCCACTGTTCCAGCCTGACAAAGGTCTCAACAGCCGCTTCGATCATGGCCTCTTCGATTTCATCCGTGACCGCATATTTTTTGATCTGCTGACCGAGGTCGCTCCACATCGTCACAGTCTGATCGCCGTAGCTGTGGAAAAAAGAGCAACCCGATTCGGGGCTGACGCCGAATGCCCGGTTCAAATGGCGTGTAATGATTTGCCCGCCCAGAGTCGAGATCTCGAGCGCGTAGAGACAGCCGAACGCCTGAGGCGTCGACGAGATTGTAGGCAATGAGTCGCAGCGCGGCAAAGTCGTGAATTGTTTCACCCCGAGCGCCCGCAAGTCGCTGACGAGCATCGGGACCTTCCGCCGGCGCTCGAAATCGAACCCGCCGGCGCGCCGGTTGAAATGCCTTCCGAGCGCGGTTTCGACCGGCCCGTAAAAACCCATGAATCTCTCGAGCAGCCGGCGGTAATCCTCAAGCGTAGTGAAGTGATGAAAGAGATCGATCCCCTGCTTCAGTCGCAGGTGAAGCCGGAGCGTCTTCTGCCTGAGCCTGACCATTATCATTTCAATAACTCCAATAACTCTTCATATAAGCGTCTGGAGTTCCGCCTTCCGGCGGCGGCTTTCGAAGTCGACCGAATGGATTACATTCGACCACTGCCGCCTGGAGGCGGAACCCCAAACGCAAATTAGCATCCTCCGCCTGCAGCCACGCCCCTGGAAGCAGAATTGGTAGAGCAGTGGATGGAGGGGCGGAGGGACTGAGAGGCGGAGAGGCGGAGAGGCGGAGAGGCGGAGAAATCCAGCCCCTCCCCCTCTCTCCATTCCTCTATTTCTCTCTCCCACTGCCCCTCCGTCTCTCCTTCACTCCATACTTCAGTCTCTCCCTCTCCCCACTCTGAGGACCCTCTGTCCCTCTGTCCCGTCCCCTCTCCGGCTTTCCATTTAATGGCGCCTTTACGCGACGCCCCCAGGAGGTCCTCGACGAGTCGCGCTTGAGTTCGCGCGGCGCGTTCGATTATTTCGGCCGCTCGCGTCACGTCTTCCATGTTATCGGCCTGTCGCCGCAAAACCCATGACCATCCGAGCAAGGTGTTGAGCTGAGCGCGCAGCTTGTAAGAGGTCATAGCCATAAATTCATCTCTCGCGCGCGCGGCGCGTTCAGCCGCTTCGCGCAGCTTCTGCTCATGGCGCCAACGCAAATGATTTTCGACGGCGATTGAAACTACATGGGCAAGCTGCGCCAATGCGTCTTCATCCTGCTCCGTGAATTCGCCGTCGTATTTATCCGATAATTGAATCAATCCTAAATTGCGCCCATCAATGCCGTCGCGCGATATGAGCGGCGCGGCGAGCCACCCGCGCATATCCAGTCCCCGCAAAATCTGTGAATTGCGAATCGCCGCCACTTCGCGCAAGCTGGCGATCTCGCGCGGCGTCGCCACCTCACGCAGGCCGGTGACTTCGCGCAGGCTGGCCATCTGACGCAGCGTCCCCAGTTCATGCGGCGTCGCCACTTCTTCGAGCGCGTGCGGATGGCAATGTGTCTTCTGGTTCTCGCAGCTCTCATTGGGGCGCATCCAATCGAATTGCGATTCCAACTCGGCCTGCGTCAACCGCATCGGCTGGTTCAACCGGCAAACCAGCGAGGAGAACCACGTCTCGCATCGCCTATCACCCGTGGCGGCTGGCTCTTGCTCATATTTCTCGGAAAGCGACACTGCGACGGCCTCCTCCGGCATGCCTGCGCTGGCGCCCCCGTCGTTCGAGTCGAGCGCGTCGGGGTTCAAACTGACCATCGCCTGATGCGCGCCGATCAATCCTCGCGCTTCCCTCGCCGCGATCTGTAAAATCTCGTCGAGGGACTCCGCGGAATTGATGACGAGAACGAACCCGGCGCCGCTCTCGAGCGCCAATCCACGCCGCCATTCGTCGGCAAGCGAGCGCGCGATCTTGACGGCGCTCGGCAAGCGGCGCAACAACATTTTGATATTCGCCAACAGGAATTCAGGCGTCGCCGGTTCGAGCAGGTACCCGTCGGCGCCTTCTTCCAACGCGCGCGCCCGCTTCTCACAGCCGACAAAGGTCGCCGACACAAGCAAGACCAGGGGCGGGGCCGCCTGCAAAGAGAGTGTCTTATCAGTCTTGATTCTGCCGAGCGCTTCGAAACCGCTCCAGTCAGGAAGGTCGGCGCTCAGCAGGACGAGTTGCGGCGATTCGCGCTGCGCCAGCCGCAGCGCCTCGGCGCCGGTTCTGGCTTCGATGATTCTATAACCGGCCTCCCGTAAAATACGGCTTTTGGCGTAGAGGCTGACATCGCTGCCATCAACGTTTAGGATAGTGATCCCGGAATTATCCATGTTTTCTATTTCTCCTGATAATGCGCGGCGTCGTCCTCTCGGGGCGCCGGTTGAGCGTGAGACCGCCTGACACGCGTTCCGCCCATGAGATAAGGCGTCTACACATAAGCCACTGGTTTAGGTTAGAGGTGTTGCAGTCCTTCCCTACTGTTTCGCCATGACCACTGTCGCGTCGTCGTATCCGACGTTGAAATCGCAATGAAGCGCGGCGGCGATCCGCAAAGCGCATTCCACCGCCCTCTCGTCGAGAACGGGTCATCGCCTGAGAATCACGGGGCATTAGTGATAGTGGGGTCGGGGTTTGCGCGATTACGCGCCTCGCAGCCCGTCCGAGCCCGCAGGCCGCGAATATAAACTCTCATTATCTCGCTTCTCGTCCAGCCATATCTCTGGCCATATTGCCGGCAATTCTGTCAGTTTCGTAATGATTGCTCGGCCTGCTCAGCCTGCCGGTCAGGCTGGCGACTATAGTAAGCAGTTCCACAGGCTCCACAGGCTTTGTCACGTGCATGTGGAATCCAGCGGAGAGTGAGCGCAAGCGGTCTTCAGTCCGCGCGTATGCGGTCAGCGCGATGGCTGGCACCCGTCTGCCGCGACGCGACTCCATCTCGCGCAATTTACGAATCAATTGATAGCCGTCCGCCTCCGGCATTTCTATATCGGAGATCAGCAGTTCTGGCTGCCATTCTTCAGGCCTATCGAAGAGGGCCAGCGCCTGACCGGTCGAGCTGGCCGTCTCGACGACGGCCCCGTACTGGGTAAGGATGGTTTTGATCAAATCCCGCGCGTCCGCATCGTTATCGACCGCAAGCACACGCAACCCGCCGAGTTCCAGCGCCTGATCTATAACCTCGGGCGGCTCCAGATCGAACCCGGCGTGAATCTGGGTGGCGGGGGAAATATGGGACATATGTGGCGCCTGTGACATCTGGGGCTCATCGGTTTCAGATGTCTCAGTGGTCTCATCCGTTTCGGCGGTCAACTGCATGACGAGTGGCAATTTGACGACAAAGGTCGCGCCCTGATCGGGTCCGGGGCTTTGGGCGCACACGCTGCCGCCATGCATCTCCGTCAAGTGGCGCACTATCGCCAGTCCAAGCCCCAATCCTCCCTGTCGCCGTGTGCTCGAGCCGTCGCCCTGACGGAACCGGTCGAAGACGAACGGCAGAAAGTCCGGAGCGATTCCGACGCCAGTGTCGCTGACCGAGATCTCAACATACTCGCCCGCGCGTTCAAGCTTCACCCGGATCTGTCCTCGATTGGGAGTAAACTTGATCGCGTTTGAAACCAGGTTCCACACAATCTGGCGGAGCCGGTCGGAATCAGCAGCGATCGGCCCCGCTTGATCGTCTAAAATAAGCTCGACGTCAATCTCTTTGGCGTCGGCGGCATGGCGCAACGACTCGACCGCCGATTCCATCACTGCCGCCGGTTGGATGGATCGCGCGTTCAGTCTCAGTTTGTCCGTGACGATGCGTGAAACATCGAGCAAGTCGTTGATGATGCGGTTCTGCGCGCGGGCGCCTCGTTCGATGGTCGCCAACGCCCGCGCGGTTTCGTCCGGGTTGAGGCGGCCGTCGCGCAGCAGTTTCACCCACCCCTGAATGGCGTTGAGCGGCGCGCGCAGCTCATGGGAAACGGTGGCCAGGAATTCATCCTTCAAGCGATTGATGTCTTCGGCCTCTCCACGCAGAACTTTTTCACGCGACAGAAGCTCGTCGCGTTCATTCTCAACACGTCTTTCGCGCTCCTTGCGCTCATGAATGTCCAGGCAGTAGCCTATGTACCCGGCGAACACATTCTCATCCCCGTCGGTCTCATCGGAATCGAACAACGGCGCGCCGTTATTGATGACCCAGCGATATTGACCGTCATGCCGCCGCAGCCGGTATTCCATGGCGAATCCGCGTCGTTCGTCGAACGCCTTGTCGTAAATCTCTAGACAACTCCCGAGGTCCTCCGGGTGGATGTCTTCAGCCCATCCGTTCTCCGCGCTCTGTATTATGAATGTCGCAGTCCGGCCCGTATGATCGAGCCAGGTTTTGTTGAAGAAGTTGCAGACCTTGTCCGCGTCCGAGATCCAAATCATCGCCGGGGCGGACGAGACCATCAGCCTGAACCGGGCTTCGGTTTCGCGCAGCCGCGTCTCAATCCGCATGCGTTCGGTCAATCCTTCCTGGCTTTCCCCCGCGACGCGCTCGCGTTCGATCATCTCGGCCCATACATCCTGATTCGCGCGCCTCAACTCCGCGGCCTGTTCGCCGATGCGTTTTTGAAGGTTGGAGTAAGCTCTGCAGAGCGCCGCTTCGGCCAGCGCGCGCTCGACGTCGCTGTCGCGCAGTCGCGTGGCGCTGCTCCAGATCAACCCCAGGAAAAATGGAATGCTCGCTATTGTGATCAGCAACACCCCGGATGATCCCTGGAAATAGCCGGCCTTGACGCCGAGGAGCGCGGAGGAGCCGAAGACCACCGGAAACACGATCGCCGCCGGCAATAAACGCCGCGCTATATAACCGCCGGAGCTCGCGCTGCTGAGCAGCGAGACCAGGCCGTTTTTAGGTCGCGCGCAAACGACGCCGATCGAGAGCGCGACGAAGATCATCGCCATCAGCGTCGTCATTTCGGGCCAGCCCCTGGCCCAGCCCCCGGTGAGGATGAAATTCTGGAGCGGCGAGATTTGATAGGCATGGCCGAGCGCGACCAACAGAGACAGGAACAGAGCGATCAACCCCAGATGCTGCGCCGGCCGCGCGCCGCCGCGCGTTTCGACGTCGAGCATCGTCAACGCGATCCCGTTCAGCAGGAAAGCGAACGCGGCGCTCGGCGCCATCCGCGTCGAAATACTTCCCAGCCCGCTCAAATCTCCCCAATTACCCAGAACCGCGCCTAATTGCGACGCCCATCCGCTGGCCTTCACCGGCCAGGCATCCAGACCCAACAAGTACCCGGCGAGCACGGACAAGGAGATGACCACCGCGACCGATGCGAAGAGCTGGGCTAGACGACGCGAGAACCCATAGTCGGAACTCTTCCCCTTCGACTTATCCCGTTTGACCGCATTCTCCTCACCGGTTGCCCCCTCCCCAGACGACTTCCCCGTAGACTCACGCAACACCCAGAGCGAAACCCAACACAGGATGAAGCAGAGCGCGGCGTCGGGAGTTATCCCGAGATGCGCTCCGGATTGATTCAAAAACGGGAAGACGCCAAAGCCTAACGTCCAGCTCACTAACGCCAGACAGGCCATGACGATGACGATCGCTCCAACTGCCACCGTAAGCAGTCCCAAGATATGGAACAGACTAAACCGATATTGTGCGCTCATAATCGAATGACATAACCTGACGACCGCATTAAGCGGTCATCGATCCTCTTGTAGGGGACTCCTAACACATTGTTAAGGGGACTCCTAATGCAGGGTTGCAATCGGATCGAACGCTGCCTGACGCGCGCAACTAGGCGCAAACAACCAAAGGGGATCAACCGTTATTTTGTATCAGTAAATTCACAACAACGGCGCGCTTATTCACGACCGCGCCTTGAATAAGAATGGGAAGAAATCCCAGGCTGGCCGAGCAGGAGAGCGCCGTGGCCGCGGACACCCAAACCAAAGTCGGGCCAGGACACGCTATTATCCGCGGCCCCCTCGCCGCTCTCCTGCTCATAAGGCTCTTCCTCAGCGGAAGAGTTCTGAATCTCTTTCGTATCTGGGCTCGTATTCCAGATCGTGTTGAGGATACTGCTCATTCTGAGCGGCAATTCGGTCAACGAATCTGTTCTGCAGGTAATCTGTCGCCGCCTTGGTAATCAACCCGGTCACCGCCGCCTTCACCGTCCTGCTCAAACCCAAGCCGGATCTATGTGGCGCCACGTTTTCGAGTTGATGATGGAAGCGGCCTGCCAGGTCCTCGATGCCGTAGGCCAAGGCGTCCTTGATGCGCTTGCCCGCAGACGGACGAGGCTTGAAGATTCTGGCGGCGAGAAAACCCAGACCGGCGACGACGCCCAAAGCCGCCAGAGGATGATCGGAGACATAAGCCTTCCAGTCCAGCGTCTGTTGAAAGCGATCGCTCAATCTGTCCATGGCATCAGTGATCGATTCGCGCCGGGCTGCGATGTCCTGACGAATCTCATCCGCGCTGCGTTCGCCGCCCGAAATCGCATCCTGCCCCTGCCAGGAAGAGGAAGCTGCGGTCAGGTCAGATCTTTCAGCCATTCTTTGTTCTCCTCGAAAGTCTCGATCGTTTGCTCGGGTTTAAGGTTTGTCCGTTTGAACCTGCTGACGCCGATTGAAATAGCGACCCCGGCAGCCATCCCAAGGATCAGCCCTACAATGAGGGCAGACTGCCAGGGCCCCACGTATTCAGCCAGCGCAATGATGACTGCGGCGCAAATCGACAGCGCCGCAACCAGAGCAATGATAGCTCCGATTGCGACGACTGCCGCCGCTGACTGAACCGTTTTCAGTTTTTGCTCAAATTCCCTTCGCGCAAGCGCAACCTCATCCCGCATCAGGCCGACCGATTGATTGGCCAGTTCACCGATCAACTCTCCCCAGGATTCGCGTCTGGCGCCTGTCTCCGTAAAGGCATCCATCCTGTCAGATCTATGGGACTTATAGGACATATGGGGGGATGGCCTCCCATATGTCCTATAAGTCCCATAGGTCTCACCAGACGACTCCCGGATAGCCATACGCTTACCTTCTCCGCAGTAGGCCGCCCAGCGCCAGCCCGACGATGCCCGCAATGAGGAGGCTGCGTCCGGGATTACGGCGCACCTGACTCTCAATATCGGATTTCAGCCGCTGCGGCTCCATCTCACTCACATAGTCAGCCGAGCGTTCCAGCCAATCGGCAGTTCGATGCCCCAAGGCCGAGATTTCGGTCGGCTGACCAGATCTATCAGCCTTCTGATGAAGCGTTTGCGCCGCCGCCTGTAACTTGTCTGCGGCTGTTGTTCTGATTTGTTTAAAAATCGAATCACGCTGCCTCCCGCCGTTTGGGCCACTGTTCGCGCGCTCCCTCGTCCGCTCAATCTCGATTTCACCTTCATGTTCCGTTCGATTCATTTCGCTTCCCTCTTCGCGCGTCGCTTACGCGTTTTCTACTTGGAACCATTATTTTCGAAGATCAGAGAAGGCTGTTCGAGATTGCTTCAGATCACTTCCGCTTCATCTCAAACAGCCTCTCCGATTCGGCAGAGAGAGGAATTATTCGTCTCCGAAATCTCCTTCTCGAATCTCTCCCTCTCTCTTTCCTTTCGGCATGTTTCACCTTACGTTTTTCCTGTTCGTTGTTATAGCAAGGCGCAGGCCACAACTATTTCCATTATTACCAGGCTATTACTTGGCGTTATCTGGCGTAGCCCGACGAAGGCGCCTCAGTTAGCGCCTGTCCACACTCCGGCGTCTCGCACTAACCCTAATGAGGCCAGACAGTTTCGTGTTGAATTCAACAAATCGCGCGCTCGCGCCCCACTCCGCAACGGCCTGCGGGGAACCACGTTCGGAATTAGGCCCAGCTCCATCCTCTCTCGCGCGCCGGCGTTTGACGCTGTATCGCGAAAAGACAGGCGCCTTACCTCAATACACATTGGATATAGGCCATACAGGAAAATGCGACTTCAGTTGAGCCATTGAGGCACGAGTATTGCGGCCAGCTCGTACTGAAAGCGTTTCGAGTCCCGCCTTCAGGCGGTCGGCTCGGACCATTGAGGCCGATCGCCTGGAGACGGGACTCAAAACGCTTTTCCAAGAGGAGCGCCCAAGATGTTGATGGTTGTGACGATACTATTGTTGCTGTGGCTTTACGGACTGATCATCGGCCTGTTCGGAAATATGATTCACTTACTGCTAATTGTCGTCCTGATGGCGCTGGTCTTTCATGCCGCCGCAAACAGGTGAAATCGAATCGGCCCTAGCCTGAATCGAGTTGATATGGTCACAGCCGATACAGATGTGCACTCGAATGTGACAAGCCGTGCGGAAGCCAAACGCGCCGACGGACGTCGGAGACGCTCTTCGATCCCGTGAAAGCTGCGCTCAAAACAGTGGCGAAGGAGCGATTAAGCAAGCTGAATACGGCGTCAGGATCGAAGAGCGCCTCGACCGCAAAGTAGTAATGAACCGAGCCGAAGAGCAATTCCGCATCGAACGCGATCCACTGGGCGAAGCGCGCGTGCCCGCTGACGCGCTTTACGGCATTCAAACCAAACGCGCGCTCGACAACTTCCGGATCAGCCGTCTGCGCGTAAACCCGGCGCTGATCACGGCCTTCGCCGAAATCAAGAAGGCCGCGGCCGAGGCCAACATGGAGACCGGCGCGATCACGCGTGAGATCGGCGAAGCCATCTCCCGCGCCGCCGACGAGTTCATCTCCGGACGCCACAATGATCAATTCAAGCTCGACGTTTTCCAGGCCGGCGCGGGCACCTCTTACAACATGAACGTCAACGAGGCGGTGGCCAATCGCGCGCTGGAGTTGCTCGGATCGCGCCGCGGCGACTATTCGCGCCTGCATCCGAATGACCACGTCAACAAATCGCAATCCACCAACGACGCCATGCCCACGGCCATGCGCATCTCCTGCCTCCGGATGCTCGGCGAACTTGTCCCCGCGCTTGACCAACTCGCGCGCTCGCTCCGTGAAAAAGCTGACGAGTTCCGGGAAGTGAAAAAATCGGGCCGCACGCATCTGCACGACGCCATGCCGATGACGCTGGGCGACGAATTCGGCGGTTACGCCGGTAACATCGAACGGGCGACCGACCGCCTGCGTGTCGCCGGAGCGCCGCTTCTCGAAGTCCCGTTGGGAGGCACGGCGGTCGGCGGCGGCCACAACGCGCATCCCGATTACGCCCGGCTGGCGGTTAAACGACTGGGCGAGATCACGGGCCTGCGGCTCACTGAAGCCTGCAACCGCTTTCAATCGACGCAGAGCCTGGGCGATTTCGTCGCATTGTCGGGAGCGTTGCGCGGCCTGGCTGTGGAGATGGGCAAAATCGCGAACGATCTGCGACTGCTCAATTCTGGCCCGCGCACCGGACTGGCCGAGATCGAGTTGCCGGCCGTTCAGCCGGGCTCTTCGATCATGCCCGGTAAGATCAATCCGTCCGTGCCAGAGATGGTCAATATGGTTTGTTTCCACGTCATCGGTCACGACGTGGCCATCGCGATGTGCGGCGAGGCGGGCCAGCTCGAATTGAACGTCATGATGCCCTACGTCGCGTACGCGTTGCTGGAATCACTGGAGATCATGATCCGCGCGGCGAAGACCTTCGACAAAAAATGCGTGCGCGGCCTCATCGCCGACCGTGAGCGCTGCCGCTGGTACGCCGAGAACACCGTCGGACTGGCCACGCTTTACAGCGAAGAGCTTGGCTTTATGGGCGCGGCCGAATTGGCCGACCGCGCGATTCATTCGGGAAGAAGCATTCAAGAATTGCTCGAAGAGGAAGCCAGAAAGGGCGGACGCAGAACCAAGGCTAAGGGGACGTGATCATATTTCATATTTCATATTCGATATGAAATATGAAATATCGAATATGAAATTATGAAATATGGAATATGGGTTTGAGATTCACGGATGAGCGCCAGGATGGAAGATCTGCCGCGCCTGCGGCGCCGGTTCCCGCGGCGGCGGCTGTTCGCGTATTCGGCGCTGGGCCTGATCGCGCTCGTCATCATCGCCGTCCTGGTCGCCCTCCTCTACATCCGATCTGAAAGGTTCAATCGCTTTATCGCGATCGAGATCGAAAAGGCGCTTGAAGCCTACGGGCTGAGCGCCGAGACCGAAGCGGTCTCGGCGGAGCTCGGCTCCGGCGTGATCACTCTTCACAACCTGAAACTCTTCAATCGGCAGACCGGCCAACTCATCGCCAGGATTGGCCGCGCCAGAGCCTCACTTACGATCCGCGACCCATTCGCGCTCCGCTTGCGCCGCGAAATCGTCTTCGACCGTCTGGAGCTTGACGGAGTCGATATGTGGGTCGTTCTCGACGAGCATGGTCAGTCCAACTTTCAAGGCTTGCGCCGCCCTCCGCCGCTCCGCCGCCGCTTCACTTTCGATTATTCGAAGCTGGTCGGCTCGCTCAGCAGGAGCGCGATCCATTTCATAGATCAAAAGCGCGCCCTGCGAGGCGATCTGCGAGACTTGAGCGGAGAAGGGCGCCCGACCGAAGGCGCCGATCCGCCGAGAGTCGGCGTGCGGTTGGCTTCGGGATCGGGCTCACTCGTCCACAACGGCCATGAGATGGCGATTCGATCGATCGAATTCATCGGGCGGGTGATGGATTCGGGCGTCGAGATAGAACGGCTAGCGCTGCGGGCGCCAATGGCTGAAGCGACGGCGTCAGGACGGTTGGATGATTGGCGGTCGCTACGCTACCAGTTGGATACGAGGGCGGGGGCGAAGCTTGAAGAAGTCCTCCCCCTTTTCGCGCCGAAGCTCTCGCTGAAGGGCGCGGCGAGCTTCAACGGGCGGTTCGAAGGCGAAGGCGCGCGATGGAGCGCCAGCGGGCAGGCGGGTTCGGGCGAATTGGTCGCTTACGGCGTCACGTTTCACGACGCGCATGCCGATCGCGCCCGCCTCGATTTGCGGGACGGTCAATGGACTTTTTCAATCGGCCGGGCGCGGGCGGGCTCGGTCACCGCCGAGGGCGTCGAACTCACAACCGCGTCGGCGTCAAACGTAAAAGGGACGATCGTTAAAGGGCAAACGCGGATTACCTCAGATCAGGCTACGGTCGCGTCTATAAAAACCGGCAAAGCCGGTCTGAACAAATTCAGCGGGATCACGTTGCGCGACGTCCGCGCGACTTATGAACCGGGCAAGGGTAAAGGCCATTGGACTTTCTCTAGCTCGATGGCGCAGGCGCGTTCGGGCCTCGCCGGAGAGATCCAATTCACGGA
Source organism: Blastocatellia bacterium (assembly GCA_035714085.1). Lineage (GTDB taxonomy): Bacteria > Acidobacteriota > Blastocatellia > RBC074 > RBC074 > JAJVID01. Next base: position 25,671 of record DASTMP010000427.1, read on the forward strand.
GGCGTCGGCGTCGAAGCTGGGCGCGACGTTAATCGACGGACAGTGGCAAATCGCTGCCGACCAGGCCACGGCTAAACGCATCAAGGCGGGGCAGAGCGAATTCGATGAGGTCGCGGCGCGCAATCTAACCACTGCGTTCGGCCCTGACGTGAGTAAAGGTCAGTGGACTTTTTCAATAGGCCAGGCGCAGTCGCGTTCAGGCGTCGCCGGAGGCGCCGAATTGACGAATGCGTCGGCGTCGAATGTAAAGGGGACGGTCGGCGGCGGGCGAGCGCAGATTACCGCCGACCAGGCCACGGTTGAACGCGCCAGGGCCGGCGCAGCGTCGGGAGCGGTAGCGACCGGACAGAATGTATTCAACGAGATCACATCACGCGACCTCAAGGCGACCTTCGGCCTTGACGTAGTCAAAAACCAAGTGGGGGGATGGACTTTTTCAATAGACCAGGCGCAAGCGCGTTCGGGAGTCGCTGAAGGAGTCGAATTCACGGCCGCTTCAGTATTGAATGTGAGCGGGACTGTCGGCGGCGGGCGAGCGCAAATCACGTCCAGCCAGGCCACGTTCGAACATGCTGAAGCCGGACAGGGCGCCTTCAACGGAATTACTCTGCGCGACGTCGCCGCAACGCTCGGATCAGGCGCGCAGGAGATGAGCGGACTTATCAGCCTGCAGGACGGAAATTTGGACAAGATAAAATTCGGGCAGACCAGCGGGCGATTCGCCGCCAGTCGCGACGCAATCTCTTTGAGCGGCTTCAACATTTCGGCGCTCGGCGGCGGCGCGACTGGCGACCTGACAGTGGAACTTGTCCCGAACGGCGCTTCGAAACTGCGCGCGGATTTCGCCGGGCTGCAGACCACCGAACTCTTCACCTTGTTCGGCGCGCGAAGCGACCAACTGGCGGGGACGGTTACTGGCAGCGCCGACGTGACCTGGCCCGGGACGAACCTGCGATTGATCAGCGGCGATATCTCAGCGCGATTCGACGGACAGACGACCTCGGCGCCCGACGTCATCCCGGTCAGCGGCGAGATCATGGCCAGGGCGCGAAGCGGCGTATTCACCTTCGACCGGTTCACGCTACGCACGGACGCCTCGTCGCTCACGGCGACTGGCAGATTAGCCCTAGACGGCGATTCCGACCTGCGATTCTCGATCACTTCGACGCGCGCCGAGGAGCTGCTGACCATCCTCGGTTCTCCGGGCCTCGCCGGAAGCGAAATCGAGCGGTTGATGACGACATACGAACCGCGCCTATTCGGCGATTTCCGCTTCACGGGGACGCTCACCGGAAGGCTCGACAATCCGACAATCGCCGGCGACTTGCAGGCGTCGAGCTTCGGATTGCGCGACGAAATTCTGGGCGCCTTGCGCGGGCGCGTCCTGGTCTCCCCATCGGAGTTTCGATTCGAGCAGGGATCGCTCGCAATCGACACGGCCACTGGCGCTGGCGCCTCGGCGCGTTTCAATTACGTTGCGCCGCGCGACGTCGCGGGCTCGACGGGCAGGTTCGACATCACATTCGAGCGAATCGACCTCGATTCGCTGCTCGGCGGCTTCGGACTGCCCACCCAGCAAAAACTCGTGACCGGAGAGGTCTCCGGCGAAGCGCATCTGACAGGGTTGCCCGCCGCGCCACGTGGCGACGTCAACCTCAATCTCATCAACGGAATAATCGCGGGGCAGCGCGCGGAATCAGCGACGGCCGTGGTCAGATTCGACACGCAAACGGCGCGCATCGAACGCGTCGAAGCGCGATTGCCTCAGGGCCATTTCACGGCCAGCGGAGTCATCAACCTGCAAACCAATGAATATCAGTTTCAGGGAGAGGCCCGACAGTTGGGGCTTCAGCGCATCGCCGAAGCGTTTGATCTCGGCGCGGCCCGATTGGGCGGCTCAGCCGACGCGACCTTTCAGGTTAGCGGCGATTTCGACAACCCCGAAGCTTTCAGGATCGAGATGACGGCGCAAGCGCGGCAGGTCACGATCAACGGCAGAGAATCCGGCCCCGCGACTTTGACGGCGCGCACAGCGGCGGACGGGCGCATCGACATCGAATTGACAACCGAGATTGCGGGCCGCCATCAATCCGCCGCCATGAGCCTCGAATGGCGGCGCCCCGGCCGTCCCATCACCATCACGGCCGACCTGGCGGATTTCGATGTCGCGCCGTTCCTAGCGGTCTACGCGCCGGACATAGCCCAACAGCTAAGCGGGCGGGTCACGGGGAGGCTGCGCGTCGCCGGGCCGACGGTCGGCGCTCAGGGCGAAGCGACGCTCGCCGGTTTGCGCGGCGCGGGCGCCATCACGGCCGTCGCGCTGCAAATCGCCGGGACGCCGGTGGACGTATCGACGCCGATCGACATCGCGATCGGCGATTCGCAGCTCCGCATCGCATCGGCGCGGATCACGGCGCGGGGCACGGACCTCAGAGTCGGCGGTTCGCTCGCCGTGGCCGAAAACGCGCCGATCGATTTTTCGATCGCAGGCCGGATCGATCTGGGCGCGTTCCGCCGTCCTGATGATTATTTCAATCTCGACGGCGAGGTCATGATCGACGCGCGTATCGGCGGCTCGATCAACGATCCGAATCTGACTGGCGTGGCGACATTGCGCGACATTTCGGCCTCGGCGCCGGACGCGCCGATCACGATCGACGGAGGGTCAGGGCGCGTGGTTCTGTCGGGCAATCGTCTGACGGTCGAAAATTTCACGGCGCGCGCCGGCGGCGGATCGGCGCAAATCAGCGGCGGGGCGACGCTCACGGCGTTCAGACCAACGGAATGGCGGTTCGACATCACGTCGAACGACGCCGAGGCGCTGTGGCGAGGAGTTCGCGCGGCGATTGACGCGAACCTGACGCTCACCGGGACGCCTCAAGGCCAGACGCTCAGCGGCCGCGTCGCCATTCCGGCGGCGGAATACGCGTCATCCGAACTCTCTCTGGTCGAACTCGGCGAACGCGGGCGGCTCAGGTTCGGCCCTTTCGGCGGAGTCAGTGGCGCGTCGCGCGGCCCGACGATCCCCCTCATTAACCTGGATGTTACGGTGGAAGCGCGCGAATCATTATCGATTCGCAGTAATCAGGTCAACACCATTGCTTCGGCGACGCTCCGTCTGACTGGGTCGTTGGCCGATCCCGAGATCAGCGGGCGGGTCACGTTTGAAGGCGGCGTGGTCATCTTCCGTGGGCAGCGATATGACATCACTTCGGGATGGCTGGAATTGCCGGGCGGATACGAAGATCCACGACTGCAATTGCAGGCCGAAGGAAACATCAGGGGATACCGCGTCATCATCAGCTTCAGAGGCCCGATCAACGGTCTCGAGCTCTCGCTCAATTCGGAACCCCCTCTGTCCCGTCCCGAAATCATTTCGCTGATTACTACAGGCAGCGTCGGATCAGGCGCTCTGAACTCTCCTGATCCGGCGCGCGCCGGGTTGACCACGGCCGGGGCGTTGCTTTCGGATGAGTTCATTTCAAAAACTCTCGGACGCGAGACCGAGCGATTTCTCGGATTGAACCGCTTTCAGATCGACCCCGTGCTGCGCCCTTATGACAACCCCGCCGCGCGAATCACGGTCGGGCGGCAGTTGGCGCGCGGGCTGTCTTTCTTCTATTCCACCAACCTCGCATCCGAACAGGAACAAACGGGAGTGCTCGAATACGACATCACTAAACAGTTCTCGGTCGTCACCACATATACGCAGAGCGGAGACACTCAGGTCCGGGCGATTGACCCGAACGAATTCACGATCGACATCAAAGGGCGCAAACGCTTCTCGCTCGGAGCAGGCCGTGGCGCGACAATAGGCGCGATAACTGGCGGCGTCAGGCCTAATCTCGGGCGCATGGCGCTCCCGCCGGGCAACCTGAAAGTTGGCGTAGCGCTCTCTGACGGCCGAGTGGTCAAACTCAGCGAGGACCGACTGCGCGAGCTTCTGCCTGTGCGCGAAGGATTCAGCCGCGCGCAGTTGCGCGCCAGCGAAGGCGCCCTGACCGATTACCTGCAGGAGAAGGGGTATTTATTCGCCCAGGTTCAGGGGCGATGCGACCCCGCCGATTGCAAAACGTCGAAAATTAACGACCTGCGCGTGTTTTATGACGTTCGCCCGGGCACGCGTTACGAGCTGAAAGAGATTCACATCATCGGCGCGGAGGATCTGGACGAGCATGCCTTGAAAGTTGATTTGCGATCGAAGGAGAGCAACCTGCTCGGGGAATTTCCGGGGCTCAAGGATTTGCCGGTCCTGGACGGCTCGCCTCGCGGCAAAACCAGCAACGACCGGATGCGCGCCGACCGTGAAACGATTCGCGCCGCAATGGCCAACCTCGGCTACAGATCGGCCCGTGTAGAATCGCGCCTGTACTTCACATCGGATCGCGACGAATTGGCGCTAATCTTCGTAGTGTATAAAGGGCCGAAATCGATCATCAAGAATGTCGTCGTGCGCGGCAACACGCTGTTCGCGACTTCGGAGTTGCGAGGGCTTGCGCCGATCAACTCCGGCGAGCCCTTCTCGGCCGAGATCGCGCGCGAAGGCGCAAGGAAGATCAGGGATTTTTACACCGAGCGGGGGTACCTCGAGGCGAGGACGGATGTGATCATCCTCGACCTGCCCGGCGACTGCGTGAGCCTGATTTACGAAGTGACTGAAGGCGAGCGAGCCGTGGCCTGTGATGTGGTGGTGACAGGCCAGACCATCACGCGCGCGGGCTCCGTCAGACGCTTTTTGGATTTCATGTCCGGCGACGTGTTGACTCCCAAACTGCTGCGCAACGCGGAGCGCGACCTTTACGCGACCGGCGCGTTTCGCGAAGTGATCGTTCGTACGACGCCGGACGCCGGCGTCGCGCGCGAGGCCCGCCGCGTGACGGTGAGCGTAGCGGAGGCCGATCCGTTGTCGCTGTTTTACCTTCTGGGTTATTCGACCGACGAGGGGCCGCGCGCCACCGTCCAATTCACGCATAACAATCTATTCGATCGCCTGCTTCTGGGAACGCTCAGATTGCGCGGCAGTCAGGAGGAGCAACTCGCGCAGCTACAACTGACCGATCTCCGCCCGTGGGGGACAAGATGGCCGACGACGTTCTCCGCCTTCTACCAGCGCGATTCCGACGTGCGCCCCTTCGTGCGCAGGAGGCTAGTGGACGGAGACGTGGAGCCGAGCTCCGTGGGCCAGTCATTCGGCATTAACCGATTCGTGGGCTTCGTTCAAACCCAGCGCAGGCTGAGCGACCGAATGGCGCTCCGATTCCGCTACAGCTTTCAAAACGTGAAGCTCTTCAACCTCGAAAACATTCCCGAAATCGAGGTCACTCGCAACGAGCCGTCGCTCCGACTTGGCGAGTTCTCGGTTGGCTTTACCCGCGAAACCCGGGACAACGCGCTTTCACCGACGCGCGGACAGTTGTTCAGCTTCGATCACTCGCTCGCGGCGCGCGAACTCGGTGGCAATGAATCTTTCAATAAATTCTTCGGCGCCTACCAGCGATACGACACGCCGAAGGCGCTCTGGGGTACGACCATCGCCGTCGCGGCGCGCGTCGGCTTGGCCGGGCTATTCAGGGTCACGGACCGCGACGGCGACGGGGTGATCAGCGAGCCGGAAAGAAGACTGCCAATCAGCGAACGCTACTTCGCCGGCGGCGCGACAACTCTGCGCGGTTTCAAATTCGAAGAGGCCGGGCCGCATGGCGTCCTGGAACCGCGCAACTCCAACGAACTGCCGACGCTCGTCCCGATAGGCGGCGACGCGCTGGTGATCTTCAACTTCGAGCTGCGCTTCCCGCTGTCGCGACGGTGGCGGCTGGTTCCCTTCTACGATCTGGGCAACGTCTTCAGGCGAGTGGCCGACATCAATTTCGCCGGCATGACTAACTCCGTGGGACTCGGACTGCGGTTCAATACGCCGATCGGGCCGGTGGGCGTTGATTACGGTTATCTGCTCGATCCCCCGTTCTTCATCATCGCCTCGGGCGCCACGCTCCGCCAGCCGCGCTCCGCCTTCCATATCAGAATCGGCCAGAGTTTCTGACCAGTCATAATTTCTTCTCTGCGACTCGCTCGAGCCGTGTATCCGGCACGCCATAGCTCTGCCGCACGATGAAGTCTTCGACGTCCTTCAGCGTAAAAATAGGCGCGTCCGCCACGCGTTGCGCCTTGACGTTTTGGAACGTCGCTCCTTTCACGTCGCCGAGCGCGAACGCCGGTCGCAGGTCTTCTTCCATGTAACTGACCTGGACGTTGTTCATTTCGATTCCTTTCACGTGTCGAATGAAAAAGCCATAGGCCGGGATAGGTCCGAACATACTCGGTTCGGGATAGGCGTTCTCGCGTTCAGGCGGTTCGACCGAGGCGGCATCTTTGGCGCCGCCGCCGCGATAGACGATGCGGATGTCGCTCAAATGAACGTCTTCGATGTCGTGGCCTGGAACGCCGCTGATGATCGAGGCGAATTTCGCCACGGCGTCGGAAACAACGATGTTGCTGATGTTGACGCGGCGCATCGCGCCGACAGGCGTCTCTTTCGGGCCGCGCATTCGGCTGCCCAGGCGCAAGAAGATCGGCGCAGTCGTCACGTCGCGCATCGTGAGGTTCGTGACGGTGACGTCTTCGATGACGCCGCCGTCGACAGTCTCGATGGCGAGTCCGCGGCAATGATCGAAGACGCAATTGGAGATCGTGATATTTTTAAAGCCGCCATTCGATTCGGTGCCGAACTTGATTCGACCGGTTGGGCCGTCGCGATCCGGCGCCTGCCGCTGCGCGCGTTTGAACTCGCCGTCGAGAAACGAACCCATGTCATAACCGGAGACCTGGCAATTGATGATGGTCACGTTCTCAGTCGCGCGCGCAAACCCCAGCGCGAAGGAACTCTTCAAACAGATGCCGTCGTCGCTGGGCGAATTGACGCTGCAATTGGAGACGCGAACGTTGCGGCAGGCGTCGATGTCCAGGCCGTCGCGGTTGGTGTCTATCCTGACGTTATCGATCGTCAGGTTGTCTACGCCGGTCGCCAGCAGCGCAAAGTGGCCGCCCATCAAAACTGAGAAATCGCGGAGCGTTACGTTGCGGCAGAGCTTCAGCGCGATCGCTTTATTTCCCTGCCCGTCCATCGAGTTGTTCGCGTCGCGTCGCGCGCCTTCGCCGAGCGGCGTCTGCGGCTGGGCGCCGGGGCGCCCGCCGCCCAGGCTGACCGGGCTGTCTCCGGGGCGCGCCTCGGCGCGCGGCCCAGGGCCGCGCCGGGTCAACCCCTTGCCGTAGATCATCCCGGGCCCGAGGATCGAAACGTCGTGCAAGCCGACGCCCCAGATCAGACTGTTCTGCCAGTGGCTGTGGCCGAAGTCCTGATACATATCCCACTGGTTCGGCTCCGGCAGATCGTAAGAGCCTTTCGCCTCGGCCGGATCGGCGGCGAGGATCGTCGCGCCGGCGTCGAGGTAGAGCGCAATGTTGCTCTTCAGCCGGATCGAAAAGCTCAAGTACACACCGGCCGGAAAGCGCACCGTGCCGCCGCCGGCGGCCGCCGCCGCTTCAATCGTTTTGTTGATGGCGTCGGTGTCTGGCGTTCGGCCGTCCCCCTTCGCGCCATAGGCCCTCACGTCGAACGCCCCCTGGCCGCTGACAGTTTGGGTGGAATGATGAAAAAGGCCTGCGCCGGTAAACAGGAACAGAACCAAAGGCAAACCAAAGTATCGTTGATAGATCGAAAGCATCAGGTGTCCTTTCATATTCATTCTTTATGATCGAGGCGAAGCGCCCCCGGAAGGAATTTGATATACGCAGGCGGAGTGTAGAAACGAAAAGATCGAGTTTCAAGCCCGCCGCGGCAAATGGCCATACCAGCAAGACGCCATCTCCTAAATCCCACCAGCGGAAGCTGGTGGGATTCTCACGATGCTTCTTCCCCGCAGGTAGGCTCGGATTGAACCATCCACCAGCTTCCGCTGGTGGGATTTGGAATACCCATATGTTATGCTGCAGCCGTCAATTCCCCGACTTTTCATCTTCACCCAAAATCAACCCTCGACTGCATTGTCAGTTTAGAAAGAGAGTTTAGAACAAATGATTCGCAAGCCATCAACGCTCATTCTGAGCCTGATGATCTGCTGCGCGTGTGCGGTTTTTGCAATCGCTCAGGCCGTTTACGGCAGTGTCTTCGGAACAATCACCGACGCGCGAGGCTCCGGCGTGCCGGGCGCGACCGTGACAATAACCAACACAGGAACGAACGTCGCCGAAACGATCAAAACCGACGGTTCTGGTTATTACAACCGGACGCGGCTGATCCCTGGCAGGTACCGAATCAAGGTCGAAGCCGGCGGGTTTAAGACGGCGGTGATCGAAACCGTCGTGGTCAGCGTCGACACGGCTTCGGAAGCGAATGTCGTTTTACAGCCGGGAGAGATTAATGAACTGATCACGATCAGCGAGCCGGCGCCGGCGCTTATGACCGACCGCTCCGAAGTTTCGGTGATCTTTGAAAACCGCCAGATCACCGACCTGCCGATCCTCGACCGCAACTTCACCAAATTCATTCTGCTCACTCCCGGAGCGCAGCAATTAGGCTGGCAGCAGACGTCGGCCGAAAACCCGCAAGGCTCGACTCAGACGATGGTCAACGGCCAGCACTTCAGCGGGACGGGATATCAACTCGACGGAACCGAAAACCGCGACCCGATCCTCGGCCTGATCGTCGTCAACCCGAACGTTGAAGCCATCGGCGAGACGAAGATCACTTCGCAAAATTACGACGCCGAGTTCGGACAGGCCATCGCCGGCGTGGTTTCGGTCTCGACCAAATCGGGGACCAACGACCTGCACGGCGCGGCTTTCCTCTTCCGTCAAAACGACACGCTGCAGGCGCGCAACCCCCTCTTCCAATTTCAAAAAGACCCGACCACTGGCAAATTCATTCCCGACACTCTGCGCAATCAATTCGGCGGGGCCGTCGGCGGACCGATAATCAAAGACCGGCTTTTCTTCTTCAGCGATTACGAAGGCGCGCGAAGCCGGGTCGGCGGATCGAGACTGTTGACCGTGCCGACGGCGGCGGCTCGTCAGGGCGATCTGAGCGCCTACCTCGGCGACGTGATCAGGGATGCGCAAGGCAATCCGATCAGGGTCACGACCGTTTCGGGCGCCGAGGTCGATCTCCGGCAATATATGATCTTCGACCCTGCGACCACGGTCTCCAACGCGGCCGGCGAGCTCGTTGACCGCAGGGCGTTCGACGGCGCCGTCATTCCCGCGAATCGTCTGTCGCAGCAGGCGCTCAACGTCCTGCGATTGATCCCTATGCCGAATGTCGCGAACGCGCCCGCGAACGGAACCCTCAACAACTTCGTCGCGTCGGGCAGCGAGAAATACGACAAGGACAGTTTCGACATTCGCATCGACGCCAAGTACAGCGACAAGTTGAATATGTTCGGCCGCTACAGTTTCGCCGACTTCAGGCTCGACGGCCCGACGGCGTTCGGCGAAGGCGGTGGGCCGGAAATCGTCAGCTTCGGCGGCCAGTCGAAGGGCCGCAACCAGAGCGTCGCTTACGGACTCGATTACACCTGGAATGACCGGCTCGTGACCGATCTCCGCTTCGGCTTCTTCCGCTACAGAGTCAACGTGCTGCCGTCCGACTTCGGCCAGAACACTGCGAGCGACGTCGGCGTACCCGGATTGAACCTCGATTCGTTCAGCTCTGGCCTCTTCGCCGGTTTCGTGATCGATCCGAGGATTCAAAACATCGCGGGCGGCTTCAGCCTCGGCACGGAAGAATTGAGGAAGGGCTTCAATTTCGGTTCGGGCCAGTTCGTCAACCGCTGCGGTTGCCCTCTCGATGAGGAAGAGAATCAGTTTCAGGTCGTCAGCAACACCACCAGGCTCTATGGCGCCCACACGATCAAATTCGGAGCGGACGTTCGCCGCGCGTACAACCTGCGCGTCCCTTCAGACTTGCATCGTTCGGGTGAATTGACGTTCGGGACTGGTCTGACTCGCGGCGTCGGTGGCGGAGGACTCGGGCTGGCTACGCTTCTGCTCGGCGACGTGACCGAATTCGGGCGCTACATCAGCTCCAACACCGACGCGCGCGAACGCCAGTGGCGCCATTTTTATTACGGCCAGGACACCTGGCGGGCGACATCGAAACTGACTGTCAATTACGGTCTGCGGCTCGACGTCGTCAACCCGCAAACAGTCAACCGCGCCGGCGAAGGCGGTTTTCTCGACCTGAACACCGGCGAGATCAAGGTCGCCGGCGTCGGAGACACGTCGCTCAGCGGCAACGTCGAAAACAGCCTGAATTTCGCTCCGCGTTTAAGCGTCGCTTACAAGGCCACCGACAAGCTGGTGATCCGCGCGGGCTATGGCCGCAGCTACGACGTCGGGGTCTTCGGCTCGGTCTTCGGCCACACCGTGACGCAGAATCTCCCGGCGCTGGCCGTGCAGCGATTGAACGCCCCGTCAAATTTCGACAGCGTCTTTACGCTCAACGGCGGCCCGCCCGCGTTCACGGCGTTCTTCGGCCTCGACGACACGCCGAAGCAGGGTGGCAAGCCGAACACATCGCTGCCGCCGGACGGCCGATTCTTTCTGCCCGACGGGGTCTTCGCCCGCGCGATCCTCGATAAGCAGCGGCTGCCGAGCGTCGACGCTTACAACCTCACGTTACAATTCCAATTGACCAATACCATCTCCGTCGAAGCGGCCTACGTCGGCAACAAAGGGACGCATGTCTTCCCGGGTGACGGGCCGCAGTTCGACGCGAACCAACCAACGATCGAAGGCTTCGGAACCGTTCCGCTCGACCAGCGGCGGCCACTCTTCAATAAATTCGGCTGGACGCAGTCGATTGACTACTTCTGCAACTGCGCAGACGACCGCTACGATTCGGTGCAATTCAAATTGACCAAGCGGCTCTCGAAAGGCTACGCGATCCTGGCGCATTACACGCTGCAGCGGTCCTTGCAGGACGCGCAGGATTACTTCGTCCACGACCAGGCGCTCAATCGCGGCGTGGCCGATTGGAACCGCACTCACAGCTTCGTCTTCTCGCAAATCTGGGAGCTGCCTTTCGGCAAGGGCAAGCGGTATCTCGGCGGCGCCGCGCGACCGCTGGATTTGCTGATCGGAGGGTGGCAGGTCAACTCGAATACGATCATTCAGAGCGGGCTGCCTTACAACTTCTGTTACGACGCGAGCGCGAACATCGACACCGGCCCATGCCGCCCGAACGTCAGCGGCGATCCGAAGGCGCGCCTGTCAGGCGGACAATACTCCTACGACACGTCGGTCTTCTCGAATCCTGGCAAGGGAAGATTCGGCGATCAGGAGCGGAACGCCCTGCGCGGGCCCGCCTACTGGCGAACCGACGCCTCGCTCTTCAAGAAGTTCAGACTCGCCGAGACGAAGGAGCTTGAATTCCGGATCGAGTCGGTGAACGTCTTCAACCACGTCAACCTGGGTAATCCCGATTCATCGATCGGCTCGTTCGATCAGAACGGAAAACTGAACGTGAGTCCGACCCTGGGGCGCATCTTCACGACGGCGGCATTCGGCGCCGACCCGATGCGCAATATACAATTCGCGTTGAAGCTGAAGTTTTAAACGAAAATCTCGTCCACAAAGCCACACGAAGAGACACTAAGGATCTATTTCATCTTCGTGATCCTTTGTGCGGCTTTGTGGATGATTTTCCGCAGGAGGCTGAAGATGAAGGGACTGATCTTCACTTTCACGCTGTTGTGCGGTTTCGCCGCTCAATCATTCGCGCAGGAGCAGACTGACCCGGTCTCGACCGCGCTCACCGAAGCCCGCGCGCTGATTAACGAAGGCAATGGGAAGGCCGCCGTCGCCAAACTGCAATCACTGCCCGACTTGAAAGAGATTCGCGTGGCGAGCCTGCTCGGCGTCGCTTACTACCATGCCGGCGAGTTTCCGCGCGCGATTGAGACGCTGGCGCCGATCGTCGATAAACTGCCGCAGGATTCGGCGCAGCGACGCGAGGCCGTCCGGACGCTCGGCCTGTCGTATTACATCACGGGCCGCGTAGCCGACTCGGTTCCCTTCCTCGAACAGACCAGCGCCTGGGAGCCGAACAATCAGGAAATGACCTACGCGCTCGGGATGGCTTGCTTGCAATCGCGGCAGACGGCGAAGGCGCGCGATGCGTTCGCGCGAATGTTCAGCCTCGCGCCCGATTCGGCTTCGGCGCATCTCGTCACCGCGCAGATGTTGATCCGCCTGGAATCCCTGGAATTCGCCGAAGCGGAGTTGAAACTGGCCGTCGAAAAAGACCCGAAACTCCCACAGGCGCATTTCCTGCTCGGACAGATCGCCGTCTTTCGCGCGCGCTACGACGAGGGCATTCAACTGCTGGAGAAGGAGATCGCGCTCAATCCCGCAAACGCCATGGCTTATTACAAACTCGGCGACGCCTACACGCTACAGTTGAAATGGGACGAAGCCATTGCGCCGCTGCAAAAATCGATCTGGCTCAATCCATACTACAGCGGCCCTTACATTCTGCTTGGCAAAACCTACCTGAAGAAGAAAAACCTCTCGACCGCCGAGGCCATGTTGAAGCGCGCGCTTCAATTCGATCCGAACAACAAATCGGCCCATTACATGCTCGCTCAGGTCTATCAGCAGACCGCGAGGCCCGATGACGCCAGGCGCGAGTTCGAGACCGCTGAAAAGCTGAAAGACAATCTCGACAAAATCGAGCAGTAAACTCGATAACTTACGATCAAACGTGAGCGAACCGAAGGTTTCGGGGGTCATTTCTGATTTGAAATTGCCCTGACATAAGCGAAACCGCTGGAAACAAGCAAAATAATGCGCGCTTTTCAGCCTTTGCCTCACCTTTTTTTTCGCAATCCATCAAATATGCTCTTGATTAGCTTGACGGTCTAACCAATGCATTAGATAATTCATTGCATTTTTGATATTCCTATTTGAGGCGCTTTGCTGGGTTCACGATCATACAGCGAATCAATCACATTGCAGGCACATTGCGGGAGATTCGCTCCTCTTCCGCGTAAATTCTCGAAAACCTAAAGAAGTTCACTGAAAATCAACCTGTCACATCAGCCAGGCAGGAGTGGTGTTCGTTATTGATCACCTCAGGGACGGCTTTACATTTTTATTGAACTTATCATTTTCGTTGTAGCAGAGTCATCCGCCTGGATTCAGGCAATCTTTTCAATTTCAGAACAGTAGTATCACGTCAACCTTTCCCAAAGCCCTCGCGGCAAAGGAGGAACTTGTGAATAGGAAATTCCATCTGCTTTTTGCTCTAGCAGTCGGTCTGCTATCTCTGTCGGCGTCCATTTTCCCTGGCGCCGCGCAGGATTTTCGCGCCACGATCACCGGGCGCGTCTCTGACGCCAACAAAGCGGCTGTCCCCAACGCCCAGGTAAACGTCAAAAACCTCGAAACCAATGAAATCACAACGGCGACTACCAACAGCGAAGGCAACTACAAAGCGCCTTTTCTGCGCCCTGGGTCGTATTCGATAACGATCGAGGCGTCAGGCTTCAAGAAAGTCACGCGCGACAAAATCGAACTTGTGATTAGCCAGATGGCCACGTTCGACTTTACGCTCGAAGCCGGCGCCATCAGCGAAAATGTAACGATTGAAGGAAGCGCTCCGGTCATAGAGACCGCCTCGGCAGACCGTGGCGTCGTCATTGACCGCCAGAAAGTAATCGAACTGCCGCTCAATGCGCGCAATCCGTTTATGCTCGGCGTTTTGACCGCCGGTGTGAGCTTCAACGGCGCGTCTATCTGGCAGCGCCCGTTCGACAATGGCGCCATCGCCGAATGGACGATCAACGGCAGCCAATCCCGCGGCAACGAATTCCTGCTTGACGGCGCGCCCAACAACGGACAGGGGGGTGGCAACAACATCGCCTACGTGCCGCCGGTGGATTCGGTGCAAGACTTCAAGATCATGACCAACACCTATGACGCCCAGTACGGCAAGACGACGGGCGGCATTATCAACGTCAATCTGAAGTCTGGCACCAACAATTTCCACGGCACGCTCTACGAGTTCATGCGCCGTGAATGGCTGGACGCTTTAGATTTCCGTCTCAAAGCCAATGGCACGTCCAAACCCAAGCACTATCTCGACCAGTACGGCGGGCTGGCCGAAGGCCCGATTCGCGTCCCCTGGCTTTACAATGGGAAGGACAAAACCTTCTTCATGTTCAACTATGAGGGTTATCGTGAAGGCGTTCCCGCGCCACTGAGACTGTCAGTGCCGGAACCGGAAATGTTGACGGGCGATTTCAGTAAACTGGTGGATAGATTTGGGAAACCCATCAACATCTATGACCCGCTGACAGGCAACGAAGCGAACGGCTATACGCGCACGCAATTCAGCGATCCGTCGCGCGCGACTCCTGCCAATCCGCTGGGACTCAACATTATTCCGGCAAATCGTCTTAACCCGATCGCCCAGAAAATCCTGAGCTTCATGCCCAAATCAAACCAGAGGGATGCAGGCTCGGACTACTCGAAAAACAACCTCTTCGTCTCGCCGAATCTTGCGACCGACCGTTTCTGGAACTGGACGGCCAAAGTCGACCATCAGTTCAACGAAAAGCATCGGATGTATCTGCGCTTCGCCAAGAACGACCGCCGCGAGAACCGCAACGAAAACGGCGTTATTGACGCCGTCGGGGAGTGCTGCCAATTGCCGTTCAAGCGCCTCAACGACGCGTTCGTGGCCGATCACCTGGCGACCTTCTCGCCGAACTTCATCTTCAATTTCCGCGTCTCCTTCAACCGCTTCGAGGAGAAAGGCGTCGGTGATGAAAACATGGGCTTTGACCAGACGACGCTTGGCTTCTCGCCGAGCTTGATCAATTCGCTGCCAGGCAGCGTCATGTTCGGACGCTACGAGCCCGGTGACGGCTATATTCCGCTGGGTCGAACACCGGGCAACAATGTCACGAACACGGTGGCCACGCAGCCGAATTTCACCTGGATTCGCGGCGCGCACACCTGGCGCGGGGGCGCGGACATACGCTGGACGCAATACATCATCAGGGATGAAGGGAACCCATTCCAACTGACCGCTGGTCGCGGCTTCACGCAGAAGGTGTGGAATCAAGGCGATTCAAACAGCGGCAACGGCATCGCCACGTTCCTGCTCGGTTACGTGGGCGGCCAGGTTGAAAACCGGCTCTTCGCGACCACGCTCAACAAATACATCGCGCCCTGGTTCCAGGATGACTGGAAGGTCAACCGCCGGTTGACGCTCAATCTCGGCCTGCGCTGGGACATCAACAGACCTCCGAACGAACGGTATGACCGACTCAATCGGGGCTTTGACCCCAATGTCGTCAGCCCGATAGACTCGCAGGTCAATCACACAATCCCCGATCCTCGGGGAGGGAATTTCATTCTTCCCCAGTTGAAGGGCGGCCTGCTCTTTGCGGGCGTCAACGGCGTTGATCAACTCGCGGCCAATACTGACTGGAACAATATACAGCCGCGCATCGGCTTCGCCTACCTGCTTAAACCGAAGCTAGTCATGCGCGGTGGCTGGGGTCTGTACTATATCAACCCCAACAACGACTACATCCAGAACGCCGGCTTCTCAGTGGCGACCGGTGTCACCAACTCGATCGACGGTGGCAGGACGCCGATTGCAGGCGCCATTAACAATCCCTTCCCGAATGGTCTCTCCACTCCGAAGGGAGCGGCGGGCGGTCTTGAGACTTTCCTCGGCCGCGGCTTCAACTTCGTCAATCCAAATTTCGTGGTGCCCGTTGTGCATCAATTCTCACTCGGCTTCCAATATCAACTACCCTGGGATTCCCGAGTTGAGATTTCATATGTCGGCAACCGCACGAAGAATCTGCAGACCACTCGGGCCTTCAACGAGCCTGATCTGGCGATGCGGCAGAAGTGCAACTTCCTTGAAGGCGGCAGCGTCGCCTACTGTAACGAAGCTCTACCCAATCCGTTCAAGGGGATCGAAGCTTTCCGGGGATCAGGGTCTCGCTTCGACTCCAATACTCTCTCGCGTTGGGAACTGTCGCGCCCGTACCCGCAGTTCCCGGCCTTTACCGAAGTGACACGCAATGACGGCAGCATCAACTACGACTCGTTGCAGATCACTTTCGAGAAGCGCGCCAAAGGCGGGTTGAACGTCGTTTCGACCTATACGTTCTCGAAGCAGATAGAGGAGTGGGGCTTCAATGACGTGCAAAAGAACATCACACAGCGTGGTCTGTATTTGTATGATCATCCGCACCGCTTCACTACCGGCCTGGTTTATCAACTGCCATTCGGGCAAGGGAAGAAATTCTTCAATCCCAGAAACGGGCTGCTTAGCCGCATCGCCAGTGGCTGGGAGACGAACCTGATCTTCCAATGGCAAACGGGCCGTCCATGGGAGCAAGGTAACATCCTCTATGCGAACGGAGATGCGTTCCTGAAGGATATTAAGTGGAAAGGCACGGATCAGGTCTGGGCGGTCAAGACCTACGCTCCGGATCCGAGCAAGGTTGACGCTAACGGTAAGCCACTGGCTGTTGGTATGGCTCCATGCATAGCGTTCTACCAAGAAGATGCGAAGAGCGCTGACTATGGCAAGAAAGTCTTGCAGTCCTTCAGTCAGAATCGGACCGGTTGTACGGTGGATTCCGCCGACTTCGTCCGGGCGCCGGCGTTTGCGCCGCGTATGACCTCATTCCGGCATCCCTTCATCAAACTGCATTCGCCGCCATCAGCGGATTTGTCGATTGCAAAACAAACGAAACTCAGTGAAAAAGTGGGCTTGCAGTTCCGTGTAGAGATGTTCAACTTTACGAACACTTACCAGTACTTTGCACAGCCTTTCTCGACGGACTTGAACAGCGCCAACTTCGGCAGCGTGTTCCCCCGCAATGCGGACAACACCCAGGTCGCTTATCCACGCCAAATCCAGTTGGCGATGAAGCTTACTTTTTAGCGAGGAGGAATTCCTGATCGCTTAAAACCCAGGGCGGAGGATCACAGGCTTAAAAAGTCTGTGATCCTCCGCTCCTTTTCCATTGCTTTGCAACCCAACGCTCATCGCCCTTCGGTGACGGTTAGAAGCTGATCAGCAGCGACATCTTTCAACTTCTGCGTCACTCCGCTCGGCCAGCGGATTTCCATCAGCTTCACAACCTTCTCTCTACCCAAACCGAAATGCGCGCGAACGTCGCTTGACGAAGCGTACCCGACGCTGGTCGTGATTTGGTTGAATTGGGCGTCGCCGGCGCCGGTAACGAGCTTGATTTTCGCGCCTATGCCGTCGTGGTTGCTCTTCACTCCGATCAGCCGCACCGCCAGCCAGTGATTCTCGCCCGTTGATTCGTTGCGGAACAATTCTACCGGCTCATTCAACGAGGTCGTCACTACGTCAACCCGCCCGTCGTTGTCGAAATCGGCGAAGGCGCAGCCGCGATGCGCGCGTTTGATCTGGAGGTTCGCGCCCGCTTCGCGCGATGTCTCCAGAAATTCCCCGGCGCCCATGCCTGCAAAGACGCTGTTCGGCTGGCGGTAGGTCTGATTGTTGTAAAGCTCTATGTTGTCGTTGACGTGGGCGTTGACGGTGAAGAGGTCTTTGAAGCCGTCGTTGTTGAAATCGAACAATCCCAAACTCCAGCCGCTGCGCTTGACGGTCTCGGCGCCGAGCCCGCTCTGCCACGTCGCGTCGGCGAAGAAGCCTTTGCCTAGATTCCTGAAGAGCGGATAAGTTTCGCCTTCGAGCGCCGAAACGATCAGATCGGGCAGCCCGTCGTTGTCGTAATCGCGGAAATCCACGCCCATACCAGACACGGGACGCCCGCCGTCGTTGACCGCGACGCCGGCGATCAATCCGACTTCTTCAAAGCCGCCCCGCCCGTTGTTGTGAAAGAGAAAATTGGGCAGCGTGTCGTTGGAGACGAAAACGTCGACGAAGCCGTCGTCGTCATAATCGGCGATCGCCACGCCCATGCCTTTGCCGACGTGTTTGCCGACGCCGCTTTGAGACGAAACGTCTGTGAAGGTCCCGTCGCCATTGTTGCGAAAGAGCTGATTCGGCAAGCCTTCGTAGCGATCCGGGAAGCAATAAGTCCGCCAGCCTTCTTTCATCGCGCCGCAGTACGGATCGATCTCGGGAGTCCATTTGCAGTAATTGACGACGAAGAGATCGAGGTCGCCGTCGTTGTCGTAATCGAGCCAGGCCGCGGCGACTGACCACGGCTTCTCGGCCTTCTGACCTCGCTGCGGATCAACGCCGGTCAATCCAGCTTTCTCCGTCACATCTTCGAATCGCCCCTTGTCCCCTTCGGCGCTGAGGTTGCGGAAAAGGATGTTGCGGTTGACTCCGGTGACGAACAGATCCTGATCGCCGTCGTTGTCGTAATCGGCGACGGCGACGCCCATCGAATAACCTTCGGCCTTGACGCCGGCCTTTTCGGTCACGTCGCTAAATGTTCCGTCGTGGTTATTGCGATATAGCCGGTTCCAGAATTTCGGCGAACTCTTTTTCATCGCGGGCAGTTCAGCGCCGTTGACGAAGTAGACGTCCGCCCAGCCGTCGTTGTCGTAATCGATCACCGCCACGCCGCCGGTCATCGGTTCGACCTGATATTTGCGAGGGCTGGCGTCGTTGCGCAGAACGAAATCGAGCCGCGCCTGATCGGCGACGTTGCGGAAGCGAATGGGCGCGATTGATGAAGCCGGTTTACCGGCTGCGCGATTCCCCGCCGCCCCGGCGCGCAATCTTTCCAGCGCGGCCAGCGCGGCTCGCGCCTGGCCGCCGCCGTCAATCGAAGCCGCCTGTTGATACTCCTTCTCGGCCTCGGCGACGCGCCCCAACTTTTCGAGCGCGCGGCCGCGCGACAATCTGATCTCGCTCGATTTCGGATCAATCGCCTCGGCGCGCGTCAGATAATCCAGCGCCTCTTCGACTCTGTTCAATTTGACCAGCAGGTTCGCGGCGTAAACCAGGGGCAGCGTGGGCGGCCGCGCGAGCTTCTGGCCGAGTTCGACGCCGCGCCGATAATGGTCGAGCGCGTTCGAATAATCGTTCAACGCTTCGAGCGCCATCGCCAGTTGCGTGTGAGCGCCCGCGTGATCCGGCTGCAAATCGAGAGCGCGGCGGGCCGAGCTCTCGGCCGGCTTCAATGAAGATTGCAGGTATTGAACGCGCGCCAGGTAGAACCACAGGTCGGGATCATTCGGGAAAAGCTGAAGAGCCGCGGCGAATTCTTTTTCGGCGTCCGGCATGCGTCCGGCAAGCTGCAGCGACAGCCCGCTCAATTTCCAAGCCTGCTGTAGCTTCGGATCAAGTTCGCGGGCCCGGCGAGCTTCCTCGGCGGCTTCGGCGAACCGGCGCTGATCAAATAACGCGCCGGCGCGCCGCAGACGCTCGTCAGCCGGCGCCTGTTGTTGAATTTGTTGCGGCCATAGCAGGCTGACCAGGAGAAT
Organism: Blastocatellia bacterium; assembly: GCA_035714085.1. Taxonomy (GTDB): domain Bacteria; phylum Acidobacteriota; class Blastocatellia; order RBC074; family RBC074; genus JAJVID01. The sequence continues at coordinate 45,135 of DASTMP010000427.1, forward strand.
CCAGCCGGCGAGCGCGAATGCGATTACCTGTTGCATGGCTTGTCAGTCTTGATTGGGTTCAAAGCGTTATCGCGACTCGCTCGCGAGTATAACCCGCCGCTGATTGGACGCCAATCTCAAGCTCTTCTGGCGGCTCGGGTTCAAGTTTATCTTCTAAACACTCCTGACGCGGAGCGCAAATGATGTCCTGCGCTCCGCCATTTTCCATCAACCTCAGCAATTGGCTCAGCAATTGGCAGTCAGACGACGCAGATTAACAATGAGTGACAACGCCCGATTACGCGTGAGCGTAGCCGGGAGAAATGAACAAAATGATGCGCGATGTTCCGACTGTTGCCCTTCTTTTTTTTCGCAACCATCAAAATTAGCAACCAATTAGCTTGACGGTCTAACCAATGGAACAGATAATTCCTCGTCTTTTTGCGATTCCATTTAAAACGCTTTGCTGGGTTCACTGTAAAACAACGAATCAAACAGTCACGTTGCGGAAGGTCCGTTCCGCTTCCGCGTAAATTCTCGCAAATCTAAATAAGTTTACCTGTGGAGCTTGCGACTTCTTGGCTGAAACACAATTCAGTTTAAGGCGCCGATTGTGAAGCAAGAAGAGCAACCCGTTGACTACATTTGTCGACATATCACGGAGCAGCATTATGAATAAGAGGTTTACAAAAGACGCGAATGGGGAGCCCGATAGGAATCTGAAGCGGGCGATCCGTTCATACGCTTCAATCCTGACTCTTCTCCTTGCGCTGTTGATCTGCAGTTCGACGCTGCTGGCTCAGACAGCGCTCTCGGTCTTGCGGGGGACGGCCACTGACTCGAACGGGGCCGCCGTGCCCGGAGTGAAGATCACCATCACGGACCTGGCTACCAACATCACGGTCCGAACTGTAACCACTGACGACCATGGAAACTTCGAGATTCCCGACCTGAAGCTGGGCAGTTATCGTCTGAACGCCGAGAAGGCCGGCTTCCGCGCCTATACCGCAGACAACGTGGTGATGGACGCGGGGCAGACACGGAGGCTCGACTTCGCGCTTCAGGTCGGCGAAGCGACCGAGACAGTCACCGTCGACGCGGGGGCCGCGCTGATCACGAATGAAACCGGGACCATCAGCGGCGAGATAGACAAGCGGAAATTCACCGATCAACCCGCGGTCGACGTTTATCCTTCACCGTTGTCAATGTTGACGACCGTTCCGGGCATTCAAGGAAACGGCTGGAACATCGTGATCTCGGGCGTCTCTGACCGGAACAAGCAGACGTGGGCAATGGACGGCGTCGCCAATGACACTACCGGAGACCAGCTCGACAATCCGAACTTCTTCGCGACGGTTCAGGTCACCACAGTGACGCCAGGCTCCGACAGCGCCCGCTCGGTCAATTTCAACATGGTGTCGAAGCGCGGCGGAGATCAATTTCACGGCCAGGTTTTTTACCGGCATTTCAATTCGGCGCTGAATTCCAGGGGGTTCTTCGATCCGAGGAAATCGCCTTACATCCAGCACGAATGGGAGGGTGAAGTAAGCGGTCCGATCTGGAAGAATCATACCCAGTTCTTTTTCGGCTGGTTTCACCAATCAATCCCGCTCGGCGCCGCAATCCAGAGGACTGTGCCGACGGTCAAGATGCGGCAGGGAGATTTCACTCAGTTCTCCACGAAGATCAACGATCCGCTGACCGGCCAGCAGTTCAGCGACCCGTCGCGCGCCACGCCGGGCAACCCGCTGGGATTGAACATCATTCCCCTAAACCGGATCAACGCCGTGTCGCAGAAGATTCAGGACCTTTATTACCCGACCCCGAACATCGGCGGCCCCGACACGCTGACCAATAACTTCAACTGGCAATTTCCATACAACACCGATCTCTACAAAGGAGACTGGCCGTTCATCCGAGTGGACCATAAACTGACGAACAATAACAGCCTCTTTTTCCGCTGGGACCAGCGAAAGACGCCGTACATCCGGCCTGGAGGAACGCCTGACCTGACCTGGACGCAGGCGCGCGATCACCGGCAGATGGTCGTTTCAGATACGCATATCTTCTCGCCTCGGATCGTCAACACCTTCACATTCGGCCATCAGACCGACTTCCTGCTCATCGGCGAAGAGGAAAAGGGCGTCCAACCGCTATTAGGCGATGACATCGTGAAAACGCTCGGATTGCAAGGAGTCAACCAGGGTAACTTCCACACGCAGGGTTTCCCGCAAATATCCATCAGCGGCGGCCAGAGCCCGGTGACGTTGTCAAGCAATAACGGCGGCATTGACAATGTCGATCAGGACAACGGCATCAACACTTACCTGGACTCGATCACTTTGTCCGCCGGTAAACACGTGTTGAAAGTCGGCGGCGAATACCGGCAGCTCTGGCAGAAGATCGGCAACCTCTCGTCGCAGGTCTACGGCAACTTCAACTTCAACGGAGTATACACTGGGATCGGCTACGCGGACTTTTTGCTCGGTCTCCCGCAGACTAGCACCCGACTGAACCCGATCATCAATCGCGGTTCGACCAACAAACAGGTCGGTTTTTTCGTGGCCGATACGTTCAAGATCAGCCAGAAGCTCACGATCGATTATGGGCTGCGCTGGGATTATTACGCGTTGCCGACCTATAATGACGGGCTGATGGCCAACTTCGATCCTGCAACCGGTAACGTGATCGTCGCGCCGGGCGCTATCTCAAAGCTCAACGCGCTCTACCCGACCAGTTCCATCAAGGTGGTGGAAGGCAAGGTTGTGCCGGACCCGGATAAGCTGAATTTTCGCCCGCGCATCTCGGCGGCTTACCGCATAGGCGACAACACGGTGATCCGTGGCGGCTATGGCGAATATTCTGAGTCGTGGGGGTATTTCTCCTTGCTGCCGTCGAGCGCTCCGTTCCAGTTGGCCGAATCTTACAATGGGACGAAGGCGCAGCCCCTGTCGTCGTTTCCGAACCCGTTCCCGGCGGTCGCGTCGGCGCCTGGGCAAAACATCACCGGCTTCCCGCTGGAGACTGACAACGGCGTGATCCGGCAATTCAACCTCAGCGTCGAGCGGGAGTGGCGTAACATCGGGCTGCGGGCTTCTTACATCGGTTCCCGCGGCTCCGGCCTCAACTACAGCCTCAATATCAACAAGCCGGAGCCCAGCGCGATAGCGTTCACGCAATCGCGGCGCCCTTACTCGCAGTTCAACAGCGTCACCATGACCCGCACCGACGGCAAGTCGCACTACGATTCGCTGCAACTGAGCGCCCAAAGGCGGCTGCGTTCATTCACTTTCAACGCCTCCTGGACGTGGTCGAATAGCATGTATAACTATGGCAATACCGAAAACCCGTACGACGTGACCAGCCAGTGGGCGCGCGACGGCGCGAACCGGCGCCATTACGTAGAGTTCTATACTGTCTGGGAGTTACCCGTTGGGAAAGGCAGACGGTTTCTGTCGAACGCGCCCGCCCTGGTCAATGGCCTGATCGGCGGCTGGAATTTTCAGACGATCAGTTATTTTGGAACGGGGCAGTACTTCTCTCCGGCTTTTTCCACCATCGATTCGTCGAACACTAATACGCAGGGAGGATTGCCCGACCGCATCGCTGACGGCAATAAATCCGGCGACCAGCGAACCGAGACGCAGTGGTTCGATCCGTCCGCATTCAAGATTCCTGGCTGCCCGGATAGCAAACCTGTCTGCTCGGCGAGCGAGAGGCAGAACGTCGGACGGTTCGGCGACAGCGGAATAAACATCCTTGAAGGCCAGGGCCTCAACGTCCACCACCTGAGCGTGGCCAAGACCTTCCCCTTCACGGAGCGGTGGAAGATGACATTAACCGGTGAGATTTCGAACCTCTTCAACCACCCGCACTTCAATAACCCGAACAACAACATCTCCAACGCGAACCCGGGCCAATTCACGAGCATCATTCCGAATTACAACCCGGAGAAACAGTCCTACCGCCAGGTGGCGGTCAAGCTACGCATCGAGTTCTAAACTCGCGCATGTTTTTTTAGGAGAGGAAGAGATGGCCGCCCCAACCATCTCTTCCTCTTCCCTTCTCGTTACCTACCGGCTTCAGCGATGGCCTTGTTCAAGAAACTCGTCTTGACCTGTCTCGCCTTTTTATGGCTGGCATTCTTCCAGCCGACCGCCGATAGCGAGCGTTTACGGCAGAGCGAGGCCATTTATCCGCGCGGCGTTGAATCATGCCGCGTTTGTCACCAGGCGATCTTCGATACCTTCATCCAAACCGCTCACTTTAAAACTTCGTCGCGCGCCGGCGCCTCATCAATCAAGGGAGAGGGCGTGGGCGCGGGCACGGGCACGGGCGCTTTCTCCGATGGGCGAAACATTCTGCGCACCCGAACGGCGGGAGTCTTTTTCAAAATGGAGCGGCGCGGCGCGGATTTCTATCAAACTGCCATTGAGGCCGCCATTGATTCATCAGAAAACCGCTCGCGGACGGAGCGATTCGACATCGTGATCGGCTCTGGAAGAAAAGGGCAATCATATCTATATTGGAGGGATGGACTCTTATTCCAACTGCCCGTCTCCTACCTGACGGGAATCGAAGAATGGATCAACAGCCCGGGCTATGTGGACGGCCAGATCAACTTCGAACGGGTCATTCAGCCGCGCTGCCTGGAATGTCACAGCGCGTCTTTTAAACTCGAACTGGCCGGCGGCAAGCCGCGATATTCAAGCGATTACGAGTTGGGCATCAACTGCGCGAAATGTCACGGCGAGGGCGATCAACACGTCGCTTATCAATCAGCCCATCCTACAGAGAAAGGGGCCGAGAAAGAAGGAAAGCATATTCTCAACCCCGCTCGCTTTCCGCGCGAAAGGCAATTGGATAATTGCGCCCTTTGCCATTCGGGCGCCTGGGACCCCAAGAAGCCTCCTTTCTCATATCAACCCGGTCAGAGGTTGGATGAATATGCGCCTGCCGGAGCTGGCGAAGCCAATTCCGGCGCGGACGTTCACGGCAATCAGATTGCGCTCTTGCGACAGAGCAAATGTTTTCGCGCCAGCCCGGCAATGTCCTGCTCGACCTGCCACAACGTCCATCAGCAGGAGAGAGATCTGGTTCAGCTCGCTCAAAAATGTCTTTCGTGTCATCAGACCGGCCAGTGTAAATTCGCGGCCAAGGTCGGCCCGCAGATAATGAACTATTGTATCGATTGCCACATGCCGAATCGGAAATCCAACCTGATTCGGATCAACACGGCGGCGAAACAATTCGCGCCGGAATACCGCAGCCACGCGATAGGCGTCTATCGCCAGGTTGCGGAGGCGGCGCTATATACGATTCTAGGGAAACACGACTGATGACTTCGAGGTTAAGAATTCGATTCCCCTGCCGCGGAGCGGCTATTGAGCCTAGCCCGGCGTTTCAACGCCGGGAACAGCCACCTCGATCCGCCAGTCGCGGAGCGACGATTGAGAGGAGGCTCTCAAAAACAAAGAGAGCAAGCGTCGTATCGCACAAAGAGATCGTCCGCCGTCTTTGGTGGTCAACCGTCGCTCCGCGACTATTGAAAACCATCGCGCGCTCCCCGGCGTTAAAACGCCGGGCTAAGATCAAAAGCCGCTCCGCGGCAGGAGCGTCGCCATTTTTTACCTCGATCAAAAGCCTCTCTGCGGCGGGAAGGTCATCATTTTTTGCCCTTCTTGTCTTTTTTGCGTTCTCTTTGCATTCCTTATCTGACTCCGGCCACGGCCTTCCTCACAATCAGCCGGTCAATTTTGTGGATATAACCCAGTCGGCCAAGATCGCCTTCAAGCACGAAAACGGCGCTTCGGCGGAGAAGTTCATGATCGAGACCTTCGGCTCAGGCGCCGCGTGGCTGGATTATGACAACGACGGTTTTCTCGATCTCTTTTTTGCGAACGGCGCCGACCTGCACGCCGGCAAGTCGTCGCCGGGCAACGTCCTGTTGCGCAACCTCGGAGCCAAAGGGACTTTTGTTGATGTGACTCAATCGGCTGGCGTAAAGGGCAATGGCGGTTTCAGCACGGGTGTGGCGGTGGGCGATTACGACAACGACGGCTTTCTCGACCTCTATGTCACAGGCTACGGCGCGAACACGCTCTACCACAATAACGGGAACGGAACGTTCACGGATGTGACGGCGAAGGCTGGCGTCAAAGGCGGCGGATGGAGCAGCAGCGCAGGTTTCTTCGACTATGACCGCGACGGCGACCTCGACCTCTACGTTGTCAGGTATCTGGATTACGATGTGAAGGAAAACGTCTACTGTGGCTATCAGAAGCCGGGCTACCGCATGTATTGCGACCCGCGCGGCTTCGACGGCGTGCCCGATCTGCTTTATCGAAATAATGGGGACGGAACATTTACCGACGTTTCCAAAAAGGCGGGCGTCGCCAACCCCGCTGGCAAAGGGTTGGGCGTCGCGTTCGGCGATTTCGACAACGACGGATGGCCGGATATTTTCGTCGCCAACGATCTGGTGCGGAACTTCCTGTATCGGAATAACGGGGACGGAACATTTACCGACCTGGCCTACAGCGCCGGCGTCGGCTATGACCCGAACGGAAATCCGCGGGCCGGAATGGGAACAGAGTTCGCTGATCTCGACGGCGACGGATGGCTCGATCTTTTTGTGACCAACTTCTCAGAAGAGTTGAACGCGCTCTTTCGCAATCGAGGCGATCTCACTTTCGAGGAAGTCACCGAACAGGCGGGCCTGGGTTCAGGGTATCTGCCGTTGGGCTTCGGGACAAAGCTCTTCGATTTCGACAACGACGGAGACATCGATATTTACGTCACCAACGGACACGTAGTTGACAACATACAACTTTACAACCCGCGACTTTCTTACATGCAGACCGACCTGCTTTACGCCAATGATGGAGGACGCTTCCGCGACGTCTCGGCGGAGAGCGGCCCCGCCTTTCAAATCAAACACGTCGGACGTGGCGCGGCTACCGGCGATTTCGACAATGACGGCGATCTCGACATCATCGTCTCCAACTGCGGTCAGCCGCCAATCTTGATGCGGAACGACGGCGGGAACAGAAATCACTGGATCGCTATAAAAGCGCGCGGCAGGGAGAGCAATTCATTCGGCGTCGGCGCGCGCGTCAAAGTCGAAGCGGGAGGCAAGACGCGGATCAAAGAGATTTACAGCGCGGGCAGTTATCTGAGCGGCAGCGACCTGCGCCTCTACTTCGGCCTCGGCGCCGAACCCAAAATCAAACGGATTGAAATTCAGTGGCCCAGCGGCAAGAAGCAAACGTTGAATGACGTGGCGGCGGACCAGACGTTGTCGCTCGATGAAGCCCAGGCGCAGAAAAGGTGAAAGAACCACGGGGAGCGCGGGGACACTGCTACGAGGAATGGGTCGGAGACTCTTTCCACCAAATTCACCCCGTGTTCCTCGTGGTTTGATTCCACTTTGGTTCAACCAGAAACTGAAGTTCAATTAGTCGGGGCGCTGTTTCGCTTTGATTTTTTCTAGCAGAGAGGGATCAACTGGCGATTTCAACTCTTCCGCTTTTGCGGCGTGTTCTGCCGCGCGCGCATATTGCCCCTGACTCAATAACACCTCCGCTATTTGGCGATGCGTGGGGCCATGATTCGGATTTAGTTCAAGCGCGCTCGTGTAAGCTTCAATGGCCATCGCGAATTCTCCCTTCCCCTGAAGAATGAGGCCGCGCTCGAAGAAGACCTCGACTCGCAATTGCTGATAATACGCGTTGCTCAAAAGGCGTTGTCCTTCAGGGACGGCCAGAGAGATCTCCTTCAACGCCAGGTCCAATTGTTGCTGCAGGCGATAAGCCTGAGCCAGCCGCAAATGGCCTTCAGGCTGCGCGGGCGCGATGGCCACCGCTTTTTGAAGCAGCCTTACGGCCTGTGGCGCCTGGCCCTTTCGAATATAGACCTTCCCGAGCGTCAGGTAGATCTCCGCCGCCGGATAATCGGGTTTCGCCGCCGCCTCCAATTCGCGGATCGCCTCGCCGTCGTTTTTCAAATCGAGGTATGCAAGTCCCAGATAGTAGTGGGCGATAAAAAATGACGGGTCAGCGGCCAGAGCCTTCCGGTTGAAATCAAGGGCGAGATCGAGGCTACCGAGCTGCCGATGAGCCTCGCCCAACAATGAGAGCAGGTGAGGAACATTCGGGCGAATGGCCGAAGCCGCTTCCAATTGTTCTCTAGCTTTCCGCGGTTGATTCAAATCCAGATAAATGCGGGCGAGATAGAATCTGGCCCAGATCAGATTCGGATCGAGCGCGATAGCCTGGACGAATTCGGCTCGCGCCTCGCTGATCATTGCATACGAGCCTTGTGACAGGTAAGCCTGTCCGAGAAGCTGATGCGCGGCGGCGGATTGCGGGTCGAGCGCAACGGCTCTCTTCATCTCTTTGAGCGCCGTCTCCTTTTCGCCACGCTGAAGATGCGCCGCCCCGGAATCGAACGCGAGTTGAAAACCGATTTTACGCGCGGTGTCCGAGCTTATCTTTTTGAGAATGGTGTGGCCGAGCGTGGGGTCGAAAAAATGAATCAACTCGCCTTCGGCGGCTTTATCTATTCGCGCGCTCACCGCTTCGGGCAGGTCGTTCAAACGAAGTGGCCCCCAGACGCCGCCGCCGCTGGCGGTAGAATGTGTCGAATGTTTCTGCGCCAGCTGGGCGAAATCTTGTCCCGAACCTAGCAGCGCCATCACGTGGTCTAGGCTTTCCGATGTCTTCACGACGATGATTTGCAGGTAGAGGGAGGCGGCGGGCGGGACTGGTTGCCGGACTTGTCGCGCCCATGGCGGGCCGATCAAGAATACCCAGCCGACCAGTGCGAATGCGATTACCTGTTGCATGGCTTCGGTCCTGTAAGGCGCCTCTCACTATCAAAACAAAAAAGTGTCCCTAAATTTCGGCGCGCATCAACAACTACCATCTGCTGACCGGGTCATAACTCATCCCCAAGGTCATGATCTTCTGCAACAAGGCTTTATATTGCATGCTGCAATGTTCCGCCGAATCGGCGAAGTCTTCGTTGTGCGCTATCTGGGGGTTGGGATTCACCTCGAGCGCGTAAATTCGGCCGCTTTCTGTCAGCCGGTAATCAATCCTCGCATATCCGCTCAGTCCGAGTATGCGGTAGATGCGTTTTGACAGCCGCTCGAATTCCCTTTTATCCTTCGGCTCAAGCGGCGCCGGAATTGTTTCAAGGCCGATCTTCTTCTGGTACTCCACGTCCCATTTTACTTTTCCGGTGGCAATGACCGGCGCGCCGTTTGGCAAGTTCTTGATGAGCAACTCCCAGGGCGTGTACGCCTGCAGATTCTGGTTCCCGATGACGCCGACGTATATTTCGCGCCCCTCGATGAACTCCTCGACGATCGCCGACGTCAGGTTCTGCCGATGGATGAATTCGACGCGCTCCTTGAGCTTCTCATCGTCGCGGACGACCGAAGCCTGGGATATGCCGACCGAGCCTTCGTCGCTCACCGACTTAACAATCAACGGATATCTCAGCCTCCTGGAAGGCTCTACCTTTCGGTTCGGGGGGAAGACGGCGAAGCGCGGCACGTATATGCGATGATAGGCCAGAATCTTATTGGTCAAAGCCTTATCGCGCGCCAGCGTCAGCCCGCGTGGGTTGCAGCCGGTGTATTTCTGCTTCATCAACTCCAGGAAACTGACCACGTGCTGGTCGAAGTGGGGATAGCCGTCGAACTCTTCGAGCAGGTTGAAGGCCACGTGCGGTTGACGCTCTTCAATGGCCTCGCGGATCACGCCGAGCTCGCCACGCACCCCGACCGGCCACACCTCGTGCCCCATGTCACGCAGTGTGGAGACAACGTCATATTCAGCCCGCCACTCTTCCTTCTCCTTGCTCTCCACGCCGTCGAGCGTTTCCGGCGGGACCAGATCTTCGCGCATCAGAACAATGACGCGCAATTTTCTTTTAGGTCTTCGGCTCACAACGCAATTCTATGATAACCGGTATGTATCCCGTTCATCGTCTGAACCGTCAATAATACTAACACTTTTTGCCTCGCTTGTTTTTCTTTCAGGCCGAGCCGCAGATTAAGATCACGGCAACGATTAATCATGGCGGCGAACATTTGATCAATGGCGTAGCTGTGAACGCCCGTGCCTTCCGCGACCTCGCTGCAGAATTCGCGGCGGTGACGGCGCAGAAAGCTGCCCGCGGTGGGGGAGGATTTATGGCGGGTGTCGGATGAGAAAATGCGTAGCAGGTCGCGGTCGTAATCGGGCGGCCACTGGAAGTCATATTGCCGCCGTTTCTTCTCATAATGCTCGCGCAGGGTTATTTTAATATCGCGCAGCCGCTCGACATGCGCGCGCGACTTGTTGTTCGGGACTTTTCCGGAAAGCTCCCACATCACTTCGTCGACATACTCCAGCTTCCGTATCGCGCGCCACCCTTCGTACCGCCTTCTCCAGCGCGACCCGGGGGCCATCCACACCGCAAAAGTCTCCGCGAAGTCTTCCGCGGGGTGCGCCTGCGCGTACCAGCCCGGGAGGTAGAGCACGTAATCGCGGCTGTTGGGCTCTGGCTTGTACCAGTCGGGGTAAGGGCGCATGAACGGGCCGAACAACTCGCGGTAGCGACGCCGGCTGTGCAGGCGAAAGGCGTTGTCTATCGCATGGCCCGTCTCGTGCCGCATAATGCGCAGGCATTCCGCCTCGGCGCCGCCCTCGACTTCGAGCATCTGCCGGCGTTCGAGCTTGATCAATCGCGGATGGGCAAGATAGAAAGGGACGGCGAAGCCCGAGACGTTGTCGGGTGTGAACCACTCTTCGGACAGCCAGGCATGGGGTTTGAATCGCAGGCCGCGCGCGTCCAGCTCATCGTAAAGCCGAGCCAGCCTCTTCTCCAGAGGCGTGCCCGCGATCCTCAGCGGCAGATCGCACAGACGCAGATCGAGCAGTTGCTCGTCCGTCATTCGACTCAGTTCTCTTACAGATATCACCTTTCTATTTTTCTGTAGCCTGACGGAACTTGGAATGAAGCGCCGGATTCCGCGCGCTCAAGAATCCGCGCCTGGAAAAAATTACGGCCGTTATCCACTCTCCCTGTCTGATGATAGGCGCGAGCGGCCAGCAAACTTCCGGCTGAAATGGCGTGGCCTAACCGGCCAGATTCAACCCGCATTTATCCAGCACTTCCGTCTCAATAATTGTCTCGTTGCGTTCAGCCCCGGTGGAGATGAAGGCGAACGGCGCGCCGGACAGTTCGGCCAGTCTGGCGATATACTTGCGCGCTTTCTCAGGCAGGTCTTCAAATTTCGACAAGCCGACAGTCTTCTCTCTCCATCCCTGCATTGTTTCGTAAATTGGTTCGGCCTCCGACATCTGGTTGGCGTCGTATGGGACCTGATCAATCTCTCGCCCTTTGATTCGATAGGCGGAGCAGATTTTGATCTCGTCCAAGTCGTCGAGCACGTCGAGCTTGGTCAGCGCCAGCGCGTCCAGGCCGTTGACCATCACGGCGTAGCGCGCGACCACCGCGTCGAACCAACCGGTGCGGCGCGGGCGTCCCGTTGACGCGCCGTATTCGCCCCCCCGCGCGCGGATGTGTTCGCCCATCGCGTCGTTCAACTCGGTCGGGAAGGGGCCGCCGCCGACGCGCGTGGTGTAGGCTTTGATCACGCCGATTGCGCAATGGAGCAGCGAAGGCGGAAGCCCTGCGCCGGTGATCGCCCCGCCAATCGACGAATTGGACGAGGTGACGAACGGATAGGTGCCGTGGTCGATGTCGAGCATCGTCGCCTGCGCGCCTTCGAGCAGCAGCGATTTGCCTTCGCGCGCCGCGCGGTTCAGGAAATAGGTCGTATCGGTGATGTGCGGCGCGACCAGCTCACACCATCGCTGGCCGTCCTCGATCAACTGCTTCTCGTTGATCAGGTCGCCGTTGAGCATGGCGATCAGCCGGTTGGCCTGCTTCGCGTTGTGCGAGAGCTTCTCGGTCAATGTGGCCGGGTCGGTCAGATCGCCCGCGCGCAGCCCACGCCGCGCCATCTTGTCTTCGTAGGCCGGCCCGATGCCGCGCATCGTCGTGCCGACGGCGGCGCCGCCGCGCGAGGCCTCGATGGCGCGATCCAGCGCGACATGATACGGCAGGATCAGGTGGGCGCGGTTGCTGATGAGCAGGTTGCCGGCGTCGACCTCGACGCCCTGCGCGCGCAAACCGTCGATCTCATTAAGCAGCGCTTGAGGCGAGACCACCACGCCATTGCCGATGACGCAGGTTTTGCCAGGATGAGTGATGCCCGACGGGATCAGATGGAGCACGAATTTATGATCGACTCCGCCGCGGCGGATGATGACGGTGTGGCCGGCGTTGTGGCCGCCCTGATAGCGAGTGACGATATCGAAATGGGGCGCGAGCAGATCAACGATCTTGCCCTTACCTTCGTCACCCCATTGCGCGCCGATAATTGCGAGGTTCATTTGTGTGGATTGAGCGGTCACGTGGTCAGGCGGCTTCGGTGCAACCAGTTAATAGCCGTGATCCGGGTCGTGATGCTTTTTGATTTCCAAATAGCGCTCGACTGAAACGGCGGCTTGCACTCCGTCGGCGACGACGTTGGCGAGTTGATAGATCGGGCGAACGCACAGATCGCCCGCCGCGAAAAGGCCGGGGACTTTGGTTTCCATCAATTCATTGACGATCAGGCGACCATCGCTGTCGGTGTCAACCAGATGCTTGACCATCTCCGAATTCGGAAGCCAGCCGATGAAGACAAAGACGGCTTTCGCTTCAATATCTTCTGTCTTATCGCTCTTCAGATGGCGGACACGGAGGCCGTCGACTTCGTTTTCACCGTAAATCTCCTCGACCACGCTGTTCCAGACCGGTTCGACCTTCGGATCGTGGAGGTATTGCTCGATCAGAATCTTCTGGGCGGTGAAATGGTCGCGGCGATGAATCGAATTAATCTTCGAGGCGTAGCGCGTCAGGAAATGGCCTTCTTCGACCGCCGAGTTGCCTCCGCCGACCACGGCCACGGGGACGTTGCGGAAGAATGCGCCGTCGCAGGTGGCGCAGACGCTGACGCCTTTGCCGAAGAGTTTATCGTAGCCGGGAACTTCAAGGCGGCGCGGATGACGGCCCATCGCCAGGATCACCGTCTTCGATGTCACGGAGGTCCCGTCGCTCAAGCCCACGGTGAAGGTTCTGCCTTCGTTGCGGGCGACTGACTCAGCGCCCACTCCGATGCGGACTTCGGCGCCGAATCGCTTCGCGTGTTTGAGGAACGCTTCGGCGAAATCATAGCCAGATATGCCGTCGGCGAATCCGGGATAGTTGTCAATCGCAGCCGAGAGCGCGATCTGCCCGCCAACGGTCTGTTTCTCCAACACCAGCGTCTTGAGCAGCGCGCGCCCAGTATAAATGGCGGCTGCCAACCCCGTTGGCCCTCCGCCGATAATGATCACGTCATAATCTGTTGCCATAAAATCTGATGGCTGGTGATTGGCGCCTGGTGGTTGGTGGCCTATTTCCAGCCAACTATTGACCACCAAACACCAATTTCCACTCCCTGCTTAGGCCAATTGTTTTTCGATCATTTGGGAGATCGAGCTCAGGGCGTTTGATGGCACGCCCACGTGACGATCAACCTCCTGACCTCTATTAAAAAGCACCAGAGTCGGAATTCCGCGGATGCCGTACTTCCCAGAAATTTCGATATTCTCGTCTACATTGAGCTTCACCACCTTCGCCTTGCCATGATACTTCTCGGCGACCTGTTCGACGGTCGGCGCCAGCATGCGACACGGCCCACACCACGCCGCCCAGAAATCCACCAACACAGGGCTATCCGATTGCATGACTTCGGTTTCCCAATTCGAATCACTAACCTCAGCGACAAATTGACTCATTTCTTTCTCCTTAAGGTTATAATCGTTTACTTCCTAACAATATCCATCAATACACCGTTTCGACATCCGGTCATCCAGCCCAGGCATTATATCAGACGTATTAGCTCGCTGGCATACAGAGGAGGGGAGCGGGAGAGTGAGGGAGCGAGAGAGCGAGAGATTAGGATGAAGACATCCGTGTCCCCTTATCCCCTTGTCTCCCGCTCACTCCCTCCCCCGCTCTCTCGCTCCATTCCCCCTCATCTCTTAGCCGCGACGATCTGGCGATATGCGGTCAAATAGTTGTGCGCCGAACTGTCCCAGGAGAAGTCCTCGCGCATGCCGTTAAGTTGGAGTTTGCGCCAAGTCCCGCGATCGTAATAGACCATCATCGCTTCATAAAACTTCTCAATCAGGCGGTCGCTCGAATACTCGTAGAATTTGTAGCCGTTGCCCTGTCCTGTCGTAGGCTCGAAATTTCGGATCGTATCGTCCAATCCGCCGACGCCGCGCACCATCGGCACGGCGCCGTATTTCAAACTGTACATCTGATTCAATCCGCAAGGCTCGTAAGCCGACGGCATCAGAAAGATATCGGCGCCGGCTTCGATCTGATGCGCGAGCGCGTTGTTATATCCGAAATAGACGCCGACCTGGGCGGGCATTGTGTCGCGCACGTGTTGGAAATAGCCTACGTAACTTTCGGCGCCCGAACCGAGCAGGATGAAATACGAACCGGTCTCCAGAATGCGCCAGACGGCCTGCGCGATCAGATCGATCCCCTTTTGCGAAGTCAGGCGCGAGACGATCGCGACCACCGGTTTTTCCAGATCGACCGGCAGCTGATATTTTTCGAGCAGGTCGCGTTTGCAGACCGTCTTGCCGCTGAGGTCGTGGACTCCATAGTTGGCCGCGATGTCACTGTCGGTCTCGGGATTCCATACGTTGTAATCGACGCCGTTCAGAATGCCGATCAGGCTGTCGCGGCGATCGCGCAATAACCCGTCGAGGTTGGCGCCGAACTCCGGCGTTTGAATCTCCCGCGCGTACTTCGGGCTGACGGTCGAGACGGCGGTCGAAAAATAGATTCCGGCTTTCATCGCGTTCGCCGCGCCGTGAAACTCCATCCCGTATTGATAGACGTCCCAGCCGAACCCGAATTTGATCGCGAGATTCGGATCGAAGCTTCCTTGATAGGCCAGGTTGTGAATCGTGAAGAGTGTGGCCGTGCGAGTAAAGAACGGGTCGGCGGCGTAGACCTTGGCCAGATAGGCCGGGATAAATCCAGTCTGCCAGTCGTTGCAATGGATGACGTCGGGCGGGCCGCCGATGCGTTTTGCAAGCTCGATCACCGCGCGGCTGAAGAACGCAAACCGTTCGACGTCGAAATCGCCATAGCCGTAAATGTACCCGCGCCCGAAATATTCGGCGTTGTCTATGAAGTAGACCGGCGCGCCGTTCATCCAGTCACGCCACACAGCCGCGTATTTCAGGCCGCCGGCGAATGGCACGCGCAAGTCGTCGAAGATCAACTCGCCGGTCTCGTGGCTGACCACGTCTCCGACGTGGCCGCCCAACCCGGTGTAGCGTGGGGTGACGACGCAGACGTCGCACCCGATGCGCGATAAGGCTCCGGGCAAAGCCCCGACCACATCACCCAACCCGCCCGTCTTGGAATACGGCGCAACTTCGGATGAAGCGAGAATTACGCGCATCGTTTATTAAGGATTTGAGCCTTTCTCTCTGCTTTATTGAATCGTTAAGACCAGGAACAGACGGGCGATACTAAAGGCGGGCTCGAAATCTTGTCAAGCAAAGTGATTTGCCGGCCTGCCAATGGAGCGCCGGAAGCGGCGCGTACTCAGGGGTGAGATCAGCTTGCCTTTTAAAGCTCTCGCTCTTACACTCCCGCTTCGTTTTTTCAGACCCCAATCTAATAATCGAGACATCTATATGAAGATTCACG
>DASTMP010000428.1:0-57008 GCA_035714085.1 Blastocatellia bacterium
GATTAAACCAAAGCAAGCGACAGTCTGAAATCAGAGATCGCGACGCCGCCAATTGAAGATCGATTGAAATGACCGCCATCGGGCGGTCTTAGGTAAAGTTTGCCCCCCGCCGCCGGAGGCGGCGGGGGGCTTCTGAGGAGAGTCACTAACAATGAGCGCAACCTCAAGTCTGCAAGGCAAAGTCGCCCTCGTCACCGGCGGAGGGCGCGGCATAGGCAAGGCCATCACGCAGCGTCTGGCCGGGGCCGGCGCGAACGTCGTCATCGCCAGCCGCAAGATGGAGAACCTCCAGGCGACCACGCAGGAGTTCTCTTCGTTGCCCGGCAAAGTCCATCCGGTCGAATGTCACGTCGGGCGCGCCGACCAACTGCAAAGTCTGATCGGCGAGACAGAGAAGGTCTTCGGCTCGGTGGACATTCTGGTCAACAACAGCGCGACCAACATCGGGCAGGGGCCGGCGCTGGATGTGACCGACGAGATGTTCGCGAAGATGTTCGAGGTCAACGTCGTCTCGGCGCTGCGGCTGATCCGGCTGACAGCGCCGAAGATGATCGAGCGCAAATCGGGCGGCTCGATCATCAACATTGCCTCGATAGCCGGGTTGAGGCCGCAACCTGGAGGGTTGCTTTACAGCGCCACCAAGGCCGCGCTGATCATGATGACGCGCAACTGGGCCGCGGAGTTCGGCCGTCACAACATCCGCGTCAACGCCATCGCGCCCGGATTGATCGAGACCGATTTCAGCGAATATTTCTGGAAGAACGAAAACTACGTCAAACTGCTCGAAGCCAGACAACCGATTCCGCGCATCGGGCGACCGGACGAAATCGGCGGGATGGCCTTGTACCTGGCTTCGGACGAATCTTCGTTCGTTACCGGGCAGGTATTCGTCGTTGACGGCGGCGCGACCGCAATCTGAGCAGTGGATTTGAAACGGCAAAAAACAGGGCGTTGGCGGCGAATCCTGGGTGTGGTGGCGATGGACGTGGCTCCGCTCAAGGTTTCGCGCGATTACCGGCTGCTTTACACCGGACAGTTCATCTCGGCTTTCGGCTCGGCCATCAGTTACGTCGTCTTGCCGTGGCAGGTGTACCAACTTACAAAATCAACCTTTGCGGTTGGGATGTTGGGCGTGGCCGAGTTCGTTCCGATGTTCGCGATGGCTTTCGTGGGCGGGGCGCTGGCCGATTACATTGACCGTCGGCGGCTGGTAATGTTGGCCGAGGCGGTGATGGCGGTTCTGTGCGGCGCTCTCGTCTTCAATTCGCTTCTACCGCAGCCGCGCGTGTGGGCGCTGGTTCTGGTGGCTTCGCTCTTTGCCGCCTGCAACGCGGTACATCGCCCGGCGATTGAGGCGCTGACGCCGCGAATTGTCCCTGCCGAATTGATGCCCGCGGTATCGGCGTTGGTCGCATTCAGTCACAACGCCACGTTCGTTGTCGGAGCTTCGCTCGCGGGCCTGGCCACGGCGAAACTCGGAGCGGCTGCCGGCTATGCGTTCGACGCCGCGACTTTCATCGCCTCGCTCTTCATGCTCCTGCTGATGCGCGCCGTCCCCGCGCCTGAAGCCGCCGACCGCCCGAGCCTGCGCTCGATAAAAGACGGCCTGCTTTATGCGCGCAGCCGACAGGAATTGCTCGGAACTTACCTGATTGACATCATCGCAATCTTCTTCGGGATGCCGATGGCGTTATTTCCCGCAATCGCCGAACGCCTGGGCTCCGCTTCGGTCGGGTTGCTTTATGCGATGCCCGCTGTAGGGGCAATGTTGGCGACGCTGACTTCGGGATGGATGGAAAAGGCGCATAGACACGGGCGGGCCATCACGCTTTCAGTGGTGGTCTGGGGATCGGCGATTATCGGCTTCGGTTTTGCGACAAAGCTGTGGGTGGCGCTTCTCTGCCTGGTCGCGGCCTTCGCCGCCGATATGGTGAGCGGGATGTTTCGAATGACGATCTGGAATCAGACCATTCCTGATTACCTAAGAGGGCGATTGGCTAGCATTGAAATGATCAGCTATATGACCGGCCCGTATCTGGGCAACGCCGAAGCGGGATTGGTGGCCAGTCTGTTCGGATTGCGCGCCTCGGTCGTTTCGGGCGGCGTGATGTGCGTGATCGGCGCCGGTATACTCGCTCTGTTCTTGCCTGGATTTATTCGGTACGACGGGCGCGAAGGGGTGAAGCGCAAAGTGGCCGAAGAGGCTCAGCGCGCCGCAGCGGTTTCCTCCGCTCAAAATTGATAACGCCAGTCGCCACCATTTTATTACACCTGACAGGACAATCCGGCGCTTGACCGCCTTTTCATCCACGAACTCAGTAATCTGAAAAGCATTTGCAAATGGCACATTGGTTGCGGGAATGCCGCTGAGAGGTATCACGAATTCGCCTTCCATTTGGAGTTTCACTATGTTTGTCAGCTCAAAGAAAAGTCTCCTGTCATTCGTGTTATGCGCATCGCTGGTTTCAGCATCGACGGCCTTTCCGCAATCGGCTGAACAATGGCGGCGACTCCCAGGCCCCGACGGAGCCTCAATCCAGGTTCTCTTCAGCCATGGCGATTATCTCTTCGCCGGAGGATATCAATGCATCTTCCGCTCGACCGATCAGGGGCAAAGCTGGAAAAAAGTAAGTTTAGAAACAAACGATCGACTTCTATCCATCAGATTTTTTACAGCAATTGGGGAAACACTTTTCGCAAGCGCCGGTGAGGAGATCATATTTCGCTCGACCGACAACGGGCTTACCTGGACTCGGATGGAAGTTCCCAAAGATATAACCACCATCCTCACTTTTCCCCTCGACATAACCGCCCTCGCCGCCATTGGCGGGAGCCTTTTTGCGGGAACGAAGTGTGATTCACAGATGCCTATTCCTTGCGCAATCCATCGCTCGACCGACAACGGGAAAACTTGGACCCTGGTCGGCAAGGACGTCGCTCATACAACTATCCATTCACTCGCCGTAATCTACGGAGAGCTTTTCACAGGCGGTGATGCTGGCGGCGCCGCCCTCCGATCGTCTGATCTGGGGAACAACTGGACGAAGATCAATGTGAGCATCGCCACTCCACATGGCCCGGCGGACGACATTATCTACAACGCCTTCGCCGTAATAGGAAAACAACTCTTCGTGGGAACAAATTATGGTGTCTTCGTCTCAACCGATCGGGGGATGAGCTGGCGCCCGATCAACCGTGGTCTGCCGAGTCCCTATAAAGATGGCAGGGTATACGTCAATACGCTTGCAGTGAGCGGCGATACCTTATTCGCAGGGTTCGCAAGCAGCTTGAACCTTGGCGTCTTCCGCTTAGACAGCCAGAGCCAAAGCTGGACGGAGGTCAATAACGGTCTGCTCGATCGCAACATCAACACGTTCGCCGTCAGCGGCGACAAGCTCTGTGTCGGAACAGAGGCCGGCGTCTGGGTCTCTACCGACAACGGACAGAGCTGGAAATCGGCCAATTCGGGAATGAACGATCAATCTTTCGGCGAAATTGTCGTAAGGGACAATCGTCTGCTGACCGGGGCAGGAGGCGTCGTTTACGCTTCCGTAGATAACGGTAACACCTGGACCCCTGCCAAGGACTCGCTTGAATCCGCCGCATCGCAAATTCCGCCGGAGTGGGGGCGAAGGGCGTTGAACAAGGAAGTCAATTGTTTGGCAGCGATCAATGACGTCGTTATCGCCGGAACGGGGGGTGGCGTCTTCCGCTCAATAGATCGTGGTCAAACCTGGGAGGGAGCCAGTCAGGGGCTCCCGAACGGAGAATTCGGCTCGCTTGCTCCTGAGATCAACACGCTGGCTGTGATCGGCGCTAAAATTTACGCCGGAGTGGAAGATTGCGGCCTCTTCATTTCCGACGATCTGGGGCGAAGTTGGACTGAAGCCACCCGCGACTTGAGAGCGCTGACAGTTAAAGGTTTGGTATCGAAGGGGGAGAAACTCTTTGCCGCGACGTCGGAAGACGGAGTGTTTGTCTCTCTCGATCAAGGATGGCATTGGAAGACGACCGGCGCGTTTTTTTCCGGGAAAGAGATTCTATCCTTAGCGGGAATCGGCGATCATTTATTGGCGGGGACGACTAATGGCATCTACTTCTCGACCGATGAAGGTCAAAGCTGGAAGGCGTCCGAGACCGGCTTCACTGATCTATATGCTCATCCCTTTGTCGTAAGCGGCGCAAAAATTTTTGTGGAAACAACCAAAGGATTCCTGGTTTCGTCCGACCAGGGACGAAGCTGGACGAAGCTCGGCCACATTGAAACAGGCAGAGGCTACGTTGGACAAGGTCTGGACATAACCGCCCTCGCCGTCAGCGGTGATAGTCTCTTCGCGGGCACATACGACGGCGTCTTTCTTTCAACCGACGACGGCCGGAGCTGGGCGCAATTGAGCTGGAATTTCCGAACACATGAGAGAGTGTTGTCTCTCGCCGTCAATGGAACGGATGTCCTGGCCGGATGCGACAATGGGGGCATTTATCTCTCGCCTGACCTTGGGCGAAGGTGGGCTATGGTAAACGCTTGGATAGATCCCCCCCGTACAATAGCCCCCGGCATATATACTGATCAAACAAAAGTCTTGAACGTTAGCATCGCCGGGAAGACCCATATAATTGTCGGGAGAGAGAACGGCCTCTTCGTCTCGACTAACCGGGGTCAAACCTGGCGTCCGACTGGCGTTACCCGCCAGATTTATTCATTAAGTGTTATCGGCTCAGCCATATTCGCTGGCGGCGCTGGCGGCGTTCTCATTTCAAAAGACAATGGCCGAAGCTGGACGCCAAGAGCCATCGGTCTGAACAACCCTTACCCGGTTGAAGCATTCGCTGTGAAAGGCGATCGAATCTACGTGGCGCAACAAGGCGTCTACGTCTCGAGCGATGGGGGCGGGAGTTGGACGTCCATCAATGACGGCTTACCCGATACGCAGATGGTAGGTCTCGCCGTAAATGACACTCATCTCTTCGTAAGAACATCCCTTGGCTGGCTTTTCGCTCGTCGCCTTTAAGCGCTAGGGCGAGTAATGAGATGTGGCGCGAAACACCTCGCGCCACATCAGTATATGGCCCAGTCGATATTCGCAATCCCGCCACGAAAGTGTAGAATCCTCGCCGCTGCAAATCCGAATTCAACGACCAAATTCTAATAACAACCAATCTGTTCGAAATCGGTGAGGACCAGACATCGCATGTCCAACATCAACGACCCATACCAGCTTCGACCGGAAGACGTAATCGAGCCTCCGAAGACTTTCTACGACACGCTCAAACGCATCGGCCCCGGAATAATCCTGGCCGCGTCAATCGTCGGATCGGGCGAATTGATCGCCACGACGACGCTCGGCGCCAAAGTCGGTTATACGGCGCTCTGGGTCATCATTCTGAGTTGTCTGATCAAACCCGTAGTACAGGCCGAGCTCGGGCGATACGTCATCGCGAGCGGCGAGACCGGATTGGCCGGTTTCAACCGCGTGCCCGGACCGCGCGCGAAGGTGAACTGGATTGTGTGGGCGTGGGCGGCGATGACTCTGATGACGATGATGCAGGTCGGCGCCATGTTCGGCGGCGTCTCACAGGTTATGCATCTGCTGATCCCGTCGGTGAGCGTAAAGATGTGGGTTGTGATCTTTTTGGGCGTGACGCTGGCGCTGCTTCTCGGGGGCGGTTACGAGCGCATCGAGCGGCTGGCGATGGTCAAGGTCGGGTTGTTCACGATGCTCACTTTCCTGGCCGCGATGCTGCTCGTCCGAATGCCGCAGTATTTTTCTTGGGAGGCCTTCTGGGACGGCTTCAAATTCAAGATGCCGGGCGAAGGCTTCGCTGACGCGGTCGCGGTCTTCGGCATCACCGGCGTGGGCGCGAGCGAGCTGTTTATGTACCCTTACTGGTGCGTCGAGAAAGGCTACGCGCGCTTCGCCGGGCGTCGCGACGGCAGCGCGAATTGGCAGCATCGCGCGCGCGGGTGGGTTCGCGTGATGCACACCGACATCGTCGCCTCGATGATTATATACACGGTCGCCACCATCGCCTTTTATCTGCTTGGCGCGGGAGTGCTCAACGGGATGAAGCTCGTGCCGAAAGAAGGAGAGATGATCTCGACGCTCTCGAACATCTACACGCAGACGCTCGGGGCGTGGTCGCGCTGGCTGTTTTACGCGGGCGCGATCGTCACGCTTTACGGCACGATCTTCGCGGCGACCGCGGCCAATTCGCGCGTCTTCGCGGATATGCTGCGGTTGATGGGAGTGTTTGGCGCCGACGACGCTGCGGCGCGAGCGCGCTATCGCAATCTCTTCATCGTATTGCTGACGGTGATACCGGTGGCGTTGATCTTCAACTTCACCGACCCGGTTCGCATGGTTCGGATCGGCGGAATCTCTCAGGCTATGATGCTGCCGGTCATCGGTATCGGCGCGGTCTATTTACGCCATCGCCATTTGCCGAAAGACATCCGGCCCTCGCGGTGGGTAACCGTCGGGCTGTGGGTGGCCACAGCATTGATCGTGTGGCTAATGGGATATTCAGTGATTGAAGCGATAAGGAAGATGCTATAGATTTCAAAAAGAGAACGTCAGCCACGAATAAACACGAATAGACACGAATCTTTTTCTCGATCTTTTTGATTCATTTGTTTTCATCCTTGTGGCTGTCATTCGCGCTCATTCGTGTTCATTCGTGGCTAAATTTCTTTCCCTTAAATGCTATATGAAGATTGAACGAAGAATGCCCAGAGACGACGAATTTCAAATGCCGAGCTTCCGCCTTGACGGCCGTGTAGCGTTGGTCACTGGCGGCGGTCGAGGGCTAGGGCTGGCGATGGCCCAGGCGCTCGCCGAGGCCGGCGCAGATGTCGCTATCGCCGCGCGCACGCAATTGGAGCTTGAAGTCGCCGCCGATCTGATTCGCAAGACCGGCAGGGAAGTCCTGACCGTTCCAACCGACGTGAGCGACGTCGGCGCCGTGCGCGCCATGGTTCAGAAGACCGCGAGCCACTTCAATCGCTTCGATATCCTGGTAAATGCGGCGGCGGTCAATTACCGCAAGCCGGCTGACGATTTCACCGAAGAGGACTGGGACAGGCTGATCGGAATAAACCTGAAGGGCGCGTTCTTCGCTTCTCAAGAAGCGCTGCGCGTGATGAGGCGACAGACCGCCCGCCCGCACAAGGCAAAAATCATCAATGTCGGTTCAATCGCCTATGAGATAGTCGTTCCGAACATCGCCCTTTACTCGATCAGCAAGGGCGGCTTGCGCCAGATGACGCGTTCCCTGGCAGTTGATTTCGCCAAAGACAACATCTGCGTCAACTCCGTCGCGCCAGGACGCTTCTGGACGAAGATGACCGACTCGGTCTTCTCGAATCCCGATCTGTACGACAGCGCGGTGAGCGTAATCCCGATGGGGCGTCCCGGCATTCCCTCGGAGTTGGCCGGGGCGACTGTCTTTCTGGCTTCCGACGCTTCGGATTACATCACTGGCGAGACGATAACGGTTGACGGCGGATGGACTGTGAGCGCGGGCGTGAAAGCCTGACGGCAGGTTTACCTACCTGAATGCACGGTTAAGGATGTACAGCGGACTGTCCAGTCCGCTGAAGTCTTCGCAAAGGGCGGATTGAGAGAGACTTCAGCGGACTGGACAGTCCGCTGTACAGCGCCGCGGCTTCACTTAATGAGTGAAAAACCGAATTCGCGGAAAGCCGATGAATATTGGTCGAATTCGTTATCGCCCATTCTTGGCCGTGGATTTGGGTTTATCTATGTGAGAGCGTGTTTTAAAAGCATCTATATGAGCCTGCGAAGCAGGCGACAGGATAAAGCCTGGGGCGTAAGCCCCAGGATAGCGTCAATAAAGGACCCAAAGCCCGCGAAGTGGGCGATAGTCAGTGGCTGCCGCCCGTTCCACGGGCTCGATGGCTTTCCAAACCTGACCTGGGGTTGTGGCCTTCGGCTCCACCCCAGGCTTTATTCTGACGCCCGCTTCACGGGCTTAAGAGAAGAACTTTTAAAATACCCACTCAGTTTCACCTTATCCACCAGCGTTATTAATTGTTTAGTACGATGCGCATTGCTTCCGGCTGGTCGGCGTCGAGATTTTGAGAAAGGTGTACGTGAAACCCCGTCGGATATTCCCCTAGCGCCATTTTTATAAAGGTTTTAGCCAGAAGTAAGAGGGCTTGACGATTGACGTAAATAACTGGCACATCGTTTTCGCACAGAACAGACATTTTCTCTTCAACTTCGCCATTGTAGTCAAAAGATATTGAGTTCCTGGATGAAAGGTCTTCAAATTCGAACTCGAATTTTTTTATCACTAAAATCTCCCCAGCTAGTCGCACTTTGACCACCAAAGTTGCGAATGGCTTCTACAGCCAGCATACACGTCAATGGTTTTATTTAATCCGGGCCGGTTTGATCTAAATCCCGTGAAGAGCCAGTCCGAGCACGGCGCCTCCCACAATCAACCGGTAGATGATGAAAGCGTAGGTCGTATGGCGCCGCAGGTAACCGATCAGAAACGCGATGCTGGCGTAGCCGACCACGGCTGAGACCGCCGTCGACACGGCCAGATTGACCATGCCCACGCCGGACATGAAGTGAAGAGCCTGTTTGAATTCGAGCAGTCCGCTGGCGCCTATGGTCGGGATCGAGAGCAGGAACGAGAAGCGGGCGGCGGATTCGCGGCTCATCCCGGCGAAGAGCGCGCCGGTGATGGTCGTTCCCGAACGCGATGAGCCGGGAACCAGCGCGAAGACCTGCGCCACGCCGACGATCAAGGCTTCGCGGACGCCGATATGCTCGATCTCGTTGCGCCGTTTGCCGAACTGTTCCGCAAAAAACAACAGGACGGCCCATACGACCATGCTCACGCCGATCACCATCAGGTTCTTCGTCAAACTTCCTTCAATGACCTTTTTCGCCAGCAATCCGATCGTCCCGATCGGGATTGAGCCGATGATGATCAACCATCCCAGCCGCGCGGCCTTGCGTGGAGAGGCGTCCCGGATGCCCCGCAGCCAGAGCAGATTCCCCTGCAGAAAGCCGATCGTAATTGACACAATGTCGCCTATGAAATAGACGATCACGGCCACGAGCGTGCCTAATTGTATAACCGCAACGAAGGCCGTGATCTGTTCCGGCGTCATCGTCCGCTCAAGCCCCATCAATTTTTCGGCGAGGATCAAATGGCCGGTGCTGCTGATCGGAATGAATTCGGTGAGACCTTGGATGATTCCTAGAATGATTGCGTAAAAAAGGTTCATAAGAAATGGCGAATGGGGAGTGGGCAATGTGGAGTGGGGGGAAGACGCTATTCCCTATTCCCCACTCCCTACTCCCCACTTCCCGCTACTTCAGCCTTTGGGTCAGGTAACTTTCAAGTTGTGAAATGGCCACGCGTTCTTGCAGCATCGAGTCACGGTCCCGCACCGTCACTGTGTCGTCTTCGAGCGATTGGAAATCTACAGTGATGCAGAACGGGGTGCCGATCTCGTCCTGTCGGCGGTAGAGTTTGCCGATGCCCGCCGAATCGTCATAGACCACGCGGATCGCCGGTTGGAGGTCGCGTTTGATTCGCTTCGCCGTCTCGACGATGCGCGGCTCGTTCTTCTTGAGCGGGAAGACCGCGACCTTGATCGGGGCTAGTCGCGGGTGGAGTTTCAGCACGACGCGGGTGTATTCGTCGCACAATTTCGCCGCCGCCTGCCGGACTTTCTTGAGCAATTCGATGCGGTCGGCGCCGGGCAGGTCGCAGGCGTCTTCGACGGCGAGCAGCGATTTCGGCAATTCGGCGGCGCATCCGGCTAGCGCATCGTTGATCGCGCGCAACTGGGCGGCGGTCGGGGCGTCCGCCTTCAATTCGCCTTTAGCAGCGGCCTTTTCGGCTTCGGCGATCTTCTTGTCGATATTCTTGCGCGCGGCGGCGGAGGCTTCGCGCAGGGGCGCGAGTTCTTCTTCTTTCGGCTCGCTGACAAGCTCTTCGTTGTAGGCTTCGCAAAGAAACGTCAGCGTCGCGCGCGTCGCGCCCGCCGAGGGTTCTATCACGTAAGGAATGTATCGCGCGCCTTTCTTGCCGGTCGCCGGATCGACGTACTGGTCGTCAAAATAATCGAGCTTCGTCGTGCTGTCGGCGTTCGTTTGCAGCTTCAGGCGCTCCAGGTCTTCGTCGGGCACGTCCTTGCTGTGCGCGGTAAGGTCGTAATCCTGCCGGTTGGCTATGCCTTCGATCTCGCCCCAACCAAGAGATCCCGGGAACAGGTATTCGATGTCGACAGTCGCTTTGGCGTAATGAGCCAGCTCTTCGGGCGTCTGCGCTCGTTTTCGCAATCGTTCGGGCGCGATCCCTAAGTTCACGTACCAGTTGAACCGCTGTTCGACCCATTCCTCGTGCAACTCGACGTCGCTCTTCTCGCCGGACTGTAGGTATTGCGGCGGTTTGCAGAAATACTCGATCTCCATCTGTTCGAATTCGCGCGTGCGGAATGTGAAGTTGCCGGGCGTGATCTCGTTGCGGAATACTTTGCCGATCTGCGCGATGCCGAAAGGGAGCTTGCGGCGCATCACCTGCTGCACGTTGGCGAAATTGACGAAGATGCCCTGCGCGGTTTCGGGGCGCAGGTAAGCGATGTTCTCGTCGCTTTCGACCGGACCGACCGTCGTTTTGAACATCGTGTTGAAATTGCGCGGTTCAGTCAGATTTGTCGAACCGCAGTTCGGACACTTGTCGTCCTTCAGATGGTCGGCGCGATGGCGCGATTTGCACTCGCGGCAATCGACGAGCCGGTCGGAGAAAGTGGCCTCGTGGCCCGAATAACGCCAGACCAGACGGTTCATCAGAATGGCCGCGTCCAGACCTTCCATGTCGTCGCGCTCGTAAACCACAGAATGCCACCACGCGCGCGCCACGTTGTTCTTCAGTTCGATACCCAAGGGCCCGTAATCCCAGGTCGAAGCGATGCCTCCGTAGATATCCGAATTGGCGAATATGAAGCCGCGTCGTTTACACAGGCTCACGATCCTTTCCAGGTTTGGAGCTGCCATTTTTATTACCGAAACCTTTCGACGAAAAAGATGTATTTTGGCAAATATCAGGGATGATGGCGCCAAAAACGAAGGCGGGATATTAACAGAGCTTGCGCGTGAGGCGCAATTTGGCAAATTGCGCGCCGGATGGCAGAATGAATATCGCCCTCAAATTTAACGCAAATTACGTAAGACCGGTAAAGCGCCGCGCGATAGGGGCGGGTATTCCCCGCCCGCGTCAATGATCGCGCAATTGGACGGGGAATACCCGCCCCTACCGCGCGGTACCGTTTGTTTTCGGTGGTCCCATGTCAATCAAAGCGTTATCGAAGATATTCGTCGTAGTCGCATTAGTGGCCCTCGCCGGTTGGCGAGTCATCGGTCATCCGGCTTATCTCGACCTTTACGCCAACGACCCCAGATCGAAGCCCGAATTGCGCGCCAAATGCGCAATCTGCCACGAGCCGACGGCGCGGGCTAAGGATCCGAACTTTCTGACCGACTTCGGCGCCGAGTTCAAAAACAATCGCTACCGCATCACGCCGGAGATGCGCGAGCAATTCACGGATATTTTTCTCTCGGCTGATCAGCCGGTGTCGGGCATCGCCGCCGATACGATCAGCTTCACAACCACTCAGGTCCTGGTGAACATAACGGTCAAAAACGCTCGCGGCAAATACGTTTCGACTCTGGATCGGAAGGCCTTCACGCTGCTCGAAGACGACCGGGAGCAGGAGGTGGCGGAATTTTACGGCGAAGACGAGCCGATGACCGTCGCCGTAGTGTTGGACGTTTCCGGCAGCGTCGTCGAAAAAGACCTCGAGCGTTATCGCAACTCCGCGCTCGATCTGGCCTATCGTTTGAAGCCGGACGACACGCTCGCGCTATACACCTTCGACGAAAACGGCGTCCAGAAAGTCCGCGATTATTCGTCAACGGTCGCGGGGTTGAAGCCGCTGCTCAAGCAGTTAAAAGGCGAAGGCAATACCCCGCTCTATGACGCCGTTTTGCTGGCGAGCAAAGAGCTGCGCGTGCGCCCCGAACGCCGCCGCGCGCTCGTCCTGATCTCCGACGGCGCGGACAGCGCCAGCCAGGCGACTCTGCGCGAAGTCGAAAAGCAGACTTTCCTGGCGGGCGTCGCGGTCTACGCCATCGACCTGGTCAACACCGAAAAGAGCTCGCGCCGTTCGCCTGAGCGCCAGGCCGCCGCCCAGACCCTAAAACAGATCGCGCAGGAGAGCGGCGGACGCTACATCACGACCGAAGGCGGATTCTTTCTGATGCCCAGTCGAATGAAGCTGAAGCGAATCTTCAACGACCTGATCGACGAATTGCACAGCCAGTACACGATCGCTTACGATCCGACCAATCCGCGCCGAGACGGGCGATGGCGCACGATCCGCGTCAATCTCGAACAGGCCGACCTCACGGCGCGAACTAGACTCGGTTATCGTGAGGCGGTTCAATGACCCGCTAAAGGTTTCATGCATATGAATAGCCACAGAGCCACAGAGCTACAGAGAGAACAAGAACGATCTGTCTCTGTGTCTCTGTGTCTCTGTGGCTGGCAGTGTTTCAAACAATGACTCTGAACGAACAACTAGAATTTCTGACCAAGGGAACTGTAGATGTAATCCCGATTGAAGAGCTGAAGAAGAAGCTCGAAAACTCCGCCGCCACCGGGCGCAAGCTGCGCGTCAAGCTCGGCTGCGACCCGACCGCGCCCGACATTCATCTCGGCCATTCGGTGGTCATCCGCAAGATGAAAGCTTTTCAGGAGCTGGGCCACGACGTGATCTTCCTGATCGGGGATTTCACGGCGATGATCGGTGATCCGACGGGACGCAACGCGACGCGCCCGCCGCTCACGCGCGAGCAGATCGAGGCCAACGCCGAAACCTACAAATCGCAGGTCTTCAAGCTGCTCGATCCCGAGAAGACGATCATCGAGTTCAACTCCAAATGGATGAACGCCTTCAAGCCTGAGGATTTCATCCGCCTGACATCGAAGGTCACGCTTGCGCAGATGCTCGAACGCGACGAGTTCTCGAAGCGTTTCTCGAGCGGCGTTGAGATCAGACTTCACGAACTGCTCTACCCGTTGGCGCAAGGTTACGACTCGGTCGCGCTGAGGGACGACGTGGAGCTGGGCGGAACGGATCAGAAATTCAACCTGCTGATGGCGCGCGAGATTCAACGCGCTTACGGAGTGGAGCCACAGGTGATCATGACCACGCCGCTGCTCGAAGGTCTGGACGGCGTGGAGAAGATGTCGAAGAGCAAAAACAATTACATCGGCGTCACCGAATCGCCCGACGAAATTTACGGTAAAGCGATGTCGATCTCGGACGACCTGATGTGGCGCTACTACGAATTGCTGACCGATCTGACGCCCGCCGAAATCGCGCGGTTGAAATCGGAGGTCGAATCGGACGCGCGCCATCCGCGAGACGTCAAGTCCGACCTGGCGAAAAAACTCGTCGCCGATTTCCATTCGCGCGCCGAAGCCGACAGCGCCGAGGCCGAATTCATCCGCCGCTTTCGCGAACATCAGACTCCGACCGAGATCGAACCGCGCGTGATCAAAACTTCCGCCCGGAAGGTCAAACTGGTTGATCTGTTGACGCAGACCGACCTCGCTCCGTCAAAAGCCGAGGCGCGACGTCTGATTTCTCAGGGCGGCGTTAAATTGAACGGCGAACGAATCTGCGAAGCGACCTTTGAAATCGACACAGCCACGATCAAAGAAGTTCAGTTGCAAGTCGGCAAGCTGAAATTCTTGAGGATCATCTTTGAATAACGCTGTTATGGCGCGGCGCGCGTAAGCAAGCTGTTTCGCTCTAGGCTGCGACTCGCTTACGCGCGCGGCGCCGTACTCAGTCGGCGCCCTGCCATCTCAAACCGCTTGCTAGCGCGCGTGGTACTGTACCAGCCATCCATTTCAATCACGGCCTGCGCCTTGCCTCATTTAAAGCGTTCAACAAGGTTTCGCGGCCCGCGGGGGACTGTGGATTGGCGGCGGACATGAGTGAACGTCGCAGGTACAACTCTGTTTTTTGGCGCACTGAGGCGAGGCTTTATGAATAGAGATAAAAGTTCATTGCTGGGTTTGGCGTTGACCGGCGCGGGATTGTATCTGGCCGCGCGCGCGATCAGGCAATACGCGCGGTGGTACGATCTGCGCGGCAAAACCGCGCTGATAACGGGCGGATCGCGGGGATTGGGATTGGCTCTGGGGCGCGAGTTCGTCGCGCGAGGGGCGTGTGTGGCGATTTGCGCGCGCGACGTCGAAGAACTGGAGCGAGCCGGCTCCGATCTGGTTCGTCCAGGCAGACCGGTATTGGCGCTGCCCTGTGACGTGGCAAACATCGAGGAGGTAGGGCGAATGGCGGAGGCCGTCCGCGAGCACTTCGGAGCAATTGACGTGCTGGTCAACAACGCCGGAGTAATCGAAGTCGGCCCGGTCGAGACAATGACGCTGGCCGATTACGAAGAGGCGCTGGACGTCAACCTGCGCGGCCCGCTGCACACGATGCTGGCCGTCATCCCGGAAATGCGCCGGCGAGGCGAAGGACGCATCGTCAATATCGCCTCGATCGGGGGCAAAATCGCTATGCCCCATTTGACGCCTTACACCATGAGCAAATTCGCTCTCGTCGGATTGTCCAAGGCCATGCGCGCCGAGGTGGCAAAAGACGGCGTCGTCGTCACCACGATCTGTCCCGGGTTAATGCGCACCGGCAGCCCGCGCAACGCCACATTCAAAGGGCGACACCGCAGCGAATATGCCTGGTTCAGCATCAGCGACTCATTGCCTCTGCTCACGATCAGCGCCGAAAAAGCCGCGCGCCGAATCATCTCCGCCTGCCAGCGCGGCGAAGCGGAGGTGGTTTTCCCGATCCAGGCGAAGCTGGCCGCGATGGCCGATGCAATAGCGCCGGAACTCATCGCAGATCTGCTCGACATGATCAACCGCCTGTTGCCCGCGCCCGGCGGGGTCGGCTCCGCGCGAATGAAGGGGAGTGAAAGTCAATCATCACTATCGCCGTCATGGCTGACTATGCTCGGCGATCACGCCGCGCATCGCTACAATGAAGTGGTTACTAATGGCCGAGACGACACTCTCACAACCCAAGGCCAGGTTTGAAGCCATGTTTGAGGCGGGGCTGCTTGACCGGTCGGAAACCGGCTCATATAATCACGCCCGCTCGTAAATCAGTCCACTCGATCTAAAACATACGGGGACGTGGCGGAACTGGTAGACGCGCAGGTCTCAAAAACCTGTGTCCGCAAGGACGTGTGGGTTCGATTCCCACCATCCCCATTTATCACTCTGCGCCATCCTCAGCGTCATCGCTCGCGCATCATCCTTTCTCGAATGCGGCCACAAGGGCAAGGTGATCTGATGGTTCGTCCGCGGACGGCAGCGGCGTGAGATCATCAATTTCCATCAGTCTCGCAGGCTCCGCTCTCAAGCCAGAAGTGTGGAAGATGTAGTCTATCCTTTTCGCCTTACGGTTCGGATTACATGTGGCCTGCTCGCGGCCCGCATACGCGTCCACGAAGCCATTGCTGACGAGTTCCTTGACCACCGGATCGCCGGATTGCGCGTTCAAGTCGCCACATACGATCCATGCGTATGCCGTCTGATCCGTTTTGAAGCGCTCATCAATCAGCTCTCTGATCTGCCTGTATCCGATATGATCCTCCGGCGACTTATTCTCCTGCCCCCATCTGAGGTGCGTGGCGCCGACCCTGATAACGCCCCACTCGCACTCGAAGCTGATTATCAAGGCGAGATGACCGGAGTCCGAGGCCCCGTTGCGTCCATCGCGGTAATAGAGCGTGTCGGCGCCAGCGAAGCGCAACCATCCCCGTTTGAAAAACATGGCGCAGCCGTCCGGTTTGTCGCGTCTTTTCTTCGCATAAATGCCGTTATACCCATTCGCGCCTAGACTTCGCTCAAGCAGGGCATAGGCGTCGGCCTCGACCTCTTGTAAACAGACAACGTCGGCATTGAGATTCACGACTCTTTCGGCCAGGGCGAATTTCCTCCTGTCCCATCGCAAGATCTCCGCATCCACGTTCGGATACCACCGGGGCATGACGTACGAGTCGGCCAGGACGTTATAGGAAGCGATAGAAAATGATTGGGCCATTCACGGGCAGATTTAGGGCAGGTAAGGTCTCAATGTCAATGAATATCTATGATGAATGGCGCTTATTAACGAGTCACGGCCGACGCTCCTTTCGAAAAATGGCGCCGTTGCTGCGAGCAGGAACAAGCGGATGGCTCACCATTCAACCGCTTTATGCGCGCGACAGCGGCGCCAGCCTCGTGGGGTCTGATTTTGGAGTTACAACATCTAACAAATTGAGGATGCCCCCATTGACAATGTGGAGGGAATAGGCGGAAGCATGTCGCGGAAATTTTGGTCTTTGGAAATTTTTTGCGCGCGAGGGTTAATTTTACCGCCCAACATTTTTCTGTCGGCAAAACCGGAACAGAAAAATGTTGGGCGGTAAAATATGGAAACGTTCACCGCCTCCTCACTTTGACTATGACTTTGCCGAGGGTATCCACTTCACCGACGCCACTAATTCCGTTGAGAGCTATGACGTTATCTCCGTTGACGAACTTGCTGGCCGGGACGCTCACGATCAAGACGTATCCACCTCTGGTAGCTTGCGGGCTGAGACCTTTTATGGCGAACACTTCTTTTCCGTCTGCCGAGAGTAACATCACCTGGTAGTTGGGGAACTCATGCTCGGTCAGGTTAATTCGCAACCGCGCCTCTTCAGCGCCGCGTGGAATGACTAGCGCCGGGGGCTCCTGGCTGCTGGAGTCCCTGAACGCTCCAATCGAGAGCGCGAAAATGACCGGCGCAGAAGTGGGCGAAGCTTTTTCTTCCGCCGCTTGCAGTTGGGCCTGCAATCGCTCGCGTTCTTCGGCGAGCCGTCTGTATTGCGCCTCCATGTCGGCGATCTGCCGCTCCTGCGTTTGCGCCAGGCGCCGCTGCGCCTCGCCTTCGCGCTGCGACTCCGCAAGTCGCCCGCGCAGTCGCGAAGTCTCGATCACTAACCACGTCCCGCCGAGTACGATGAGCAGCGCGGCGGTTGTACTCAGGGCAAAACGAAGGCCGCGAGGCAGCCGGGCCATATTAGTTAGCCAGGAGAGTCCCGTGTCAGGGCGTTCGACTCGCTCTCCCCGCGCCGCAAACGGCGCGCCCCGCTTTGCGGCCCGATTTTCGTCTACTACTTGAGCCAAAGCCTTGGAGAACATCAAGCGCCGCCGCCGCTGGGGATTTACCAGATAACACCGTTCAAAGCGCTCACGATCGGCCTCAGAGAGAGAGCCGCGCGCCGCAGCGTCAAGCAGTTCATCTTCGGCTTTACAGATCTGATCGTATTTGGACCGGTCGGCGAAATACTCATCTTCGAGCATGCCCTGTTCCGCCGCCGAGAGTTCTCCCAGCAGATAGCGTTTGATTAACTCTTCCTGGCTGTTTATGCGCTCCATAGCGGTCCCCGGCTATCCTATCTTCTCTTCATGGTGGCCGAAACCCGAACTTTCATGTCGCCCTCTTCGACTTTCTTTTGACGCAGCGCGTGACGCATTCTTCGAGTTTAGAGCGTGTTCGTTTGGCGCGGCTGAACAACGCGTTGAGCGAGATGCCCAGCCTGGCGGCCAAAATCTTACGGTCATCGATCCTGGCGCGTCCCTCAGCCTGGTAGTATTCGATGATAAGCTCCCGATTCTCATCCGAGACGCCGCGCAGGCAATCTCTTAAACATACCACCCACAGATCATCATCCTCTTCCCATCGCTCCGGCGGCGCGGCGACCGTGGCCAATTCTTTCATCTCCGCGCGCCTGTTGTCGGGGCGCTTCAAAGTCTCCAGAAAGACGAAACGCGCGATCCCCAACGAAAGGGCGACGACGTTTTTCTCGATCTCCTCGCCCTCAACGATCTTCCGCGCCAGCCGGTTCAGTGTTTCATCGGCCAGTTCCTCTTGAAATAACGCCCCGCGCCATTCGAAGAATTTGATCAGTTTGCGGCGCAACTCTTCATACTTCCTGCCCGCGGTCTCCGGATCGGAGTCCAATTCGGCCAGGAGCTTCGTGAAGGCCTCCGGCGTCAGTTCCCGCTCTTTTATGGATGATTGCGCTTTCTCCATACGCCCTTGATATCGATGCGCGTGGGGCTGTCATAAGCCAGATCACTTCCACTCACCCTGGAGCACGAACCCGCCCCAGTAAAACGGCGATTGCCATTGAGGTTTTTTCCACATCTCGATCTGCGCCGCGCGCAAGGCCGCCGCTGGGCGCATTCCGTCTTTCAACATCCGTCGGTAGAAGCTCTTCATCAACTCCGCGGTGGCCGCGTCATGCACCTGCCATAAACTCGCCACCACCCGCGCCGCCCCCGCGTACATAAAGCCGCGCGTCAATCCGACCAACCCCTCGCCCTTGATCTCCTTGCCCAGACCGGTCTGACACGCGCTCAAAACCACCAACTCCACCGGCAATCGAAGATTGAAGATTTCGTGCAGCCGCAAGAACCCGTCCTGCGGGCGCCCTCGCTCATCCACCAGCGATAGCACCACGCCCGACAGCTCGGGATGCTCGCTGTTGAGCAGACCATGGGTGGCGAAATGCACGATGCGGTAATGGCTCAACTCATCGCTGGTAGCAGTCGCCCGATTGGCGCGAAAGTCGAGCGCCCCGAGCGCCCCGGTTCGTGGCGTGACTGACAAGATGGCTTCCGCTTCATCCCTCGTCAGCAGCAGACGATTCAACTCGCCGCGCACGTCGCTGATCGCGCGCGTCAAGTCCAGCGGCGCTTCTTCGCGGGCCCGAGGTTTGGCGCCCGATTTAACGCGCGCGTCATCCGCGCTGAAGACGGGATCGGCCAGGACGGCGACCGTTTTGGCCGCTGGTTGGCGCCCAGCCAACTCGCGCCGCAACACCGCCAGGGTCGATGCGGAAGGCAAATGGATGATCTCGTTACTGACGATCAGGGGAGTGAAGGCGACAGGGCGACGGGGCGACAGGGCGATGGGGCGAGGTTTTGCTTTCCTCCCCATCTCTCCGGCTCCCCGTGCCTCTGTCCCTCCGTCTCTTTGTCTCCCTATCTCCGGAGCGGGGAGCGCGCCGAATGGCAGATATTGCAAGGCCCCGTCGGCCACGATCAGCAGGCGTTTCCCGCCCAATTGCGATGCGGCGGAGCCGAGTAACATCCAGCTCAACTCGGCGGCCTGGGGCCAGTAGTTCTCTTTGGCCTCTTTGATGCGTGCCTGGTATTTAGCCTCAGTGTCACCGGGTTGCGGCTGCGGCGCGGTCAACAACTCGCGCACGCGGCGCGTCGCCGCCTCTATCTCCGCTCGCTTCGGCAGTCGGTGGCTGATGATTGATGTTTGGCTTACCACGAAAAGGTAACTCGCATCGTCTCCTAGCGAGTATTCCAGGAGCAGAGTGTCGGGGTCCAACACCTGTTGTTGAATCTCCGCCAGGCCGAGCGGCTGAGGCTGGGTCAAGGCGGCGTATCGGGGGCTGCGCGCGCGAATTTGCACGCTTAACTCTTCGTACTCGGTGATAATGGTGTCTATCTCTTTATCGAAGGCGTCGGCCTGCGCAGGAGTGTGCTTGCGACTTAACAGGGCGATTTGCGCCGCCGCCTTCGCATTGAGCAGTTGTTGTAGGGAGCGTTCGCGCTCCAGCAGGGAACTGTCAACGCCCTGACGAATGTCGATGCGCGATTCTGTCAGTAGTTCGAGCAGGGAGCGGGCACGGGCGCGCTCGCTCACCGCTAATGCTAAAGCGCCGAATGAGGCGGATGGGTTCTGCTTGTGCATCTGCATCAGGACTTCTATGTAGGACTCGTAATAGTCCTGCCTGGAGGCGAAGAATGAAGCGCGAAGCTCCTGACTGCCGATAGAGGCGCGGACAGACTCGACGATGCTGATGGCTTGTTCGATAGTTTGGCGAGCCTGGGTAAGGTTGCCACGTCTTTCTTCCACTTGCGCAATGCCCAGCAGGGTGACAGCCTCGCCTCTGCGATCACTCACAGCCTGTCTGAGGCGCAGAGCCTCATTGTATTTCTCGAGAGCCTTCTCCATTTCTCCTAATGATTGGTAGACCGTGCCAATGCTGTTGAGCGTGAGGGCTTCCACTTTGCGATCACCAACAATCCGGCTGAGCGACAGAGCCTCATTGAACTTCTCGAGAGCCTTCTGCATCTCTCCCGATGACTGATAGATCAGGCCGATGCCGCTGAGCGTGGCAGCTTGTATACGGCGGTCACCTATCGCACGACTAATTGACAGAGATTCGTTGTACTTGTCCAACGCCTTCTGCATCTCTCCTAATGACCGATAAACATTGCCTATGTTGTGTAGTGTATAAGCCTCACCTTCGCGGTCACCTACGGCCTGCCTGATTGGCAGAGCTTCATTGTATTTCTCCAGCGCCTTCTCCATCTCTCCTGACAAATAGTAGATCAGTCCGATGTTGTTGAGAGTAACAGCCTCCCCTCTGCGGTCACCAATCGTTCGTCTGATCGGCAGAGACTCATTGAACTTGTCCAGCGCTTTCTGCATCTCTCCTATTGACTGATAGACCAGGCCGATATTGTTGAGCATGACCGCTTCCCCTTTGCGGTTACCCGCCGCCCGTCTGATCGGCAGAGACTCATTGAACTTATCCAATGCCTTCTGCATCTCTCCTAATACCACATAGAGCGTGCCAATGTTGTTGAGTGTAACAGCTTCTGCATTACGGTCGCCGATTATCTGGAAAATCGCCAGAGACTCATTGAACTTGTCCAGCGCTTTCTGCATCTCTCCTAATGACTGATAGATGTAGCCGATGTTGCCGAGTGTTGCAGCCTCGCCTCCGCGGTCACCGACTGCCCGGGAGATCGGCAGAGCTTGAGTGTATTTTTCCAGCGCTTGCTGTAGTTCTCCTAACAAATTGT
Organism: Blastocatellia bacterium; assembly: GCA_035714085.1. Classification (GTDB taxonomy): domain Bacteria; phylum Acidobacteriota; class Blastocatellia; order RBC074; family RBC074; genus JAJVID01. The sequence continues at coordinate 21,001 of DASTMP010000428.1, forward strand.
AGACATCGCCAATTTTGCGGAGTGTTTCGGCCTCCCATTTGTGGTCGCCTGCTCTCTGATAGAGCTCCAACGCTTCGTTATACTTTTTGATGCTCTTTCTTCTAGCCTCCAACGTCCCATCTTCTAACTGCTCCGCCTCTCGAAAGACCGACTCAGCGGCAAGGCGATACTTATCCTCGGCGGTCGCCTCTCTCAATTCTTCTACTTTGATCTCGTAGCGCCCTGTTTTGGCAGTCTTCTCCGCAGAACGCACCTCAATACTGTATCCGCCGGCCGCTTCTGCGATTGTCGAGAAGTCCTCTGATCCCTCAATCACATGCTGGCTGTCCACCTCGTTGATCTTCTTACCATCAGGCGTAAACAGCGCCACCAGCACGTCAATTCCTTTCTGCCTGACTGCCACTTGAAGGTACTGGCCAGAGGTCATGGCAATCTTATAGAAATGCGATTGGGCGCCGGAAAGCTCTCGTTCGACGGGCTTGCCGGGTTCCAGCGAAAGCTCCTCACCGGCGCTTTGAGCCGCGACGTGGGCGCTATCGCCTGCTTGCGTTATCAGTGAACCTGACGGCGGCCACGCGGCAGCCGTCAGCCCGATCCAGGCGAGTAGGATGACCATGAGAATGATGGGGCGGGTAGTTTTCAAACCCCGCCTCTGCGAGGTTGAGAATGGCGTGATTTGAGTGAACACAGCGATGCCTCCGTGGAAATTCTTTTTCTATCTTTGTATTCACGAAAGCGCGCAGCTTTAGCATGTTGCTCCATGCCACAAGATATGTGGCAAAAGACCACACATCTTGATCCGCGCGAAAGGCGCTTCTGATTCTCCTTGCGCTCTCAAATGGCGTTTGATGATTCAACCGTCCGGCGTTGCGAATTCAAAGGTGTGAAGATAGCCGGCGGAACAGGGGGAATAATTTGTACCTTAGATCGGGCGATTAATTCAATTACAAAATTTTCCGACTTTTCAGTCGATCTCGAACTCTCAATTGCTACCCTTGCTTGGAAGTTTCAACTTAATTCTGGAGGACTCGCTTGAGTATGCGAAAAGCTTTGCAAGTGATTTTAGCCGCGCTCTTATTGACGATTTTCGGGCAAGCCTTGTACGCCCAGAATAACGGCCGCTGGGTGTATCTTGGCGAAGCCAATGTGGACGGAAGCGCCGACCACGATAGGATCAAAATTGGCCGGGACGACGGGAGGTTCCGCGCGATCCAAATTCGCGTTGAACGCGCTCCGATCGAGTTTCAGCGCGTTGTTGTTCATTTCGGCAATGGCGCCGATGAGGAGATTGCGATCAGGAACAGAATCAATGCTGGTGGCCAAACACGGGCAATCGATCTTCGCGGGCGCGACAGGGTGATCGAGAGCGTCGAGATCTGGTACGCCAAGGCCAGATACGGTTCTGCGAAACCGAAACTGCGCCTTTTCGGGCTGCCATAATAATTAGGTCGCGGTCATGTGTGAATAGCCACAGAGCGCACAGAGAACACAGAGAAATCATTACGCCCTCCGTGTCCTCTGTGCGCTCTGTGGCTATTAATCTTTATAGCTCACGCCGCTTCAAGCCAGTGAGGGCAAATCACATGAACTTCACATCTCTCACACTTCCAGCGGTTGATTTGTTGGTTGAAAATCCTGCGGGAAAAAAGTTTGTAGCGCTCCTCGGCGCGACGCGCTTCTTCTTCCACGGATCCTTTCTTCGCGCTCCAGAGAAAAGGGTAAAGAACGCCGTCCTCTCCGGAAAAAACGAAGGGCCGAAGATGGGGTTCACGCTGGCGCAATAGCGCGAATGGAATCCGATATGCGTTGTCCAGTTTGCTCCATTGCAAGCTTCCGTCCTTGGCCTTGTCGGCGTATGACTCGGGGCGGAATTGCACGGCTATGACCGAGCCGTCCGCAGTTCGGTGGAAGACGACCAGGTCGAGGCGCAAGCGCAGACCGGCCGTGTCGTCGCCCAATGCGGATTCGAGGTATTTATCCGCCTGGGGCAGCGATTGCGACGCCAGCGCGAACCGCTCGACATATTTCTGTCCCAGCGCGAAATAGATTCGATGATGTCGATGCCCGTCGGCGCCATTCGCTTTCCACTCCTCGCGGAAAATTTCCGCCGCTTTCGATCGGCTTATCGCGCTTCCAGTCTCGCCCGTCTTGTTAGACTCATAGATCACTCTCTCCATGGCGCGGCGCGCCGCCTGGAAGAAGGCAGGGTAGAGCGGCTTTTCGTCGAGCGGGAATCGCGCGCCGAGGAATTCATTGAGGTAGGTCTGAACGGCGCAGCGTTCCCTGTCCAGCGAACTGGCGGCTAATAAGCCCTTCGGAGAGCCTCCCCAAATATCAGTGATCTCCGCCCTCTCTCTCTCCACAGCGGCCTCAGGGAGACGGACCGTATTGACTGAGTATGCGCCGTGCCAGCGACTCAGCAGGGGAGTGACGTCACGGTCTCGCGAACGAGCGCTTCCGCCCGCCGTGTTGGCGTAGGATATGATGAGCGCGCGCTGCGCCCTCGTGGCGCCGACGAAAAACAGGGAGTCGGATTGGCGGACGTCTTCCTCGGCTGAGGGCTGCAGATTCGGAGGTAACCACTTATGCTCGCGCGGCGCGGCGGAAAGCGTCTGCCCGACCACGGCGACGTATGGGAACTCCAACCCTTTTGCCGCGTGGCAGGTCATAACGCGCACCGCGTCCGTCGTCGCCGGCGGCGGAATCAGGCTCGGAGCGCCCACGTTCAACGAGTCGCGGAAATACTCGCCGAAGCTCAGGCGCGATTGGCGTCGCGGCATATCACGGCGCCCAATTCGCCATCCGGCGGCTTGCGAGAGCGCGGTGGTGATCTCTCCTAAGAGCAGCGAGCGTTCGGCCCCGGCAGGCAGCGCCAGAATCCGCCGCAGATAATCGCTCGCGTCAAAAAGGAAGGCGCACATTTTAGTGAAGGCGTCGCCGCTGTGTTTGTACAAAAGTAGACAGCGCCATGCGCGCCGAATCTCCGAGGCCAGTTCATCGCCGGCCCCATCGCCCCGAGCCGCAAAATTTCCCTCGTCATCGGCGGTGTCGCTGATCCACCTGACGACCGAATTGATGACCGATTTTTCAAAGCGCCCTCGACCGAGGGCTATTGCTATTCGCGGCAGTGACGTCTTCGGGCGGTCGGCGAACGTCGCCACGCAGGCGAGGTCGCCTGCGGCCCCTTCTGGAGTCGCCAGGCCGGCGGCGACTGCCTTGATCCCCAAACGGCCCAGAGCCAGCGCGATGTTTCGCACATCGATGTTACGCCGCGCCAGCGCGGCGATCTCTCCCGGGGCGACGCCCTGTTTGATCCAGTCATCGATCAGCGCCGCGACGCCCTCCTGCTCCGCCAGATCGGAATGGGCGACCGAGACTCTGACCGGACGCTCTCCAAACGATGATGGATTTGTTCTCGCCGCAAGCCAGCGTTCGATATATTCGGCGCCTTCTCTTTCCATCAGCGAGTCCAGTTGATTCGCGACAATGACGATCTCGCGACAGGAACGATAATTGACATTGAGGTCGAGCGTTTCGCCGCCCGGAAAGTCCTTCTTAAAGTCCTCGACGTTCTCAGCCGCCGCGCCGAGAAATCGGTAGATCGCCTGCCGCGCGTCTCCGACCACCCACGGCGGATTCTGGGGGCCGCAAAGATGTCGAAGCAGGGTCGCGACCGATCGGCTGACATCCTGGTACTCATCGACCAATACGAACCTGTATTTCTTGCGGTAACGATCCGCCAATTCCTTCTCGCTTTCGAGAATCCTGATCGGGAGCGCGATCAGATCGGCGAAATCGGCGCGCTGTCGGGCAGCCTTCTCGTCTTCATAGAGTCGAAAGATTCGCAGGAATTGACGGGCGGCTTGCTTGACTCGGTCGCTCTCGGCAAGCTCCCAATGATCGAGCGCCGCCGCCAATGATTCGGGCGTGAGCAAACGGTTTTTGAGGTAATTGATGTGTTCGACGATCCGCATGACTGTTTCAGACGGCCTCTTCAACTTCAAAAGCCTTTCGCAATCAGCCTTGCCAAGAATGCTATTCACAAGTTCTCCCTGGCCGGCTTCATCCAGGACGAGCGCGTCGATCCCGGCAAGCTGGCCGTGATGATGTAGGAAGGACACGCCGAAGCCGTGAAAGGTGCTGATCCTGATTCTCGCGGCGATCTGCTCGCCGAATCTGTCGGCGATGCGCTCTTCCAGCTCCTGCGCCGCCTCGTTGCTGAAGGTCAATACCAGCAGGCTTTCAGGTTCGGCGCCCCGTTCGTCCAGCAGGTATTCGACGCGTCTGACCAGCGTCGCAGTCTTACCGGTCCCCGGCCCGGCGCAGACCAACGCGGGAGCGCCAGTAAACGTTGCGGCGGCGATCTGGCTGTCGTCACATTCGAAGCCTGTGAACCGCTTCTTTCCCGACGCCCCCGCCTCGCCACCCGCGACCCAGAAAAGGGCTTCGGCCAGTTGAGCGTGAACCGTGTGAACCGAGACGCCGAAGCGGTCGCCGACAAACGACGAATCGGGAGAGCTTTGCCACAGAAGGAACGCTTCATCCTGCGGGCACAGAAACTCCGTGGCGAAAGCGTTGGCTTCGGCCTCCTCCTGCGCGCGCGGATTGTATCGGGTCAGACGGCCTGCGCCGCTCGCCGCGTAGATCGAACCATATACCGGGTCAGGCTCCGAACAGAGCTTTTTGAGCCTCCCATGCAATTCGAGATGGCCCAGCTCATGCAAAATCACCTTGAGCCTGGCGGCCCGATCGTCATCGTACTTTCTGTCGTAATAGAGACACCCTTCGGCAGGCTTGAGTAACGCGTGGCCGTTTTGCAGAAAGTGAGAATTAGCGGGGATGAGTTCGATCTGGTGTTCATCCTCCAGGTAGGCTACGACTCGTTCGAGCAAACCTTCTTTTACGCCGCCGATTTTACAGCGGCAATCTCGGGCCCGCTCTCTAGCTCTTTTCAGCGATCTCATTTCTTTTCCTATTTATGCCACAGAGCCACAGAGCCACAGAGCCACAGAGCCACAGAGAAAGATATGGAGAAAGAGCGACGGAGAGATGGAGAGAAAAAGCTGCGCTCTTTCTTTCCGCCTCTGTGTCTCTGTGGCTCTGTGGCGATTCATTCCAGCGGTTCCTTGGAGAGACTGAGCCAATACTGTTGTTCCTCATCGCTCATATCGGAGCGCCGGATGATCTTCTCGAAGTCGACTTCTTCATCGGGGAAGGGGGCGTCGCGGAAAGCGGCCGCCTGTTGACCAAAACCGCGCTCGAATGAGTCGAGCACATCCCGCTCGCTGACTCCCGGCAAATTATTCGCCGCGCGCCTTGCGAACTCCTTTCGCGCTCTGAAGGGAATCACGTTCGGATGGCCGCTCAGATCGGATAGAAATGTGACCGGCGTTCCCGTCTTCTCGGCGATGGCCGTCGCTTTCATCCCGGTGATACGGCGCAGCTTCGGCAGCAGCGGCAGCGAGTCATAGTCGTTTTGCGCGTTCTGTTCCGGCGCCGCCGGGGAAGCGTTCAACAACTCTTTGATTCTGGTTTTGATGTCCTTTATGAACTGGTCGGGATCAATGCCTGCGTCTATTAAAACCTCTCGAAGCTCATCCGCGCTCCATTCGACCTCATTGCTCAAGCGACGGATGCGCTCGATGAGGGCCTCGCTGCTTCGCGGCGGGTTATTTCTGTTCACTCTATTATTCCTCCTCTTGACGTATCTGATGTTGGGGCCGCCAGCTCAATCAGCCATCCTCCGGCTTACCGAGGCGACACGGCGGTCGAGGCGTTTCATCGCGTTGTATACTTCCTTCACCTCTATGCCGACTGCGTCGGCGATTTCGCCGCAGTGGTCGCATCCCCCCAGCATCGCGCCGACGATCTTTGTCAAGGTCTGATCCGCGACGCACTCATCCAACAGAATTCGTATCGCTTTGTTGTTTTGCTCTTCCGATTCTTCATCGAGCAACGCTTGCTCCGGCGTCGCTTCACTTCTCGCTAGCCATTCGGCCCCGGGTTTGGCCTTATCCGATTCGGCGCGCCAACTCATCTCATCCTGACCGCCTTCCTCCGGAAGAGTCGTGAGCAAGGCGTTGTCTTTGCTTCGGGCCAGATGGTTGATCAGACTGTCAATTACGTCTCGCATGAATTTCATGAAGTCGGGCTGCTGCGCCGGATTCCATCGGCGCTCGCCCGTCAACACTCTCTCCAGCGCCAGCGACACGACCGATTTGACCGTTTCACCCTTCGGAAGGGCCTCTCTGTCCCTCGTCCGCCAGCGATATTCATTCCTGACCCTCAAGGCGTAGCATCCCAATTCCAGGATCATCTTTTCCAACTCGTCGTCCGGCGTCCTTACAAGTAGATCGCGCGCGTGGTTCATCTGTGTTTCACTCCTCCATATAATAACGGGTTAGCGACACCAATCAGGGCGGAGCCGAAATCTACTGCCGACCAATGGGCGATTTTCGCCGTTTTACAGGAATTTGTTGAGGAGGCGCTGGGAAAAATGGGGAATAGGGAAAGGGGGAATGGGGAGTGGGGAATGGGGAATGGATCTACTCCCTACTCCGCATTCCCCATTCCCCACTCCCTAATTTCTGCCAGCAATTCGGCGTCGGCTTTGATCGGGCGCGCGAAATACCACCAGTTCTCTTCCGCCGTCCAACCTTCTTCTTCGGCGACCTCTTCGCCCCACAGGCAGATCTTGGTCGGCTCCGTCAGGCTTCGCATCTTTTCGTCGGCGCGACTGAGCCGGTCGTCGATCGCCGCGCGTTGTTGATCGGTCGCCACAACCAGGGCATCGTCGATCAATTGTCGCGCGTCCAGATCGTTCAGGTAATCGTCGAGCGTCAGCGAATAACCCTCATCGACTCGGCGAATTGTCTTCTCCCAACTTTCGACGAGTCCTTCAAGACCGCCTTCGATGACGTGTTCGCCGCAGCCTCTTTCGCGTAAGTAATCGCGTACCGGGTCTTCCATTCTCGGCTCCTTATCGTTGGCTCTGCCGGCGGAAATACCTTTCGCCGTCGTTGGGTTTGAAGAATGTGCGAATTGTTAGATCGGGATTGAAGGCGAGGAATGCGCCGGTTTTGCGGTCGAATCGGGTAATTACGCCGTCGGCTCGCACTGCTTCGAGGATGTCTCCGCCGGCGGGGCTGTCGCGCAAAACCTGAGCGCGTCGCAGGTATTCCTCCTGACTGATCGCGCCGAATTCCGAGCCGTGCTTCTCGTAATGGTCCAGATATTTGCGCCCGGTCGCAAAGCCGATCTCAGCGTGAATGGAGACCGCGCCCGCTCGATCTTTGCCGGCGGAAGGTTGTTGTCCTGGCGTCGGCGCAGGGTGATTCGAACTTCGGCAACCTGCGCTGAACAGAGCCAGCGCCGCCGACAGCCATAACAACAATTTCACCCTGGCCATTTAATTTAATTAAACGGGACCGCCCCGGCGCCCGGGAATCTCAGGCCGGTTGGCTCTGGAGGCGGCAGTTGATCCAACTTCTCCGGCGCAATGGCGGCGAGCCGGTCAGCGGCGGCGGCGCCCACGTCAGAGCTCCGCAAATCCTTGTTACTGGCGATGGCGAAATAGACATCAGCGGCCTCTTTCGTCTTCCCCATAGCCTCGTAAACGCGCCCCATGCCGAGGTCGATCAGGGCAGGAGGAATCGGCCCCGGCCTGGCCTTCAACCTCTGATATTCAGCGATCGCGTCATCATTCTTGCCGACGGCCTCGTAACGCTGGGCGAGAGCCATACGCGCCTGGGCGCCCACCTCGGAATCTTTTTGCGCAATTTCTTTCAATGTCGCTTCGGCCTTGTCAGCCTCGAAATGCAGTTGATGGACCGCGGCGAAATAGCGCGCAGTGTCCCCGTTGTATGAGGGATACTCGTTCGCCGCCTCCGTGAAGGCCCTGTAAGCCTCGCGGTGCTTTTCATCTTCGGTCTTGAAAGCGACCTGTCCCGGAGCGAGATTTGGGAGCGGGTTCTGGACAATCGCCTGATGGGCGGCCATAGCCCTGGCCATTAATTCGGCGGCGTTCTTTGCGCGGCTCGAAAAGAACCACCAGACGACCGCCGCGAGCGCGATCACCCCCACCGCGATCGCCGACCATTTCACGATCGGGCGCGAACGCTCTTTGACCCAGGCGGAAGTGTGCAGATATTGCTCCATCAACGGATCACGTTTCAGACTCTGTGCGGTAGCTCGCCCTTTAGCCAATGTCTTAACTCCTTGCAGTAAGATGTGGGACCTTGAGGAAAAGGAAAAAATAGCTGCGCGACTCAGAGCTTGTCAAGCAGGCGCTCTGAGAATTCCTGGGAGCGCCGCCCATCCATGCCTGCGGGGCCTGCAGATTTCCAGCAATAGCCGGCTGGCCGAAGCAAGCAGGCAGGAATGGGCGGCGCTCCCAGAGACGTTTTTCATTTTTTTAGAGCTTCACAATAACAAATGACCAATGACTAATGACAGTTTCTATTCGAGATGTCTCGTGGTGTGCTCGGTGACGCTCGACGGCTTAACGAGTTCTGATGTCGTGGGCGCGGATAACACGGCGACCTGGGCAGGCGCCTGGGTTATTGCCTGGGTTATTGATTGATAAGCGACAGGCTGGTTTCCCGGCCTGTCGAGTAAGGTTTGTTTGCGCTGCTGTTCTCGCCACCGCATGTATTGGCCGACTCCCTGGCCCATCGTGGCGAAAGCCGGAATCACAAACGACCACCACCAAAAGGCCCCGGCCGGGGCGTAGAGTAGAATGGCAATCGCGGCGACGATGAAACCTATTCCGGTAAAAAAACTGGTCGCCGCCATCTCGACGCTTGGCTCTTTTCTTCTATGATGACGGCCCCGGTGATGAACCCCAAAATGCAGCTCTTCTTCAGAAGCCTCAGATTGAGACAATTGCCCTGACATGGCTTGCGGAACCAGACTCACGTTCGAGCCACACGAGCGGCAAAATTTCACTCCGTCAATCGGGGCCGCGCAGTTTGGACAATACATCGCGATCTCCTTCCGGTTTTGATTCTTCTGTGAAGCTTATACGTCGAATGGCGCGCCAGGTTCGCCTACAGCCATTCGAGCTTTCCGCGCATTTCGCCGACCAGGTGTAGGAACAACGCTTCGAGCGTGTCGAATCTCCGCCCGTCGCACTCCAATTTTCCGCCGTTGGCGAGCAGTCCGACGCCGCCGCGCCAGGCGACGCGCCCCGATTTGATGATCGCCACGTCGTCGCATAAACGCTCGACGGTTTCGAGAGCATGCGTGGTCATAAAGACCGTGCGGCCTCCGGCGACGAACCTTCGCAGCCAGTCTTTGAGCATCGCCACGCCGGCCGGATCAATGCTCTCGAATGGCTCGTCTAGAAAGAGAATCTCCGGGCGGTGAATGATCGCCGCCGCGAACGCGACCTTCTTTCGCATCCCCGTGCTGAACTCGGCCAGGCGCTTGCGGTAGGTCGAGGTCAGGTCGAGCGCAGTCAACAGCTCTTCGACGCGCCGCCGGAGGGTTTGCTCGTCGAGCCGGTACATTCGCGCAGTGAAGGCCAGAAACTCGTGAGCGTAAAGATGGTCGAAGAGCGCCAATCCCTCGGGCATCACGCCTATACGTCGTTTCAACTCAACCGAATCCGGGGTGAACCGCTCGCCGAGCAGATTGATCGCGCCAGAGGTCGGATCAACCAACCCCGTCAGACAGCCGATAGTGGTGCTCTTGCCCGCGCCGTTCGGGCCTAGAAAGCCGAACAGACGGCCTGCGGGCACGTCGAGCGAAAGCCGGTCAACCGCTAACGTCTCGCCGTAACTCTTTGTCAGATTCTCTATATTAATTGAGATTGGCTGCGGGGGGCGGGGGGCCCCGACCTGGTCGTAATCCAATGGATAAGTTTCAACCGTAGAGTCCATTCAGTTGTTTCTCGCCCCGGCGATCAGATTGATCAATTTTTCCCGTCGCCAATTCAAGACCGGCTCGATCGCTTTCATTGAAAAGAGATAAAACGCGACGCTCAAGGCCATCATTGCCAGCGCCAGGCGCCAGAAAAGCGACAAATCGTAAGGATCGAGACTTTCGGAAAACATTATCGCAATCCATAACGGGGCGAACAATCCGCAGAACATCACCACGTTCGCGCCGAACGAAAGCCGGTTGTTCCATATCGAGTAGAAATTGGCGGCCTTCGGAGATAAGACGCTTGTCCACAGCCCAAGTCCATTGAACAGGAAAAGGGCGGCGCCGGCAATCCCCAATATCGCCAGAAACATTCTGGCGTCGAAATGTTTCCGCGCGAAGATTGCCCACGAAGCGAACGCCGCCAGCAGGGCGACCGCGCGCAACAACAGTGAAGCGAGACTGCCGGCTCGCAGCGCCATGACGAAGGTGGAGGGCAGAATCGCGTAGCGACGAACCCCGGCGCTGTCATAACCGAACAGGTTGAGCGTCATTGACATGCTGGTTGCGCCGCCTATGACGAAGAAGAGCATAAAGGTGGTAATAACCTCTCCATTCGAGCCGCGACCCAGAGCCGGGAATTTGGCGAGCAACACCAACAGCGGTGAGGTCAGCAGACTGAACCTGATCAGATTGCAGCGCCAATGGTAGCGCAACGATTTGCTCACCATTGGCGCGTATTGGCGGCCGAACATCCCGGCGATCCGATCGTAAAAGCTGTCCCCAAAACCATAGGATATTCCGCCAGAGAAATTCGCCTCGGCGACGGGCCGCAGGCTTTCGAGCTTCTTCAATAACAGGGTCAGGGCCGCCACCCAGACGACCAGTAGAGCCGCCGCGCTCAACGCCATAGACAAACTATCCTCCGTCATCATCGCCGCCGCCGCTCCCGGAGGAGTGAATAGCAAAAGGCGTCCGAGCGATCTCCACACGCCGTCGGCGCCCGACGCGGCGAGCAGCGATAGCGACAAAGGCCCGAATGAGATCAACGCCAACACGATTATTCCGAGCATGGACGAGCCCGCCCGCGAGCGCATAATATGGCCAATGAATGAAAGCAGACAGGCTGTGGCAAGGTAGCTGGCCGCGATGAACAGCGCCGCCGCCGCCGGCCCCAATATAATTACTCCTCTGCCAAACCACGAAAATCCGACGGCGAGTCCCAAGGCCCCGGCGGCCATAAACGCCCAGATGGGATCCAGCAGCCCGATTATCTGTCTGATGATGAACCGCTCCCGCGTCTTCATCGGGTAACGCCGTAGCGACTCTTCTGAAAACGCCTCCTGAGTCCCCAATCCGAACATCAGGCTCAAACCTATTCCATTAATGAAAAGCGTTGTTAGCGTCCATCTCGCCATGCTCCCGCCCTGATCGAAATTGCCGGCCGCAATCGCAGCGCCCAGCCCGCCGAAAGTCATCAGGAGGGCGAACGAAACTCCGAGCAGATAGAGCGCAAAAAACAGGATGATCCTCCCATTGCTTGTGCGCGCCTGCGCCCAGATCAACCGGTAACGTAATCGCGTCAGCGCCCATATATGTTTGATAAATTCTTCTTGCATGTTTTTACTCGACATCGCATTGAAAGATTAATCAAGGGATGCGTCGCTGGATCAATACTGTGGGCGATAGCGAGCGCGGTTCCATTCAATATCCCTGCGGCAGAAGCCGCGCTCGCTCCCGGGCGTGGCGCTAATCCTGCGCGAATTAGAATGAGGTCGCATCATAACAGCAGACAAGCAGCGGACAACCGGAATCTGTAATCAACTGTTGTCGTCAATTGTGGACAGAGGCGACTCTTACATGTCTACAATGATAGACAGAGATGAAGGCTTGGGCTGATATTAAGCGCAACGAGACAACCCTCATTACCTGAGTTAAACACAATAAACCTAGCTGTTGGCGTACTTAGCACGCTGGCAGGCAGCCCCCCCTTTTCTTGGCACATTCATTGCACTAACCAATCGCGCAAACAAGATAGCAAGTGAAACTGACAAACAGTTTTTTGAAGAGAGACAAGAGGGTCAAACATCTTGAGCTTGCGGTAGCCGGCCTGAAGAAAACACGGGGGTCGGATTTGGGCTGGCGCCGCTTGAAGTGATCCGCAGGCTATGCCGCTTGGCATTACGGGGCACGCCGGGCGACGTAGCTTGCGGATCTAGCACAGATTCTACAGCTTCGATTCGCGGGTTACGTCGTTTAGGGAACGGGGCACACTGAATTGCGTAACCTGCGAATCGAGACCCAGAGTTTAAAGAGTTAACCAGCCAGTAATTCAGTGATTACAGCTTCGGTTCGCGGGTCACATCGCTTGGGGAACGGGGCACACCGGGCGATGTGACCTGCGAGCCGGCCTCAACTATTTAGGCCTCAAGTGTTGAAGCCTCAAGTGTTGAAGGTGGATGCTGTTTGCCTTGAATTCCAACAGTCCAACCATCGTATTTTCCATTTATAACATGTCTCTCTTATATTACTGAAGTACGGGGGCTACAAAGTTCCTGCTGGATGCGCAACAGCGCAAAGTGGGTCCTCACCCCAGCAACATTAGGCTGTCAGTGACCTCAGGGGTTTCTGGCAGCCTATTGCTGTTATCACGTGCTATACTCGCCGCGCCATGGTCAAGTTTCTCCACATTGCGGACATCCATTTGGGAATTCGTCGTTACCGCTCGGAAGATCGCGCGAGAGATTTCTTCTACGCCTGGCGTGATTGCATTGAACGTTACGCGCTGGCGGAAGGGGTGTCATTCGTGCTGATCGCGGGCGACTTCTTCGACGCGCGCAAAGTCGAGCCTCAGGCGATGAACCAAGCAATGTACTGTCTGAGCAGGTTGCGCGAAGCCAGGATTCCGGTCATCGCAATAGAAGGCAACCATGATTGCCACGAATCCGAAAGCAAATTCAGTTGGCTGCGAAGCCTTTCGCAATGGGGATACATCAAGCTGCTTGAACCGGTCTATAACGACGGCGCGGTCAATCTCGTTCCCTGGGACGACAGGAAGCGCGAGGGGTCGTACATTGACATCGACGGAGTCCGCATATTCGGCTCCGTCTGGTACGGCTCGACGGTCGGCAAATCGCTCCCGGCCCTGATCGATCAACTGCGCGAACATCACAGCCAGAGCCATTTCAACGTGATGATGCTGCACACGGACGTCGAGGGGCAGATTAATCGCCCGATTCCCGCGTTGCCCGTGGCGGAGATCAACAAGCTCAGGTCTTACGTCGACTACCTGGCGCTCGGCCACACCCACAAGAGCTTCGAGATCGACGGGTGGGTTTACAACCCGGGATCGCTCGAAGCCTGCAGCGTCGACGAATACGCGAACGTTCGCGGCGCCTTTCTGGTCGAGGTCGTGGACGGCAAGCACACCGCCCTCCTGGTGCGCGATTACCATCAGCGCCCGGTCCTGCGGTTGAGCTTCGACGTGAGCGGCTACCTGACGCCCGAGGAGTTGCGAGAAACCCTCTTCTCTCAGCTCCGCGGTGAAGTAGTTCCGCACAATTCGTCCGTAGCCGACGCGGTCGGAGAGGCGCCGGTCATAGAACTCACACTTCGCGGCCGTCTGGGATTCAAATCGTCGCTGCTCGAGATCAACCGGCTGCGCGAAGAGATCAAAAGGGAATTCAACCCGCTGCTGGTGATGATGAAGAACCAGACCGTGCCCGTCGAATACGCCGTCGCGGCCGGCTTGAGCGAGGGCGTGTCACGCGCCGAACGCGAACGCCGCGTCATCGAAGACCTGATCGCCCGCGATTCACGCTTCCGCGATCAGGCTCGGGCCCTCGCCGCTCTCGTCATCGAAGCGAAGCGTCTGGCGCTCGCCGATGAGACGCCCTCCCGAATCATCGAAATAATTGAAAGAAAAATCGCGGAGACTGAATCGGGCAAAGCGGCAAACGCGTACTAAGCATTCAGGCAAAAAATCTGACGAGACGATCAGACCCAGGAGTTTTCCGTCAAAACCTACGCTCGGCGTTGTCCATTTTGTGAGGCCGGCGCTTGCGCCGGCCTCACAAAATGGACAACTTCAGCGCCATATTTCGATGTCAAAACCCGATAATGACATTGAAAAATATCAAGCGCCGAACGGCGCCGCTTAACCTACAGTTAACCGCTCACTTCATTTGAAATTAAACGCTTGAGACCTATACAGATAGGCCGTTGGCGCCGCGGTTAACAGTTAAACGTGACATTGTACATTCTGGGATCGGTGCGAGCGCCGATCCCAGAATGTACAATGTCGAGCTACGGCTATGGACAGATTCTTCTCTATTTTCGGCTTCCTTCTCTTTATACAGAGCGTCCTCGCGCTGATCGCGACGATGCGTTTCACTCGTTACGCGTTACGCCGGCGACCGGCGCGACAAACGCGCTATCAACCAAAGGCCGTGGTGATCGTTCCTTGCCGGGGACTCGAACACGGTTTTGAAGAGAACATCCACGCGATCCTGACGCAGGATTACCGCGATTACGAGGTCGTCTTCGTCACCGAGAGCGAGAACGATCCGGCGCACGGCGTCCTCGCGCGTCTGCTCAAGCAGCGCCGCCGTCTGGCCCCTCCGACGTGGATGGTCGTGGCCGGTGAGGCCAAGAACCGGGGACAGAAAGTCCACAACCTGCTCGCGGCGCTCGACACGCTGAACTCGATCGGGCGCGTCGAGGCGCTGGTCTTCGCCGATTCCGACATGAGACCGGCGCGCAACTGGCTCACCGAGCTGGTCGCGCCGCTCGGCGACCATCGGGTCGGGGCGACGACCGGATATCGCTGGTATTTGCCTGCAAACGAAGAGCGCAACCTGGCGCAATGTTTCGCCTCGACCCTGCTTTCGGTGTGGAACGCGAGCGCGCTGGCCCTGCTCGGTGAGCGTTCCAGATTCGCCTGGGGAGGCTCGATGGCGATTCGCCGCGAAAATTTCGACGAAATCGGAATGAAAGAACGCTGGCAAGGGGCGCTAAGCGACGATTACGTTCTGACCTCGGCGGTTCACGAGCATAGGCAGCGCATTACTTTTGTGCCCCAATGCCTGGTCGCGTCGCGCTCGGAAGCGACAATCAAGGAAATGTTCGAATTCACCACGCGGCAGATGCGCATCACACGGGTCTATTCGCCACGCGTTTGGCGCCTCGCCTGCGTATCTCACGGGCTTTTCAATCTGGTTTTCTGGGGCGGCTTACTCTGGCTGGTCATATCCTCTCTGACCAGAACCCCGAGTCGCTCGCTGGAGTTTTTGCTCGCCGGCGTATTTCTTTTGGGCGCGGTCACGGGCGCGATGCGCGCGGTCGTAGCCGCTCGGCTGCTGGGCGCCGGACATGTAAGAAAGTGGTGGGCCTATCTGTCGCTCGGGCCGGTCGTCTCGTTGATCTATTTATATAACATCATCGCATCGGCCAAGACCACGCGCATCGTCTGGCGCGGCATCGGCTACAATCTGATCTCTCCCAGCGAGACCGTTATACTCCATCGCCCCGCGCAGCGGGGCCAGACTGGAAAAGTGTCGAAGTCGAGAAAACGCCAGTCTTCGGCGCCATCTTCGTCGCAAAAACGATGAGGCCAGTCGCCTGCGCATTTGTTTTTGGATTGGAAACCAGCGAACCGGTCATTCTCCATTGCGGAACGATTGTGACGCGGCTTTCTAATGAGACCTGAAATACGCTTGCAAAAGTCTTGAACTTGGGGCGTCAAAAGTTGCTCAACCGCCTCCAAATCCCGTATCATTGGCGCGTTCTCTAGGATATTTTCGACAAAATTTTCAATCACCGACGTTCTGAGAATATCGCGAAAAAAACTGGCGCAGGCGCTTAGCGCCAGATATTGATTCTATGTAGCCTTTGCTCATCACCGAAAGGCGGCAAGATTATGAAAAAAGCGATCAACGTTATGCTAGCGGGCTGCTTGCTGGGAGCGCTCGCCCCGAGTTCATTCAACTTTTCCGCGTCCGGAGGTCTGGCGGTCGAAGCCGCGCCGGCGCTGGCTTTCGTCACCGGGACGGTAAGAGACGAGCGGGGGACGCCGCTGGTCGGCGCGACGGTGGCGGTGCTCGAACCGAGGCCGCGGGGAAAAGAGATCAAGAGCACCATGACCGACGGGCAGGGCAGGTTCCTTGCCGGGGTGGTTCCGGGCGCCTATTTCATTCGCGCCGCGGCTCTAGGCTTTCTACCGAAGTCTACTCCTATGGTCCTCAGTCGTTCCGTGAAGACCAGTCATGACTTCGCGCTCAGCAAAGACCCGCTGATTCAGAAACGCGGAGACAAAGATGATTATCGGTGGGTCTCGATCGCCGTGCCGGACCCCATCATGAAATTAAACGAGGATCGCAACGAAGAAGAGACTGTCGAGCCTCCAAACGACGCGGCGGAGCGAAGGAGCCTCCTGGCTTTCCAGTCCTCGCTCCACGGCATGGCGCAATTCATGGCCGTGACATCGAGCGCGCCCGCCGGGTTGCCCGCCCCTGATTTCTTCGGAACCAATTTCGTCGTCGCGGGCTCACTGGGCGGCAATTTCGAAATGGCCATTATTGGCCAGCGCGGCATAGGGGATTTAGCGCCACAGCGGCTTGCGGCGGTCGCCACGGTACGCCCCGTCGCGGCCCACCAGGTCACGGCGATGGTCGGTTATGGCCAGGTCGGACTTTCCAGAATTGGCAATCAGGAAATCGGCGCGTTCGCTGACGCGGACGGGGGCATGCCCGCAAGGCGGCAAATCGCGCGGACGGTCAACATTGCGCCGAGACTCGATCGGACTTCCTTGGATCAAATCTCGGTCTCGGCGACCGACTCCTGGCAGGTCTTTCGGCCGCTGCTGCTGATTTACGGCTTCGATTA
Source organism: Blastocatellia bacterium (assembly GCA_035714085.1). GTDB lineage: Bacteria > Acidobacteriota > Blastocatellia > RBC074 > RBC074 > JAJVID01. The sequence continues at coordinate 37,747 of DASTMP010000428.1, forward strand.
TTCGCGGTTCGTCGGTGACTTGAACGATCGCGACAGCGTGCTGCCGCGCCTCGCGGTTCAATTTTCGCCCTCGTCGCATATGCGAATGAAAGCGGCGGTGACGCCAGGAGCGAGTGAACAGCTCAACTCTCTCGAGGGCTTCAATTCCGAGAACATTCAGGCGTCGTTCGAGTCGACACCCGCCGAGGTCGCCAGCTCCGACTCGCCAATTCCCGATCGCAGCAAGCGCTTCGAGTTCGGCGTCGAACGGGCGTTCGGCGAGGGGAACACTTCGATCGAAGCGTCGGTCTTTTACGATTTGATTTCAGGGCATGGGGTCGGCCTGCTGGCCCTGCCGCTCGAAGCCTCGCCCGAGACGCAGGCGACGCTTCAGCAAGTGGCGTATCAGATAACGGCGATGGACGGCGCGGCGCGCGGCGTTCGCGTGATGCTCAACCGCCACTTCAACAGGCGCGTGACGGCTTCTGCCGGTTACAGCTTCGGGCGCGGGAGCAGACTCAACGACGCGCCGATCTCGCAGGTCGCGCCTTCAGAATTGTTCAAAGGCGGCTTCTTCCATGTCGCCACTGCGAAACTCGATCTCGATTTCACCGAGCGGACAGGCACGCGGATCTCGACAGTAATCCGCCTGTCGCCGTCGGCGTATGTCTTCGCGATTGATCCGTTCGCGGGACGCATGGGCGTTTACGATCCGAACATCAACGTGTACGTCACGCAGGAGCTTCCGAGCTTCGGGCTGCCCGGGCGGTGGGAAGCGCTTGTCGACGTTCGCAACCTGCTGAACCAGGCTCTCGGCGTTGAAGACGGCGGAATGCAACTCGCCAGAGCGCGCGCGCGCCGGACGGTGCGCGGCGGCCTGGCATTCAGGTGGTAAAACCGTAATAAAGTGAACTCGCAAACAGGGATGACCAGGGTCACGACACGCACGCTGGTGCTGCTATTCATCGCCTTTCTGGCGTTGGCCGCCGGCGCGTTCAACTTGCGCGACCGATTGAACCAGAAGCCCGTCTACACCGACGGCGTTCTCTGGCGTGACGTCCCCGGCCTTGGCGTGGTCGCCGAAAGGGTCGAGCCTGACGGCCCGGCCGCGCGCGCCGGCGTTTGGCGAGGCGACGTGCTCATGATGATCGGCACGAACGGTATCGAGTATGATCCGATAGACAAAGCCCAATATGTGCAGATTTACCTCGATCAGGTCAAAGGCCAGCCTGGATTCCCCGATTCGGTGACGCTCGACTACTGGGTGGAACGCCGCAACGACATCGGCGACGCGGTGACCAGGGAGGGGATCGCCAACCTCCAGAGCTTGCAGGCGCGCGACCCACACACGCAGCGCGGTCTCTACCTTGCGCTGATCGGATTGATCTATCTGGTCATCGGCGTCTACTTTCTGCTCAAACAGGGGCGCGCTCCTTACGTCACGCGCTTCTTCATCATCTGCCTGCTATCCTTCATCTGGCATTTCTATAGCCACACCCTGGAGATGCGAACGCAATTCGACAAGGGCATCGATCTGACCGATACGATCGCGATCGCGCTTCTCGGCCCGTTCTTTATCCACTTCGCCGCGCTCTATCCGATACGCAAACGTATCATCGCGCGCAGCCAGTGGCTGAGCCGGGCTGTGGCCGGATGTCTGTACGCGCCTACGGCGATTCTGATCATATGCGAAATCGCATTGCGCGTGGCGAAATTCCGCGATCTCGTCACGAACTCTCCCGTCAACTTCAGATACAATTTGGATAAGGCCGAAGTCGCGCTCTTTGCTGTCTCGCTTGTTATAAGCGCCGCGCTCTTCATTCGATCTTTCATACAGACAGGCAAGCAGGCGCGCTCGATCGTCGTGCGCCAACAGTTGAAATGGGTGATGTCGGGGATGAGCGTCGCCGCCACGACGTTCACGCTCTTCTATGTTCCGGCCTATCTCACGTCGCCTCTGGTGGCGCCGCTGCTGGAATCCATCTCGGTCGCCCCTTTCATCCTGATCCCGCTCACGCTTGGCTATTCGGTCGTACGCTACCGTTTGAGTGACATCGATATCGTGATGCGGCGGTCGCTGGCATACATTATCGCCACGTTCTCGGTCGCCGCGGTCTTCGGACTGGTGATGGCCACCGCTTATTTTTTCATCAGCCCACCGACGGAATCTCCGACCGGGGCGTTTCTGATCGCGGCGGTGACGATGGCGGTGTTGGCGATGCTTTTCGCGCCGGTCAAGAACTGGACGCAGGAGCGCATCGACCGCGCCTTTTATGGCGAGAAATACGATTACCGCGCGTCGCTGCAGATGTTCGGACGCGCGCTCGCTTCGACCATCGAACTCGAGCCGCTGCTCGACAGCTTGACGCGTCGTTTGAAAGACGTTCTTTCGGTCGAACGGCTGGCGATCTTCATTGAAGACGCGGGCGAGCCTTCCTTCTTCCGCGTGGCGCGGTCCGAAGGAGTCGCCTCGAAAATCGCGCTGCCCGGCGATTTTCTCTCGATCCTGCGCGAGCGCAGCGGCGCGACCGGCGTCGTTCAAGCGGGCGAACCATGGCAGGCCAGCGCCGAGTTCGACTTTGACGGGTCGGCGGATCGCCTTCTCGACGATCCGGCTGAAGCTCTGGCCGACCCGCTGGCCGCGCTCCCGTTCAGCTATTACACGCCGTGCGCGGCGCGATCGCGCATCGTCGCTGTGCTGGCGTTGGGACGCGCGACAGACGGCGCGCTGCTTTCATCGGAAGACAAGTCGCTGCTGCGCGCCATTTCGGGCTACGTCGCGGTGGCGATTGAAAACGCGCTGCTGCTTGAAGAGCAGGCTCGACGCGCCAAAGAGCTGGCCCGCCTGAAAGAGTTCAATGAGAACATCATCGAATCGATCAGCGTCGGCGTGATGGTGGTCAGCCTGCGCGGGCGAATCACCAACTGGAACGGCGCGCTCGAACAGATTTACGGCCTCAAGCGCGAAGAGGTCATCGGCCGTCGCATCACCGAGGTCTTCCAATCCGAAATGCTTCGCGCGCTGCGCGACCTGATGGAGCGCGGCGAATGGCGTGGGGGCGAACCGGCCAACGTCTACAAATTCCGCGCCCGCTCCTCCGACGGCCGCGATCTGACGTTGAACATCTCTCTCGCCGCGCTGCAGAGCAAGACCGCCGAGATCGAAGGTTTGCTCGTGGCGATCGAAGACGTGACCGAGCGCGTCGGACTCGAAGCGCAGTTGCAGCAATCCGAAAAGCTGTCGTCAATCGGGCTGCTCGCCGCCGGGGTCGCGCATGAGGTCAACACGCCGCTCGCCGGCATTTCGTCCTACTCGCAGATGCTGATGCAGCAGATTCCCGACACCGACCCCCGGCGCCAATTGCTCGAAAAGATTCATCGCCAGACTTCCCGCGCCTCGTCGATCGTCAATAACCTGCTCAATTTCTCGCGCGTCACAGAGGCGCGGTACGCGCCCGTAGACCTGAACCGCGTGATCGACGACACGATCCAATTGCTCGAAGCGCAACTGCGCAACACCGAGATCGAGGTCGTGCGCAGCTACGCCGACGACCTGCCGCTCGCGTTCGGCGACGGGCCGAAGCTCCAACAAGTGCTGATGAACCTGATCCTCAACGCGCGCGACGCCATGCCGCAGGGGGGCAGGCTCGAAATTTCGACCGAGGCGGACGAGGATTCCGCCGTGATCGAAGTCCGCGACACCGGCCTCGGCATCGCGCCCGAACACCTGGCGAAAATCTACGACCCGTTCTTCACTACGAAGCAGATCGGCAAGGGAACGGGACTGGGCCTCGCCGTCAGCTACGGCATCATCCGCGATCACGGAGGCCACATCGACGTCGAAAGTAATCTTGGCGAAGGAACGCGCTTCCATATCACCCTACCTCTGGCCGCCACACGCCAAATATTCGCCGCGGCGAGCGATTAATTAATTGAAGCCCGTCCATAAATCAGCGGATCACTTGTTAAAGGTCGCTGCATTTATATTTGGCCATTCACACATTTATCCTGGGTTTATCTTGCAGGCGTTACCCTTTGGCGCAATCTGAAGATTGGCCGAAGACTTGCCAGCGTTAGGAATGTAAAAATGCGGATTCTGTTGGTCGAAGACGAGCCGGGCGCGGCGCATATGCTGGCGAAGGGGCTGCGCGAGCGAAGCTACGCCGTAGATGTGGCGATTGACGGCGAAACGGCCGTTTATCAGGCGAGCGTCAACGATTATGACCTGGTCATTCTCGACGTCATGTTGCCTCTCAAGGACGGGTTCGAAGTCTGCCGTGAGTTGCGCGCGGAAGGGTTGACCTTTCCGATCCTGATGTTGACCGCGCGCGACGCGCCGCCGGATCGCGTAGCGGGTCTCGACAGCGGCGCGGACGATTACCTTGTCAAGCCGTTCGATTTCCATGAACTGCTGGCGCGCTTGCGGGCGTTGTTGCGGCGCGGCCCCGTGTTGCGTCCGGAGACCCTGAAGATCGCCGATCTCAGCATTGACACACGGGCGCGACAGGTCAGTCGCGGCGGCCGTCCAATCGAGTTGACCGCGAAAGAATATGCCCTCCTTGAATACCTGGCGAGGCGCGCCGGAGAGGTTGTCAGCCGCGCCGAGATCGCCGAACACGTATGGGAGGAGGACTTCGATCCGTTCTCCAATCTGATCGAGGTCTACGTGCAGCGACTGCGGCGCAAAATAGATGAGGGCCATGCGCCGAAGCTGCTCCGCACGCGGCGTGGCGAAGGTTACATACTTGCTCCCACGAAAGAAGATTCCGATGCTTGATTCGATCAGAACGCGGTTGACGCTGTGGCATGTCGGCGTGTTGGCCCTGGCGCTGATAGTCTTCAGCGCCGGGGTCTATCTGCTGGTGGCGCGAGATCTCCACCGCCGGATGGATGAAGGTTTGCAGGCGTCAGCGGAGTCATTGGCGGTCTCGCTCGTTCATGAGCGGACTGAGGGCGAGTCGGAAGCGGAGGCCGCCAACAGCGCGGTCAACGACCTTCATCTGCTCAACCAGGCGATGGCCGTCTTCGACGCTGAAGGGCGATTGCTTGCGGAACAGCCCACGCCCCATAACGATCACGCGCTCCTGCCGCCTCTGGACTCGATTCCAGCCGGCGCCCTCCGCTTCTTCACTGTACCGGGAGATAGCGTCGAGGGCTGGCGAGTGGTGGCGCGGCGCGTCAAAATCGGCGCCGCCGACGCGTCTTATCTGGTTGTGGTGAGCCAGCCGTTGGAGACTGTCACAGATGAGTTGGCGATGCTGAGGCGGGTCTTTCTGGTCGCTGTCCCGCTCGCGCTACTGCTCGCAGGGCTGGGCGGTTTTTTCCTGGCGCGCAAGAGCCTGGCGCCGGTGGTGACGATGTCAGAGCAGGCGCGACAGATCGGCGCCGAAAACCTGGAGCGGAGATTGCCGGTCGCCAATCCGCGTGACGAGTTGGGACAGCTCGCCTCCACATTCAACGAACTGTTGGCCCGCCTCGACGCGTCGTTCAGTCTGCAGCGGCAATTCATGGCGGACGCCTCGCACGAGTTGCGCACGCCGCTTTCGGTGATGCGCACGACCACGCAAGTGATCCTGGAAAGACCGCGGAGGGACGAGGATGAATACCGTGGCGCGCTTGCGATGATCGACGATCAAACGAGCCGCCTGGCCCGCATCGTGGATGACATGTTCACGCTTGCCCGCGCCGACGCCGGACGTCGTCCGCTGGCGCACGGCGCCTTCTATCTGGACGAGTTGATCGTCGAGACGGCGCGCGCCGCGAGTGTGCTGGCCGCGCGCAAAGGCGTGAAGGTCGAGATCTCGCCGGCGCCGGAAATTCCCTATTGCGGCGATGAGCATTTGCTGCGGCAGATGCTCTTGAATTTACTTGATAACGCAATCAAGCACACCCCGGCTGGCGGCGGCGTCCATGTGAGCCTCAATCAAAGCGATTTGTCCTGCGAGGTAGTCGTCGCGGACACAGGCGACGGGATTCCCGTCGAAGCTCAGCCGCATATATTTGAGCGTTTCTATCGCGGTGACAGAGCGCGTTCGCGATCAGACATCAATATCCATGAGTCCCAGGGGGGGGCCAGCAGCGGGGCCAACGGCGCTGGAGGAGGAGCAGGCCTCGGTCTGTCAATCGCGCGGTGGGTCGCCGAAGCTCACGGCGGGACTATCAGGCTGGTCCATTCCGACTCGACCGGGACTGTTTTTGCCATCGCCCTCCCGCTCAGACAGACCTGATTGAAGGACGTCCCATTTTTCTTTTGCGAATTTCGCCTTCATCGGGTAAATTGCTTTTACATCGCTTCCCAAATCAACAAGCTCCGTCTCAATTTATTAGAAGGAGGTGTGTTCACCGATGAAACGCCGGGCCTTTCTTGGTCTGCTGTCCGCAACTACCGCAAGCGTTGTCGCCCCCGCCGCTTCCGCCAACGCGACGAGTAACATATTACGAACCATAGGCGCCGACTTCTTGCCGGCGACAGCGCCGTTGTCCGATGATGCCTTACGCTGCATCGTCTTCGGCGATTCGGGTAAGGGAGATACCGCACAACATGAGCTGGCGCGTATGATGGTGGCTCATCACTGGAATCAGTTTTACGACACGGCGTTGATGCTGGGAGACAACATTTACCCCGACGGCAATCCGGAGGATATACCGGCCAAATTCGAGCGGCCATACGCGGAACTGCTCAAACGTGGCGTCTCATTCCACGCCGTGCTGGGCAACCACGACATCAAGAAGGGTCGGGAAGCGCAGATCAATTACCGCAACTTCAATATGGGCGGGCGCGCTTATTACTCGTTCGCCAAGGGCGACGGGCTTGTGGAATTCTTCGCGCTCGACTCGAATCGTTTCGACTTTCAGCAGCGGCGTTGGCTGGAAGAAGCGCTTCAGGCGTCGCAGGCGAAATGGAAGATCGCCTTCTTCCACCACCCTCTCTATTCATCTGCCGATAGACATGGATCGGACTTCGATCTGCGCTCCGAGCTTGAGCCGCTGCTGGTCAGAAACGGCGTGGATGCGGCCTTCTCGGGCCACGATCATATTTACGAGCGCACCAAACCACAGCAGGGCGTGCAATATTTCACTTGCGGCGCGGGCAGCAAGACGCGTCGCGGAGACCTGAAACGCAATACGCCTTTTTTCGCCTCCGGCGCCGACGAGGTCAGCAGCTTTATGTCTCTCGAGATTACGCCGGAGCGGTTCGGTTTCAAAACGATTGACATGACCGGGCGAGTGATAGACAGCGGCGAATTTGCGCCGCGCGCCGCCGCTACACAGAGCGCATAAACTTGCGCGTAGGGACGCGGCGGCGCTTGACCGTAAGAATGATAGATCAATTCGAATGATTCCCCGGTTTCTTTCGTTATTACTGCTGTTGCTGGCCGGTTTCGTCGCCGCGCGCGCTCAGAACATCCCCGCCGCAGTCTCTCTTACCGGAACCGTCCTCGACCAGGACGCGGCGGCGCTCGGTGGAGCGCAGGTTACGCTGAGAGGAGGCGAGCCGTCACGTTCTCTCGCGACCACGACCGACGCTTCTGGCGTATTCCGCTTTGAGAAACTGAACCCTGGCGTCTACGAATTACTGATTACGAGAGAAGGCTTCATGCCGACGACGGCGCGCGTGACGATTGGCAATGGAGCGCCTGCCCCGTTGCGAATCATTCTGTCGGTCGCCGACCTGAGGCAGGAAGTCTCTATCTCGGCCGCCGATACTCAGGTCAATACGGACGCCGGCGGAAATCTGGACGTCGTGTCGCTGAACCGTGACGCGCTCAACAATCTGCCGGCGCTGGACCAGAATTACATCGACGCGTTGTCTGGCTTTCTGAGCGCCGGCGACACGGGCACAGGCGGCGTGACGCTGGTCGTGGACGGGATGGAAGCGGATAAAGTGGGCGTTTCGCCCTCGGCCATTCAATCAGTCAAGATCAATAACAACCCGTACTCGGCGGAGTATTCCCGTCCAGGGCGTGGCCGCATTGAGGTCGTCACCAAGCCTGGTTCAGCCCAGTTTCACGGCGAGTTTAACTTTCTTTTCCGCGACGAGCATCTGAACGCCCGCAACGTATTCGCGGAGGCGCGCCAGCCCGAACAGCGGCGAATTTACGAAGGCGCCCTCACGGGGCCGCTCGTTCGGAGCAAGGCTCATCCGACGACGTTTCTGACATCCTTCGACCGCGAGGAGGAAGATCTACAATCAATCATTTTCGCCCCCGGGCCGAATGGGACGATCCGAGATACTTTTCCCAGGACGAGCCGCGATCTCGATTTTTCCATGCGTCTGACCCGACAGATGAGCGAAAAGAGCACGCTCTCGGCGGTCTATTCATACGAAGACGAGAGCGTTAATAATCAGGGCGTGGGCGGATTCAATTTGCCCGAGGTCGCCACGAACTTCAAAAACCGCGAAGACCGGCTGCGCTTCAATCACGATTGGATCATCTCGCCGAGGCTCGCCAATCAGATCAGCCTGCTGCTTGGCCGCTACGACACGCAGACGGTGAGCGTCAATCAGGCGCGGCGAATCGTCGTGCAAGACAACTTCACCAGCGGGGGCGCGCAGGTCGAGACTCTGCGCACTGAAGCGCATTGGACATTGAACGATGCGCTGACCTGGTCGCAGGGCAATCACGTCGTAAAGGGCGGGATTCAGGTTCCCGATTTCAGCCGCCGGGGCATCAACGACCGCAGCAACAGCGCAGGCACATTTTATTTCTCTTCATTGCAAGATTATCTTGAGGGACGACCGTTCAAATTTGTACAGCAGCAGGGCATGACCAAACTCGTCTTTTGGGAAATCGTGCTGGGCGCTTACGCGCAGGACGAGATCAGGCTGCGACCCAATCTGTCGGTCACGATGGGATTGCGTTACGACCGACAGAATTACTTCAACGGAGACGGCGACAACTTTGCGCCGCGCCTGTCGGTGGCCTGGGCGCCCGACAAAAACCGGAAAACCGTCATCCGCGGCGGCCTCGGCGTTTTTTATGACCGCACCGGACCAACGCCGATCTTCGACTTGCTGCGCTTTGACGGGCAGCGACTGAGAAAGTATGTGGTGACCAATCCAGGATTCCCTGACCCTTTCGGCGCGGGCCAGTCAATTTCCAGCGAGCCTTCCAGCGTTGTGCGTCTGGCCTCAGACGTGGTGATCCCTTACACTTTGCAATCCGGCATAGGCATCGAGCGGCAGCTACAGAAATCGCTGACGCTAACCGTGAACTATTATCACACATCCGGAGTCAACCTCTTTCGCTCGCGCGACGCGAACGCGCCCTTGCCGCCGCTCTTCGGCCCGCGACCCGATCCGAATTTCTCTCTCGTGCGGCAGATCGAATCAACCGGGCGCCAGACCGGCCATTCGCTGGAATTAGGGCTGCGCGGGAACATAACGCCATACTTCATCGGCATGGTTCAGTATGTCTTTGGGCGCCACAGGAATGACACCGGCGGCATCGCGAGCTTTCCCGCCAACAGCCACGACTTGACGGGCGAATGGGGGCGGGCGGATTTTGACGTGCGCCATCGGTTCAATCTGCTGGGCACGATCAAAGCGGGCAAGTACTTCAACCTCGGCTTGGCGTTGGCGCTGAACAGCGGCGCGCCCTACACGATCATCACCGGCCGCGATGACAATAACGACAGCCTGACACTGGAGCGACCTGCAGGAGTTGGACGGAACACGATGGAAGGGCCGGGCTATGCGCAACTCGATCTGCGCTGGTCGCGAGAGTTCCATCTAAGCAAACAGAAGAAGGATGAAGGGCCAAAACTGACCGTCGGGGTGAACGCCCTGAATGTGACCAACCGCGTGAATTTCGCCGGTTATGTTGGCAATCTCAACTCGCCCTTCTTCGGGCAGGCTGTCGCCGCGCGCCCACCTCGCAGATTGCAGCTCTCTTTCAAACTGGCCTTTTAGTCTTCGCGTTTATCTTCTGTTCATCTTCCTTATACTACATTGTACCTACCCTAATACATTTGCCGGTTGGCTCCCGCATCGTTAGAACTATATCCGCGGAGGTATTAATGAAATACAGATTCCCTTCACACAATATGTGGAGCGCGGCAACGGCCGCCGCCCTGATATGCGCAATAACGCTGACGGCCGGCGCGATTCCGGGGCACAAACGGACAGCTGGCGACCATGTCGGTGTCGATATCGAGAACTTCGGGAAGGTTAATGACCATTTCTACCGGGGCGCGCAGCCCAAGGGCCGTAACTACGAACAACTGGCCGCGCTCGGAATTAAAACTATCGTGGATTTGCGAGATGACGCCGAAGACGATGCCCGGTCCGCCACGGAGCGCGCCGGGATGAGTTACATCAACCTGCCAATGAGGGAGAAGAGCTACCCGCAAGCCGACACGGCGGAGCGTTTCCTGACTATCGTCAACGACCAGGCCAACTGGCCAGTCTTCGTTCACTGCGCCGGTGGGAGGCATCGCACTGGCGTAATGACCGCCATCTACCGCATGGCGGTTGACGGTTGGGGGATTGATCAAGCCTACCGGGAGATGAAGCAGTATGACTTCTCCACCAGTTGGGGGCATGGATGCTACAAAGACTATGTCTACGACTACTACCGCGATCTGCTGGCGCAATCTCAAAGGCAGCGGATTGCGCCTACAAGAAGCGTCAATTGAATGACAATCTGAGGAGCCTTGTCGCAATGCGACGCCCTACAATGAACACTTGCAGAGGACACATCGCCATCGCATTAGCTTTCGCCGCTTGCATGCTGCCGGCGGGAACGACTCTGGCGCAGGAAACAGAGCGGCCGGCGCGAATGAAAGACCTTCCTCAAGCGGTTCAAGCTACTGTGCGTGAGCAAAGCCGGGGAGCCGTCGTGCGTGGATTTTCGATAGAGACTGAAAACGGCCAAACATTTTATGAAGCGTCGTTGAAGGTAAAAGGTCGCGTCAGGGACGTCCTGATTGACGCCAACGGCAATGTCGTCGAAATTGAAGAGCAGGTCACGTTGGCGTCACTCCCACCCGCAGCCAGGGCCGAGATAACGAAGCAGACCGGCAAGGGGAGAGTCCTGACGGTGGAATCCATTACGAAAAACAACGCCATCGTAGCTTACGAGGCGCACGTCAAGACCGGCGGCAAAATTTCGGAAATCAAAGTTGACCCCGACGGCAAGCCATTACCACCCGAGTAGCGCAGTGGGCGAAGGCCGTCGTCAGCATCGCCGCGCGCAACGGCATTATGCTGGTCAGCCATTACCGCCATCTCGAAGCCGAAGAAGCTCATCCGTTCGGGAAGGATTTGGTCTTGCGCGGCTCGGAAGAACGCCTGGCGCCAATCTTGATGACGGCGTTGGCGACTGGGCTTGCGCTGCAGCCGATAATGGGTGATGCAGGCGGCGATTTTGCTCGCTGAGTTTCTACGCCGCCCGTCGCGTCAGGATTATCGGCTTCAACGATGCGATCGGAATCACTTCGATCGCCGAAGGGGTATAAGCCGACAGCGACAAAATGTCCTGAACCGGCGGCGTCCGTAAGACTTCAAGCGCGAGTTCGCGCAACTCGGGCGACAATTCGTTCAAGCCATCAAGAGGCAAACTGCGCAGCCCAAGCTCGGTCGGTTGGGCCAACACGGAGTAATCGAAAATCGTAAGTCCGATAGCCCGCCTTTCAGATTTGTTCACGCGCAACAGGATGTGTTCATTCAGCTCAATGCCCGTAGCGGCTTCGCCGCGCGCGAATGAAATATAAAGCGTATCGCTAGGCTCATCATATTTGATCATTGGTTCGCTCATCTTGTTATCCTATCTCTTTGCAGAAGGTCGTTTAGAAATCCCAATCCTCGTGCCTGACTGGCAACCTATTCAACTCAGCGCGGCAGAACCGCCATTTCGGCATGAACCAATCCATCAGGGTCGTGAAGCGGTGATTGTGAGTAGGCTCCAGCAGATGAGCCATCTCGTGGACGACGATGTATTCGAGACATTCCGGCGGTTTTTTAGCCAATTCGGTATTGAGGCGGATGCTCCCGGAATTGTGATTGCAGCTTCCCCATTTCGTCTTCATCCTTTGCACAAAGAACCGCTTTACCCTTATGCCCACGATTGGCTCCCATTTGGCGATCAACGCCGGGACGGCCTGCTTGATCTGTTCGCGATACCATTCTTCGACGACGGCTTGCTTCTTTTCGTCGCTCGCGCCGGGACGGACCCGCAGGAGCATCCGGTTGCGCTCGAGTTCCACTGCGGGCGCTTCGTCGTTTGACGCCACCTTGAGCAGATAGCGTTTTCCCCAGACGTAATGGCTTTCGCGGTCCAGGTACTCGCGCGGCGTTTCGCGTTCCTGCTCTTGCAGCTTCCTCTGCTGTCGTCTGATCCAGTCAAGTTTGGAAATAGCAAAGACGCGGATTGTCTCGAAATTCATCCGCAGCGGCGCCGAGATGCGCACCCTCCCGGCGGGAGGGTAAACGCTCAGGTGGATGTTCTTGATGTCCTTCTTCACCACTTCCACGGAGATTCCGCTTAATTCGATCTTCGTGACCATCAGTATTCCCTCTGGCGCTTGATGATGGGGAAGATGCGCTCCACCTCGGCCTCGTCTTGCAAAATATCATACAAGGCAGCCTTAATAACTTGCTCGCGCGCCTGGACATCGCGCCATCCGTCGGGCCGAATCCGCTTCACCGTCTCGTCAATTTTGATCGCCATCTCCTCGTTCTGATTTAGGTTGTTGTAAAGCGCGCGTCTCCCCGGAGTGTTCAATTGTTCCGGCGTCTCCTCGGACTGCCCGGCCTCCACTCTCTTCGCAAGCTCGGCGATCTGTTTCAGGTACTCCTCGTACTCAATCGCCTTCGCTTTGCGGGCGGCGATGATCTCGTCCAGCAGCGCCGACATTTTTTCGTAGTAGGCCGGGTCGTTCAGGTGTTCCTTGATGATCTTGCTACGGACGTTGTTTTCGATGGTTTCGGCCACGGCCTCCTTGTTGGCTTTAAGACCGTCCGGCAGGTTGTTGATCGCATCCGCAATGCCAGTTTTCACGATCAGTTCCAGCAACGACAGGTTGTCGAAAGGCGAAATCTTGCGCGGCTCGGCGGCTTCGATATAGGTGTCAATCAGATGACGCATGTCCGCTTCGTAAGCTTTCAAGTCGAGAGTTTCGCCACTCGCCCTGCGGATGATCTCACGCAGTTTTACATAACGGTTAAGCTCTTGCTTGTTGCGGAGGATGTCGGCCTCGCTGTAACCGGCGGCTTCCAGTTCGTCGGCGATGTTGCCGTAGGCGCGCAGGAGCGCCGCCACCGCCTTGTAGAGCGCGACGCGTTGCGGTTCGCGTTCCTTCAGGTCATCGGGGATTTCGGTGTTGCCGCAAAAATAATGAATGTGCTCAAGTTCGCCTCCTGGAGGTTCCACCAGCTCGCACAGCAGCGCGAGCGCTTCGAGCGCCTGATCCAACCGCTCGCGGCCTTTGCTCAAGCGGTCTTTCATCATTACCTGAGGATCGGCCCCACCCGCGCTATAATCCAACTCGGACGTGTAGACCGCGATGGCCTTTTCGACCTTCTTGAACAGGTCTTTGTAATCCACGATGTAGCCGAAGTCCTTGTCGGCGCCGTCCAACCGGTTGGTGCGGCAGATTGCCTGGAACAATCCGTGATCCTGCATGCTCTTGTCAATGTAAAGATATGTGCAGCTTGGCGCGTCGAAGCCCGTGAGCAGTTTGTCCACCACGACCAGCAGCTTCATGTTGGCTGGCTCTTCCTTGAACAGCTTCTTGGCCTGCTCCTCGTAAGTTTCGGTTTTAGTCATCCCCGGCTTAGCGGCGACATCTTTCAACAGTTCGGCGTAAGTATTGTAGATGAATTCCTTGTCTGTTTCGGTGTTTGCGCCGGTGTTTTCGGTGGTGATGTCTTTCGTCAGCGGGTTGTAGGAAGTGACCACGGCGCATTTGCCTTTGAAGACTGTTTTCTGGAAAAGCGTGAAATATTTGCAGGCTTCGTAAATGCTCGACGCCACCAGCATCGCGTTGCCACTGTTGTCGCTCAAACGCGGCCTGACGCCGAAATCGAAGACGATGTCACACACTACTCGCTCCATCCGGGATTTTGAACTGAGAACCTTCTGCATCGTCCCCCATTGCTTTTTCAGTTCGTCCTTCTGCCAATCGTTCAAGCCCCGTGTCTTGGCTTCGAACCATGCGTCTATCTTGTCCTCCGATCCCAGACGCTGATCAATGTCGCGCGCTTCGTAAACCAGATCGAGCACGACATCATCTTCCACCGCTTCGCCGAATTTGTAGGTGTGGATATAGCCGCCGAAGACTTCCAGGCTGGTAGCTTTATCTTTCTTGAGCAGCGGCGTGCCGGTGAAGCCGATGAAGACCGCGTTGGGCATGATGGCTTTCATCACGCGGTGCAGTTTGCCGCTCTGCGTGCGGTGGCATTCGTCCACGAAGACGAAAATCTCACCCACCGTCCGGCTCGGCTGCGCCTCCAGTTCCTTGATGAACTCCTCGAAGTTGTCCACGCCCTTCCTGCCGAACTTGTGGACCAGCGAGCAGAGCAGGCGCGGTGTGGCTTGCCCCAACTGTCTCATCAGGTTGCGCCCGCTGCTGGTTCGCTCGATTGGTTCGCCCGCGCCGGCGAAAACGCCTTGGATCTGTTTGTCCAACTCGTCACGATCGGTGATGATCGCAACACGCGCGTTCGGTTTGTTTTCCAGAATCCATTTGGCCAGCAACACCATCACGATGCTTTTGCCGCTGCCCTGCGTGTGCCAGATGATGCCGCCCTTGCGCTCGCGCACGCGCTGCTGCGCCTCCTTTACGCCGAAATACTGATGCGCGCGCGGCAGCTTCTTTTCCCCGCCGTCAAATAGCACGAAGTCACGCATCAGCTCGATCAGGCGCGCCTTGTCGCACAACTTCAGCAAATACTTGTCCAGCTTGAAGCGGGTGTCGTCCTGCTCGTCCTCTTTCCACTTCAGGAAATACTTCTCTTCCGTGCCGATCGTGCCGTATCGCAGCCCTTCGGAATCATTGCCCGCGAAGATGAACTGCACCGTGCTGAAAAACCATTCATTGAATTCAGGCTGCTGGTTGGAGAGGCTCTGGCGGATGCCTTTGCCAATGTCCTCACGACTGTTTTTCAATTCCAGCACGCCCACGGCGATGCCGTTCACATAGAGCACGATGTCGGGTCGCCGTTCGTGATTGCCGCGAAGCGTGACCTCTTCGGCGATAGCGAAATCGTTCTTTTCCGGCTCGGCCCAATTGATCAGATGGACGGTTTCAGTAATCTTGCCAGCCTCGACCTTCACGGGCACGCCATAACGCAGCAGACTGTAGACCGCCTTATTGTTGCCATATAAACCTCGGCTGTGGTTGTCGGCCTCCGTGCGCAATGCGTGAATGGCCTTGTTGATCTGCGCCGCGCTGTAGCCGCTTCGGGACAGGAAATCGGCCAGCCAATATTCCTCGATGTTGCTGTTGTCGTCGCGGTCCCGCCAATTAATGAGATAGCGATAGCCGAGTTCATCGCGGAACAGCGCAACGACTCGGTTCTGCGTGGCGCGTTCGGATTGGCCAAGTTGAGGTTTTTGAGTCATTGGGGAGCTCTCCGTCGCTTCACCGCTATTTTCCGTTATAGTTTCCGGCCACAGTACACGACCTGCGTTTCTTAATGCCTCGCCTTTAGGATCTTGAATAATGATTCCATCCGCATAGAGCCTTGGCTCAAATCCGGTAGACGCTTCTGGTGTTTCGCTTTCCATCCGTCTTGCTGCAAAGGTCTTAATGACTTCCGCTTCGCGTCTCTCATAACCTTCTCGAATCTCTTTATGTATGCCGAGGTAAAGCTCGATTTCGGGTAAATATGCGAGCTCGCCGTAAGCCGAATCAATGCGGACCTTGCTCCGGTCAATAAGCGTAATGATTTCACTATAATAGGCGTCAAAAAACGAAAATTTATCAAAAACCAGCAGGTCTTCGGGATCGGAGGGAGGGTCCACCCATAAGAGCTCCCATTCATGCGCCCGATTGATATATGCCGCAGAAACAATATTGAAGGTGATTTCGGATTCGCCGGCCCGCGAGACAAACCTTGACTGTTTCTTCAACTTACCCAATTCTTTGACCCGCGAGACAGATTTTGCTTGTTCCTTCCATTTATCCAATTCCTCTTTTCCAGGGGAAGACGAGCGGCCTTTGCTTTCGAATACATGGTAATTGCCACGCACATCGAGTCCTAAAAAATCAGGCCGCTTCTTCCCTGGGTAGAGTTTATCCATATCAACTAACCAGGGGATTTTAAGGTCTACATATGCTCCGTGAGCGCAGATGGCATTTCCGATATAGTAAGACTTGTGAGCCTTGTCTGTACTTCCAGACTCCAAAAACTCTGGAGTTGGAGTTAGTGATGGACCAGACATATTAAGCGCGCTTCTCAGGGCGTTAACACGCATGTCGATGTCCGCTTGTTCTGCGACACTCTTCTTACGCTTCCGCCAGTTACGGCCAGCGGCAATTACCGCCCGTAGCAAATCTTTCTCTGTAAAAGGTAGATCAATACATTGATGCCCAGAACCCGGAAAACCCTTCTTGGTCATGACGATTCGCTTCATATCGATCGAATCCTCTCCGCCAGCAGGTTATGCGTCAGTCCTGCCTGAGCTAACGGCATTTGGCAAGTTTGGCCTCTATTTACATGGCCATCAATCGCTCAAGACAGCGCGATCCAGATATTCCCGGATGCGCTGATTATTCCATCTGCCCGCCTCGTCATAAATGCGCTCTTTCACCACGTATCCCACGATCTCGTCATTACAAACCGGATAGTGGTCGTGCTCGGATTCTTCATCAAATTCCCAACGATCCGCCTCAGAGCGCGTTTTAAAAGTTTAGATTTGAGCCTGCGAAGCAGGCGGCAGCATAAAGCCTGGGGCGTAAGCCCCAGGAGAGCGTTAGTAAAGCGTCCCGCAGCCCGCGAAGTGGGCGACAGCCATAAAGGCTGCCGCCCGTTTCACGGGCTTGATGTCCGCTTATACTGTATTCCTGGAGTTCCGCTAACGCTCCACTCCAGGCTTTATTCCGCCGCCCGCATTCGCGGGCTGAAGAAAAGCGCTTTTAAAACACGCTCTCAGGCGTTTGCAGCCATATAGCCTCTCGTTCGTGTGGGCTTAACTTTTCAACTTCGGCTTCGATCATCTGTCTGACTGTGGAATCGTAAGCCTCCCAGTAGATTGATTGTTCAGGTTGAACCCGTACGCACATTTCATCCCAGGTGTTTTCGAGACCTGATCCGTCGCCTGAGTGCAGCCCGTCCTTCATTTTTTGAAGGCGATCAATCATCTTGCGAGTGAGCCGCTGACAGATTTCTTCGGCAAAAGCGCGGATAATCGCGGATTCGGAAAATTTGCTGCTCATATCAGTCTGATCCTCCCGGTTAATAGCTTTTGCATCAGCCCCTGTTTGAGCTGGCGGTATTTGGCAAGCTTGGCTTCCAGTAGGGCGATCTCGGCGTCCATCGCGCTCAAAACCTCGGCGATGGCGTCTTGTTCGGCTTTGGTGGGTGGGAGGGCTAGATGAATCTTTTGAACCGTTATTAAACTCATCCCAGCCTTCGCCCCGGAATCCGTTAAAGTGCGGAAAAGTTTTTGCGGCTTTTCGGAAGCCAGAAAGTAGCTGACAAACTTCGGATTCGTGTTCGATGAATCGAATCGCACTAACGCGATGTGCTGATTGATATAAGCTGGTTTCGGCACGCTTTCGGAAACATAACCTATGATGCCAATATCCGCAGTAATTGAGATCAAAACATCACAATCCCGAAGCTGCGTCCGAGCGCCTTCGCTGGAATCATTCGGAAGGTTCACTAATCGCAGGTCTTCCAAGTCCAAGTAGATTGAATCTCTTGAGAGATTCGTGATCCGAATGAATGGCGCACCACGACGGATTGGCTACCACGTAGTCAAAAGTCTTGAGCTGGCCTTCCCCGACGGTGAATAGCGGATTGGCCAAAGAGTTGCCCTGCGCGATGAGCGCCGTCGGGTTGTCGTGCAGGATCATGTTCATTCGGGCGAGACCGGCGGTCGCGGCGTCTTTTTCCTGCCCATAAAGCGTGACCCTGGCGCGGGCTTCATCGGCCACCTTCAACAGCAGCGAGCCGGAGCCGCAGGTCGGATCATAGACGGTGGTGTCGTTTGTCGTTTGAGCGTCGCTGATGCCGATGATCTGGGCGATGACGCGGCTGACCTCGGCGGGCGTGTAAAACTGCCCCTTGCTCTTGCCGCTATCCACCGCGAAATGCTGCATCAGATATTCATAGGCGTCGCCGAGTATGTCATCGCCGTCCGCGCGGTTCTTGCTGAAATCGAGCGCCGGATTTTCAAAGATGGCGATGAGGTTGGTGAGGCGATCCACCTTTTCCTTGCCGCTGCCGAGCTTCGTGGCGTCGTCGAAGTCGGGCATGTCGGACAGATTGTTGGCGTTGGCCAGCGGCCCGATGATCTTCTTGTTGATCTGGTCGCCGATGTCGGGCTTGCCCTTGAGCGCGACCATGTCCTTGAAGCCGGCGCCTTCGGGGATCTTGATCGGCGCATACGGCACGCCGGCGTATTTGTCGCTGACGTACTTGATGAACAACAACACCAGCACGTAGTCCTTGTATTGGCTGGCGTCCATGCCGCCGCGCAGTTCGTCGCAACTTGACCAGAGGGAAGAGTAGAGTTCGGATTTCTTGAGAGCCATTATGCGTCTGAAGTTCTCGTTTCTATGGTCCGATGGTGGTGGAAATCATACGGCGTTATTTTATAGCGGGCCGCGGAAGATTGCATTTCAAGGCTGAAGTCAGGACACTTTTGTTTTTACCGGCAATCTCAGCTCCTCGCCGCGCTAGCGGCGGCTGACTTTAGCCCAGTCCTTTAGGGCTGGGGAGATGGCATAGGTATTCGCGTCGCGTAGCGACGCTTGAGCCCCGCATCATGACCGGTCCGATTTCAACCGTCGCTACGCGACGAGACAATTCAAACGCGGCTTCCCGGCGTTCAAACCTTGTCATTACCCAAACTTTTACACTAAATGGATGTTCACATCTTCAGCCTGCGGAGCAGGCGGCAGAATATAGCCTGGGGTGGAGCGCAGCGGAACCCCAGGAAGATGGCGTAACCACACATCAAGCCCGCGAGGCCCAGATTTTGTGCAAATGCTCCTGGGTTTTTACGGGCCACCTGCGGTCGCAAGAGCGTCCCAGCTTTGTTGAAGCAACCTAATACTACAACGAGACATTGATCTTTGATAAACTCCCGGTTGTAAATTCAACCTGGAGA